>JAYRYA010000023.1:0-78340 GCA_041917255.1 Zoogloea sp.
CCCTGCCCAAGGAATCGGCCAAGGTGGCCCACTTCTGCTCCATGTGCGGCCCGCACTTCTGCTCCATGAAGATCACCCAGGACGTGCGCGACTTCGCCGCCGCCCAGGGCATCGCCGAGGCCGAGGCCCTGGAGAAGGGCATGGAGACCAAGGCGGTCGAGTTCGTGAAGAAGGGCGCGGAAATCTACCAAAAAGTCTAAAGTCACCTTCCGCCGCATCCGACGAACGGGCCCCAGGGCCCGTTCTTTTTTTACGCATCCAGCGCCTTTCGCGCGTATTTCCCCGCCTCACCGGCACGGCGAGCCCCCCGCCGAGCGCGCCTTCCCACCCCTTCCCACACCCCTGCCGCATTGCGGAATATCCAGCCCCGGCGCGGGCTGCACAGCCCGACCGACCGTTCGTCGCAGCTGTCTCAAGTTCCCATCCCCACCGCCGATTTTTACTGAGTCAGAACGAACGAGGCGCCGTGACGCAGATCACCAAGCCCGGTTCAGTTTTTTTCATTTTTGTCGTTACCACAATCAGTACGAAACTCGCTCGCCCGCTGCTCCGAACATCCCGAGACAGCCGGCACACCTAAAAAACCGATTGCCGCTCCAGCAACGTAAGCGGCGCCTGAGAACCGCAATGCGCACGCAGCCCGAAAACGGATTCACGCTCGTCGAACTGCTGGTGTCGATCGCCATCGCCGCGATCCTCATCAGCATCGCAGCCCCCTCGTACGTCGCGCTGACCAACACCAACCGGCTTGCCACCCAGGCTAACGACATCCTTGGCGGTCTGATGATCGCCCGCAGCGAAGCGATCCGCCTCAACCAGCGGGTGGTGTTCTGCCGCAGCGATGACGGCAGCACCTGCTCGGCGGCCACCGACGGCTGGAAAGGCTGGCTGGTCTTCGTCGATAGCGACGGCACCGACACCCCCAGCGCATCCGAGATCCTGCGCAGCGGCACCATCCCCAGCACTGCCGGAACAAGCGTGCTGGCGAGTGCTGCGATTTCGGGCCAGAGCAACCGCATCCGCGTCGGCTCGGACGGCTTTGCCCGCACTGCGCCGGGCTCTTCGTCGGCCCTGCTGCAGGCCAAGTTGTCGGTGTGCATCGTCACCGCGTCTCCGGAGCACAACGCCCGCGAGCTTCGAATCACCTCCGGCGGCCGCCCGCTGATCGTCCAGGTGGACAACGACGGCGCCTGCCCCACTCCCTCCAACTCCTGACCCATATCCACAGGCATCCCGGAAATGAGAAACAAGTCTCCTCTCAAGCGGCAAAAAGGCGTGGGCCTGATCGAAGTGCTCGTCTCGATGGTGGTTCTCTCGCTCTGCATGCTTGGCATGGCCGCGCTGCAGACGGTGTCGCTACGCAACAATCAGAGCGCCCAGTCGCGCTCCATGGCAACCATCATGAGCGCCTCGATCACCGAATCCATGCGTGCCAACGTGACCGCAGCCAGGAACGGCGACTACAACCTGGAAACCTGCGGGAGCGCCAGCGGCTCCAGCCTCGCCAACACCGACCTGGCCTCATGGCTCAACGCACTCAAGGGCGCCATCGGCCGCACCGCCTGCGGCGGCATCGTGTGCCGCAACGCCACCTGCGACATCACCGTGCAGTGGGACGACTCCCGCGCCACCAGCGGCAAGTCTGCCTTCAGCGTGACCACCCGCGTCATTCTGTGAAGACCGCCATGTTCGCGCCGACCTCGCGCCCCACCCGCATGAAGGGGCTGACACTCATTGAGTTGATGATCTCGCTCGTCCTGGGCATGGTGCTGGTTGGCGGAGTACTGGTGGTCTTCCTCGGCAGCCAGACGTCCTACAAGACGTCCGACAACCTCTCCAAGATGCAGGACTCGGCGAGGATTTCCTTCGCCCTCATCAGCCACGAGATCCGCGAGGCGGCCGGCACCGGCTGCGGCAACGGCAGCCGCCTGGACAACGCCATCTCCAGACGCAACGAGAGCATCCTGAATGCCGCCCAGGCCGCCACCCCGGCCTGGTGGAGCGTGATGGGCAATGGCGTGCAGGGCTACGACGCCGGCACGGCCAGCCCCGCGATCGCCATCGGCTCCGGCACGACCCAGCGCGTCAGCACCACCGACGCCATCCAGCTCAGCGGCGCCTTCGGCACCGGCTTCAGCATCGACGCCCACAGCAACACCGGCTACAACTTCACCCTCAACACCGCCTCTTCGGGCCTCAGCGCCGACGACATCCTGATCGCCTGCGACTACAAGCAATCCACGGTCTTCAACGCGTCGTCCGTTGCCGGCAAGACAGTGACCTACGCAGCCGGCACCGGCAGCACCCGCAACTGCGGCATCGCCCTGGGCTTCGACGCCGACAACAACTGCTCCACCACCGCGTACAAGTACGACTCCCTGGTTGCCCGGCTGTACCGCTTCGGCGCCAGCACCTGGTACATCGGCAACGGAACCAACGGCCGCCCCGCTCTCTACCGTGTCTTCCTGAACGGCACGCCCGAGGAGATCGCCACCGGCGTGACCGACATGCAGATCCAGTATCTCCAGGACGGCAACTCGGCCTACGTCGATGCCGCTGCGGTGACAGATTGGAGCGCGGTCATCGCGGTACGCCTCGCGCTTAACTTCGAGGGCATCGACAAGAACGTCGCCACCGGCGGAAGCGGGGAACGCCGCATCAGCACCGCGGCCACCAGCACCATCATGCTGAGGAACAGAACGCCATGAGTCGCAGCTCGTACCACGCCCAGCACGGCATGGTCCTCGTCGCCTCGATGATGATCCTGATCATCATCACCCTCCTCGGCCTGTCTGCCATGCGCAGCGCCGGCCTCGAGGAGCGGATGAGCGGCAACCAGTACGACCAGAACTTCGTCTTCGAGGCGGCCGAGGCGGCCCTGCGGGAAGCCGAAGTGGTTGCCGCTGCGCCCTTGACCTTCACCAACACCTGCACCAACGGGCTGTGCCCGACGCCCGTTGCAGGCGCCACCGACCGCTGGCTGGACAGCAGCTTCACCGGGTGGAAGTCGGCCGGCAACGCCAACGCAAGCATCGTCACCGCCCAATACATCCTCGAAGACATGGGCGCCCAGCCGGTGGATGGCACCTGTCATCTGCAGATACCTGTCGAGCCCACGTGCCTCATCCCGATGGTCCGCATCACCGCCCGCGCGGTGGCCGCCAACGGCCGCGGCACCTCGGTCACGCTTCAATCCAATCTACGCCAGTAATCCAGGGAGTCGGTCATGAGCAGCCCGTCCAATCTCAAGCGCAACTGCAAGTCCGGGGCCGTTTTCACGCCATCGCTGATCGCCCTTGCCGTCGCACTCATCTGCCAGCCGGCCAGCGCCGTCCTCGACATCCCTACCGCGCCCCTGCAATCGGCCGTTGCGATTCCGTCGAACATCCTGTTCGTGCTCGACGACTCGGGCAGCATGCAGTTCGAGATGATGCCGGACGACCTCACGATCTGGCCCGGCGAGAACCCCATCGGCGACCTCGGCTACGGCGTCTACCTCTTCCCGCCGCCCAACCGGACGATCTACGGTTCGGACATCTACGGCCAGAACAACACCAACTGGCGGCTGATCCCCACCTTCAGCGACACCAACTTCCACAACTACTACAAGCGCTCGGCCGCCAACAACACGATCTTCTACGACCCGTCGATCACCTACACCCCGTGGGTGAAATACGACGGCACGTCGTACGGCAATGCATCCCCCAGCGCCGCGCCGTACCACCCGGCCAACTCGGGCGCCGGCACGCTCAACCTGACGAGCCAGCAGTCCCTCACCGCCAACTGGATATCCGGAACCTCCCTGACCAACGGCGCATCCCAGTGCGGCTGGTCGGGCACCTGCTCCCACAGCTTCTGGCCTATCACCTACTACGTGTACAAGGGCGGCAGCCTCAGCAAGACGGCGGCGGCGAGCTACACCAAGTACCAGATCCAGGGCAACAAGGGCTACGTCACCGACCTCGCCACCGGCACCACCACGACCATCTCGGGCACCTTCCCCTCCGGCCGCTCTGTCGCCGACGAAGCTCAGAACTTCGCCAACTGGTTCTCCTACTACCGGTCGCGCACCCTGGCGGCCCGGGCCGGTTCGAGCATCGCCTTCTCCAAGCTCGGCATCAACTACCGGGTGGGCTTCACGACCATCAACACGTCCGACTTCGGCGACGCGATCCCCACCTCCGGCGTGTTCGACGGCACCAACCGGCAGACGTGGTTCAACAACCTGTTCTCCAACGCCGTGCCCACCTCCGGCACGCCCCTCAAGCAGGCCCTCGACCGGGCCGGTCAGTACTACTCGCGCACCGACAACACCGGCCCCTACGGCCCCGCGCCCCAGCTGTCGTGCCGACGCAACTTCACGATCCTGACCACCGACGGCTACTACGGTGAAACCACTATCTCCGGGATCGGCAACGACGACGGCACAGCGGGCTCCACCATCACCGGCACCAACTCCCAGTCGTACAAGTATTCCGCGGTCAAGCCCTACCAGGACAGCTACACCAACACCCTGGCCGACATCGCGATGTACTACTGGAAGAACGACCTGCGGACCGATCTCTCCAACAACATGCGGGCCACCAGCACCAACCCGTCGTTCTGGCAGAACATGAACACCTTCACCCTGTCCCTCGGGCCCCAGGGTACTCTCAACCCTGCCTCCGATCTGGCCGCCCTGACCTCGGGCAGCAAGACGTGGCCCGACCCGCTCGCGGGCGACGCCCAGAAGATCGACGACCTGTGGCACGCCGCCGTCAACGGCCGCGGCAGCTTCGTCGCCGCCAAGAACCCCACCGAGTTCGCCAACGGCCTGGTTTCGGCCCTCACCACCATCGGCGAAGCCGGCGGCGTGTGGAACGTGGCCGTCACCGCCTTCACCCTCGAAGCCGACGGCAAGACCTTCGTCGCGCGCTACGACGGCAACTGGGGTGGCGACCTGTGGGCCGTGGGCTACAACGCCAACGGGCAGATGAACACCACCTCCGACGGCACCCCGGTCCCGGTCTGGAAGGCGTCTGCCAACGTACCGGCACCCGCCTCGCGCAACATCTTCACCTGGAAGGACAATGGCAGCGGCGGCGGGATCGTCTTCGATTACAGCAACCTCAGTTCGAGCAAGAAGAGCGCCCTCGGCAGTTCGGCAGTGGTGGATTACCTGCGCGGCGTGCGCACTGGCGAAGTCTCCAACGGCGGCGCCTACCGCAACCGCAGCTCGGTGCTCGGCGACTTCGCCAACCCCGCGCCGGTTTACGTGAAGGCGTCGAACACCATCTTCGCCGCCGCCAACGACGGCATGCTGCACGCCTTCAACGCCTCCAATGGAGTCGAACAGTTCGCCTACATTCCGGGCAGCGTGAATTTCACCACCATGGCGACACTCGCCAACCCCAACTACTCCCACGCTTACCTGAACGATGGCGAGGTGGTGGTTTCCGATCTGGCCACGGTCGGCAAGAACATCCTCGTGGGCAGCCTCGGCCGCGCCGGCAAGGGGATCTACGCGCTGGACGTCACCACGCCCTCCTCCTTCGGCACCGGCAACGTGTTGTGGGAATACACCGACTCCGACCTCGGTCAGACCCTCGGCAAACCCGTCATCGTCAAACTCAACACCGGCGACTGGGCGGTGCTGATCGGCAACGGCTACAACAGCGGCAACGAAAAGGCCTTCCTGTACATCTTCAACCTCAAAACCGGCGCGCTGATCAAGAAGATCGCCACCGGGGCCGGCTCGACCACCGCCACCAACGGCCTGGGCCCCCTGGTCGGCTTCGACAAGGACGGCGACAGCAAGGTTGATCTGGTCTATGCCGGCGACCTGCTTGGCAACTTCTGGCGCTTCAACCTGGCCGGCAGCGACACCTCCGCCTGGAGCGGCACCTCGATGTTCACCGCCCGTGACGGCAGCAGCAACACCCAGCCGATCACCGCCGGGCTCGCCGTCGCCATCGATCCGAAGACCAACAAGCGCTGGGTTTTCGGCGGCACCGGCCGCTATCTCACCAACGCCGACGTGTCCGACAACGCAATCCAGAGCTGGTACGGCCTGATCGACGACGGCACCGTCATCTCCGGTCGCAGCGCCCTCACCCAGCGCACGCTCACCGCAGAAACCGCCCAGGGCGCCTACCTCACCCGCACCTTCTCCGAAGCGACCACCAACGACATGGTGGGCAAGAGCGGCTGGTACGTGGATATGGCCGTCGGCGGCGTGAAGAGCGGCGAGCGCATCGTGTCCCGCAGCCAGTATTCGGCGGGCGTGCTGTACGCCAGCAGCGTCATTCCCAGCACCGACAAGTGCGCATCGGGCGGCAGCGGCTACATCAATGCGCTCAGTGCCTTCACCGGTGCCACACTCGTCAAACCCTTCTTCGACATCAACGGTGACAACTCCTTTGACGATGCCGACAAGAAGGTGGTGGGCGGCAAGCTCACCCCGGCCGGCTCAGTGCGGACCGGCGGGATGATCGGCGAGATCACGATCAAGAAGGTGACCGACTCGAAATTCACGATCCAGAGCTGCGACTCGACCGGCACCTGCAAGGCCCAGCCGAACGTGAACCTCAACGAACTCAAGGGGCGCGTGTCGTGGCGTGAAATCCGCAAGGAATGACGCGCGGTGCCGTTATAGCGGTGGCAACGACAATCACTGCCCCCGGGACACCCACGATGCCTAGCCCCTCACCCAAGAACCAGGCCGGCCTGACGCTCATCGAGCTGATGGTCGCCGTCTGCATCGTCGGCATCCTGACGATGATCGCCTACCCCAATTACTCCACCTACGTGGTGCGCAGCAAACGCAACCTGGCCACCGCCTGCCTGCAGGAGGCGGCCCAGTACATGGAGCGGTTCTATACCACCAACCTGCGCTACGACCAGGCCACCGACGGCACCGCAGTCAGCCTGCCGGCCACCTCATGCGTGAGCGACATGAGGGGGAACTACATCCTGGCCGTCCAGTCGGTGAGCGCCAACGCATTTGTCCTGAAGGTCACCCCCCAGGGCGGCCAGGCCAGTTCCGACACCCAGTGCGGCACCCTCACCCTCAGTCAGAGTGGCGCCCGTACGGTTTCGGGCACCGGTTCGACCAGCACCTGCTGGTAAGCTTCACCCCGATGAAAGCGGGAAGTGCGGGCCGGATGGGCCGGCACTTCCCGCTTTCGTCCTTCAGACCACACCTTGCCCTCGCCCGCCCGCGGCAGAGGCGCGCGGGCGACACCCTGCCATCGGCCAAGTGCTAGCATTGCCGGATACCGACCACCGGACGCACCGCCCGACCATGAACCTCGAAAAAGTCATCTTCGGTTTCTTCATCGTCTTCGCAGCCACGCTCAATTTCGGCTTCTTCATCGGTGACATCGACGACCCGGCCCACCATGACATTTACGAGCTGTTCGCCGCGGTGGTGGTCAACCTGATCGCCACCGTGCTCAAGTTCGGCGACCGCACCCAGATCGGCGCCATCCACCTCGCCACCAGCCTCGTCGCCGATCTGCAACTGCTTGCCGCCGCGATGGTGTGGGGCTACGTCGTCCACGTGGCCGGCACCGGGCTCACCGCCTCGTCCATGTCGAGCATCGTGTCCCTGTCGGGCGGCGCGCTGTTCGCCAACATCGTGTCGGTGGTGATCCTCATCGCCGAGACCATCATGCAGCGGCGCTGACGCCGTGACCAGCACCCCGACCAGCACGATCTTCCTGGTCCTGCGGCGACTGCGCACGCCGCTGATCGTACTCATCGTCATCTTCGCCGTTTCGGTGCTGGGCCTCACCCTGGCGCCGGGTCCGGCCGCGCCCGACGGCGGTCCCGGGCTGCGGATGAGCTTCTTCCATGCGGTCTATTTCATCAGCTACACCGCGACCACCATCGGCTTCGGCGAGATCCCGTACGCGTTCTCGGAGCAGCAGCGCCTGTGGACGATCGTGTGCATCTACCTTTCGGTGATCGGCTGGGCCTACACCCTGGGCACCGTGTTCGCGATGCTGCAGGACAAGAACTTTCTCAATGCCCTCGCGGTCCAGCGCTTCGCCCGCCAGGTGAAGCGTCTGCGTGAACCCTTTTTCCTGGTCTGCGGCTACGGCGAGACGGGCCGGCTGATCTGCCACGCGCTGGACGAACTGGGCTTTCGCGCCGTCGTGATCGAAGTGGACGAAACCCGGGTGGGCGATCTCGAGCTCCAGAGCTACTCCGCCGACATGCCAGCCCTGTGCGCCGACGCCGGCAAGCCCGACACGCTCGTATTTGCCGGCCTCACCAGCAAGTACTGCCGTGGCGTGATCGCCCTGACCAACGACGACGGCACCAACCTCGCGGTGGCCATCGCGGCCCGTCTCCTGGCCCCCGCGCTGCCTGCCCTGTGCCGCGCCGAGCACGCCGAAACCGTCGCCAACATGGCCTCCTTCGGCACGCGACACATCATCAATCCCTTCGAGAAGTTCGGTGAATACATGGCACTGGCGCTCCACTCGCCGGCGGCCTATCACCTGCTGCTGTGGCTCACCGGACTGCCCGGCACCACCATCACCCGCCATCGGGAACCGCCCACGGGCAAGTGGGTGCTGTGCGGCTACGGTGCCTTTGGTCGCGTGATGACCGAAGCCCTCGAAGGTGCCGGCATGCCGGTGACGATCATCGACCACGCGCCCCCCGACGACCCCCGCCACACCTGGATCAAGGGCGACGGCACCGGCGTAGATGCCTTGCGTGCGGCTGGCATCACCGACGCGGTGGGCATCGTGGCCGCCACCGCCAGCGACGTGAACAACCTGTCGACCGTTGTCACCGCCCGGGAACTCAACCCAAGGCTCTTCACCGTGCTTCGGCAAAACCATGTCGCCAACCGGGCGCTGTTCGCGGCGTTCGAATCCGACTTTGCCATGGTGCCCAGCGAGATCGTCGCCCACGAGTGCCTAGCCATCCTCACCACGCCGCTCCTGGCGCCCTTCCTCGATGCCGTCCGCCGGGCCGACGACAGCTGGTCGCAACGCTTGCTGGACACGCTCACCCAGCAGTTCGGCTGGGATGTGCCCGCCGTCTGGAGCATCACCATCAATATCGCCCAGGCACCTTCGGCCTACCGCCTGCTGATGCGTCACGAACGCCTCCGCCTCGGCCAGTTGCTGCGCGCCCCGATCACGGATCGCCCACCCCTGGCCTGCCAGGCGCTGCTCCTGCTGCGCGAAGGCGACCCACCCCACCTGCTGCCCGGCCCCGACCTGGACATCCGGCTGGGTGACCAGCTACTGTTGGTGGGTCGCGATACTGCCCGCAAGGATCTCGACCTGACGCTCTTCAACGGCCACACGCTCGACTTCGTGCTCACCGGCCGCGATGCGCCCAGCGGCCTGATCTGGGAAAAACTGCGGGCCCGGCACTGAGCCCGGCCATGGCGGCCGGCTTACAATCCGGGACCCCGTCTCCCACACTCGACATGCTTTCCCGACTCGTCCTGCCTCTGCAGTCCTCGCAGCTGGCGCGCAGCGCATTCGCGATCACGCTCACCGTCGTATTCGTTCTGGCCATAATTCCATTGTCGGCAGTGCCTGTGGTCGTCTCTTTTCAGGACAAGCTCGAACACGCCATCGCCTTCGCGGTACTCATGTTCATGGGCTGGACGGGATGGCCGGCGCGCACCCGTCGCGTTGCGGCCGGGCTGCTGGCTTACGGGCTGCTGATCGAACTCTGCCAGCACACCCTCACCCGCAATCGCGTCGGCGACCCGCTGGACGTTCTGGCCGACACAGTTGGAATCTTCGTGGGCTGGCAATTCATCCGGACGTGGCGTCCGCGATCCGACTGATCCGTCACGCCACGCACCGTGTGCGCACCGGCACGACGCCACAAATGGCAGAGGGCTGCCCGCGGGCAGCCCTCTGCCATGAAGCACACACCGCTCAGGCGGCAAAAACGTGCTTCACCCGCAGCGTCTCGCCCCGCTCGACGAGGCCGATCAGGCGATCGATGTTGGGGTGCTTGCCTGGATTGAGGCGCGCGTCCTCACTGTGCTCCGAGTAGATCTCGATGCCCTGGGCGGCGGCCGTCGGGGTGATCGCACCGTGGATCTGCGCCAGGTGGTTGTACACCGCCAGCGAGCCGGCCTGGCCGGGCTTGTTCTCGATGGTGGCCACCACTGCATCGCCAGCACCCAGCAGCTGGATCGAAGCCAGATGCGATACGCCCGGCAGGGCCTTGAGCTTGTCGGCAAAAGCCATTGGTGAATCTCCGCAATCAGGTTGAAACTGAAACGCGAAGGGCGACCCACGTCGCCCTTCTGCCCATGCCGGCACCTGCGCGCCGGCTTGATGTCAGATGCGCTTGGCCAGCTCGGCGGCCTTGCCGATGTAGCTGCCCGGGGTCATCTCGAGCAGGCGGGCCTTCTCGGCTTCGGGGATCGCCAGCGTACCGATGAACTGTTGCAGCGCCTCTTTGGTGATGCCCTTGCCACGGGTCAGCTCCTTGAGCTGCTCGTAGGGGTTGGGCACGGCGTAGCGGCGCATCACGGTCTGAATCGGCTCGGCGAGCACTTCCCAGCAGGCGTCGAGGTCGGCCGCCAGGCGGGCCGGGTCGGCTTCGAGCTTGCCCAGCCCGCGCAGGCAGGAATCATAGGCCAGCACGGCGTAGCCGAAGGCGACGCCCATGTTGCGCAGCACGGTGGAGTCGGTCAGGTCGCGCTGCATGCGGGACACCGGCAGTTTGTCGGCCAGGTGACGCAGCACGCTGTTGGCGAGGCCCAGGTTGCCTTCGGCGTTCTCGAAGTCGATCGGATTGACCTTGTGCGGCATGGTCGACGAGCCGATCTCGCCGGCCTTCAGCTTCTGCTTGAAGTAGCCCAGGGAGATGTACATCCAGATGTCGCGGCAGGTATCCAGCACGATGGTGTTGGCACGGGCGGTGGCGTCGTACAGCTCGGCCATCGCGTCATGGGGTTCGATCTGGATGGTGTAGGGGTTGAAGGCGAGGCCCAGGGATTCGATGAAGCGGCCGTTGAAGGCTTCCCAGTCGAACTCGGGGTAGGCCGACAGGTGGGCGTTGTAGTTGCCCACGGCGCCGTTGAACTTGGCGGTCAGCTCGACGCTGGCGATGGCCTTGCGGGTGCGGCGCAGGCGATACACCACGTTGGCCATTTCCTTGCCCAGGGTGGTCGGGCTGGCGGGCTGGCCGTGGGTGCGGGAGAGCATCGGCAGGTCGGCGTGCTGGTGGGCCAGTTCGACGAGGCGGGCGATGATCTTGTCGAGGGACGGCAGCAGCACGTCGTCACGTCCGTCACGGAGCATCAGTGCGTGGGAGACGTTGTTGATGTCTTCGGAGGTGCAGCCGAAATGGATGAATTCGGTGACGCGGGTGACTTCGGGGTTGTGGCCCAGGCGCTGCTTGAGCCAGTACTCCATGGCCTTGACGTCGTGGTTGGTGGTCGCCTCGATGGCCTTCACGGCTTCGCCGTCGGCCACCGAGAAGTTGGCGATCACGCCGTCGAGTTCGGCAACGGTGGCGGCGGAGAACGGCGCGATCTCGGCCAGTTCGGGCGCGGCGGCCAGCGCCTTGAGCCATTCGATCTCGACCTTCACGCGGTTGCGGATCAGGCCGAATTCGGAGAAGTGCTCGCGCAGCGCGGAGACCTTGGATTCGTAACGGCCGTCCAGCGGCGACAGCGCGGTGATGGGTTGCAGGTTCATGCGTAAAGCCCTTGAGGCAGAAAAGCAAAGTTCTCTATTTTACCGCCTTGGAGCGCCCTTCGCCGATGATAAAATCCAGGCTCCCCAACAGCTGTGCCAAACCCATGAGAAAAGGTCCTCAAGTTCTCGAAAACTTCATCTTCTGGAGCCGCTGGCTGCAGGCCCCGCTTTATCTCGGCCTGATCGTCGCCCAGGGCATCTACGTGTGGCTGTTCATGGCCGAGCTGGGCCACCTGGTGACCAACGTCATCAACTCCGGCGGCCACATCAGCGAAACCGAGACCATGCTGGTCGTCCTCGGCCTGATCGACGTGGTGATGATCGCCAACCTGCTCATCATGGTCATCATCGGCGGCTATGAGACCTTCGTCTCGCGGCTCGACCTGGATGACCACCCGGACCAGCCCGAGTGGCTGTCCCACGTGAACGCCGGCGTGCTGAAGATCAAGCTCAGTACCGCGATCATCGGCATCTCCTCGATCCACCTGCTCAAGACCTTCATCAACGCGGCCAACCTGCCCGAGAAGGCCATCATGTGGCAGGTCATCATCCATGTCGTGTTCCTGTTCTCCGCCCTCGCCATGGCCTGGGTCGACAAGATCATGAATCAGACCGTTCTGCTGTCAAAACACTAACGAGAGGGAGCTTCACCCATGACTGCCATCAAACAGGAAGACCTGATCCAGTCCGTCGCGGACGCCTTCCAGTACATCAGCTACTACCACCCGCTGGACTACATCAAGGCCCTCGGCGAAGCCTACGAGCGCGAAGAATCCCCCGCCGCCAAGGACGCCATCGCCCAGATCCTCACCAACTCGCGCATGGCCGCCGAAGGCCACCGCCCGATCTGCCAGGACACCGGTATCGGCATGGTGTTCATCAAGGTCGGCATGCAGGTCACCTGGCCGGACGCCACCATGAGCGTCCAGCAGATGATCGACGAAGGCGTGCGCCGCGCCTATGCAAACCCCGATAACCCGCTCCGCGCCTCGGTGCTGGCCGATCCCGCCGGTGCCCGCAAGAACACCAAGGACAACACCCCGGCGGTGGTCCACTTCGAGCTCGTCCCGGGCCACCACGTCGAGGTGATCTGCGCGGCCAAGGGCGGCGGCTCCGAAGCCAAGTCCAAGTTTGCGATGCTCAACCCGTCCGACGATCTGGTGGACTGGGTGCTGCACAAGATCCCCGAGATGGGCGCCGGCTGGTGTCCGCCGGGCATCATCGGCATCGGCATCGGCGGCACGCCCGAGAAAGCGATGCTGCTGGCCAAGGAATCCATCATGGCCCCGGTCGATATCCACGACCTCAAGGCCAAGGCTGCGGAAGCCGCTGCCAAGGGCGAAAAGCTGACCCGCGCCGAAGAGCTGCGCCTCGAGCTGTACGAGAAGGTCAATGCGCTGGGCGTCGGTGCCCAGGGCCTGGGCGGCCTCACCACCGTGCTCGACGTGAAGGTCCTCGACTACCCCTGCCACGCCGCCAACCTGCCGGTGGCCCTGGTGCCCAACTGCGCCGCCACCCGCCACTGCCACTTCCACCTGGATGGCTCCGGCCCCGCCAAGATCGAGCCGCCCAAGCTCGAAGACTGGCCCGCCGTCACCTGGACGCCGGATCTCAAGTCCGCCACCCGCGTCGACCTGAACACCCTCACCAAGGAACAGGTTGCCGCCTGGAAGCCGGGCCAGAAGCTGCTGCTCAACGGCAAGATGCTGACCGGCCGCGACGCCGCCCACAAGCGCATCGCCGACATGCTGGCCAAGGGCGAGCCCCTGCCGGTGGATTTCACCAACCGCGTGATCTACTACGTCGGCCCCGTCGACCCGGTGCGTGACGAAGTCGTCGGCCCCGCCGGCCCGACCACCGCCACCCGGATGGACAAATTCACCCGCATGATGCTCGAGAAGACCGGCCTGATCTCCATGGTCGGCAAGTCCGAGCGCGGCCCCACCGCCATCGAAGCCATCAAGGACAACAAGTCCGCCTACCTGATGGCCGTCGGCGGCGCCGCCTACCTGGTCGCCAAGGCCATCAAGTCGGCCAAGGTCGTCGGTTTTGCCGATCTGGGCATGGAAGCCATCTACGAGTTCGACGTGCAGGACATGCCCGTCACCGTGGCGGTGGATTCCGCCGGCACCTCGGTGCACAACACCGGCCCGAAGGAATGGCAGGCCAAGATCGGCAAGATCCCGGTCACCGTCGCCTGATTCTCTGCTTCGCAAAAAACCCGACACTTGTGTCGGGTTTTTTTCGTCCAAGGCACGGTCAAGGGTCAATACCACCCGCAACAGGGCCGATAATCGGAACAACTGCCTCCGGCTGCGCCTGCGGCCCGGCCGCACCAATGAGCAAATCGTCACGTCCGAGGACGAGCGCCTGATGCCAGCACCCGCCGAGCAACCCGTGGGCTCCACCCCCACGCCCCTCAACGACCTGAAACGTGCCGCGCTGTGGCCCGGGGCGCTGCTGCTGCTTTTCCTGATGATCGGCCTGCTGCCGTCATCCGATTTCGGCATCGGTCGCTACCTGGCGCTGCACACCGCGATGGAGACCGGCGCCATCGTGGTGGCGATACTGGTGTTCGGCATCGTCTGGAACGCCTACTCCAACGAACGGCCCGGCAACGTGGTGGTGTTGGGCGTGGTGCTGCTGGGCACAGCCCTGCTCGATTTCGGCCACATGCTCGGCTACCGGGGCATGCCCGATTTCGTCACCCCGGCGAGTCCCCAGAAGGCCATCGTATTCTGGCTGGCAGCCCGCCTGCTGGTGGCGGCCGGCCTGCTGGTGGCCGCCCTCCGGCCTTGGCAGCCGATGCTCGAGACACGGCACCGCTACCGACTGCTGGTCGGGGTGCTGGCCTACGTGGCGCTGCTCTACGCCCTCGAACTGCTGACACCCGACCGCCTGCCGGCCTTCTACGTACCCGGCAGCGGGCTCACACAGCTCAAGGTGGCGCTCGAATACGGACTCGTCCTCATCTACGGCGCCGCGGCGCTTGCGTTCGCATGGCGGGCGGCGCACGGGGCGGCGTTCAATGCGGCGGATCTCTTCGCCGCGTCGGCGGTGGCGATGCTCTCCGAGCTGTGCTTCACCCGCTACGTGTCGGTGAGCGACAGCTATAACTTGATCGGCCACCTCTACAAGATCATCTCCTACGGCTTCATCTACCGGGCGGTGTTCGTCGAGAGCGTGCGCCAGCCCTTCCAGGCCCTCAGCCGCGCCCTCGACAACGAGAAGCACTGGGCCGCCGAACAGCACTCGCTGGTGCGCACCCTCGACATGCTCGAAGAGGCCGTCATCGAGCTGAGCCCCGACGGCGCCATCATCAACGCCAACAGTGGCTGGTGGCAGCTGGCCGGCTGCGCGCCCGGCACCTACCCGCTTCTCGACTCCGTCCACCCGGAAGATCAGGCCGCCTTCGCGGGCTGCCTCAACAGCCTCACCGACGGCACCAAGGACGAGTTTCACGGGCGCTTCCGCTTTGTAGGCGACGCCGACTACGAACGCTGGATGGAGTGCCGCTTTGTCACCGAACTCACCGACGCCGGCGAGATCGTCGGCATCCGCGGCGTCCTGCGGGACATCACCAAGACCTACCTGCAGGAGCGTCACATCGCCCACATGGCGCTGCACGACGCCCTCACCGGCCTGCCCAACCGGGTGCTGCTGGAAGACCGCGTCTGCAAGACCATCCAACTGGCCCGCCGCAACCAGGATCGGGTTGCGGTGTGCTTCATCGATCTCGACCACTTCAAGAACATCAACGACGCCTACGGTCACAAGGCCGGCGATGCGCTGCTGCTGTCCATGGCCCAAGCCCTCGAGACGAACCTGCGCGACGGTGACACCGTGGCGCGCTGGGGCGGTGACGAATTCGTCGCCCTCCTGCCGGGCATCGTCAACATCGAGGACGCCCGGCAGGTGGCGCGCAAGCTGCAGAAGGTGATGCCGCGCAGCTTCGCGCTGGCCGGCCAGCCGATCAACGCCACTTTCAGCATGGGCATCGCGATGTTCCCCGACGACGGCGACAGCGTCGAAGCCCTGCTGGCCCACGCCGACCGGGCGATGTTCTACGCCAAGTCCCAGGGGCGGAACAGCTTCCAGCTGTTCTCCGAGATGTCAGCCAAGGGCCTGGGAAAGAAGGAACTGTACATCCAGGCCAAGCTCGCCGATGCCATCCAGGGCGGCAAGATCGAGGTGTGGTTCCAGCCCCAGGTGCGCACCGAGCGCGACGCCGAAGGACGCCATCGGCTGGTGGGCATCGAGGCCCTGGCCCGCTGGCACGACAACGACCTGGGCTGGATATCCCCGGCCACCTTCATCCCGATGGCCGAAAGCCTGGGCCTGATCACCGACCTCGGCCAGCGGGTGACGACCCTCGCGCTGGCCCAGTTCCAGCGCTGGCACGCCCGCCGGCCCGAGCTGCACCTGTCGCTCAACATCTCCAAACGCCAGCTGTTTGCACCGGAGTTCGTGAGCGGACTGACCCATGAAGTGGGCCGGCACGACCTGCCCACCTCGGCCATCGTGCTGGAGATCACCGAATCCGTCGCGCTGCTCGAAGTGGAGTTCGCCGAGGAGCGCCTGCGCCAGCTGGTGGATGCGGGCTTCATCCTGTCGATCGACGACTTCGGCACCGGCTACGCCTCGCTGTCGCAGCTCCACGAGCTGCCGGTGCAGGAGCTGAAGATCGACATTTCCTTCGTCCAGCGCGTGCACACCCCCGACGGCCTGCGCATCCTGCAGGCCATCGTCCAACTGGGCCGCGCACTCGGGCTGCGCACGGTGGCCGAAGGCGTCGAGGACGCCCAGACCGCCACCACCCTGCGCGAACTCGAGGTGGACACCCTGCAGGGCTATCACTTCGGCCGGCCGATGCCGGCCCGCGTCCTTGAAGAGCTGCCGGCCTTCGCCGATCAGGGCTGAGCCCTGGCCGGCTCAGCCCGGCGCGCCGCGAAACTTCTCCGGTCTCAACACGGCGACATCGGTCACGAACATCACCATGCCATAGTTGGCCGAATACCCAGCGTGGAGCCGGGTGACGATGGCCTCCGCAGTCACCTCGTCGCACAACACCTCCACGCGGATGTTGGCCGACGCCCCCCACGAACCGTCACGCAGCCCATGGACGCCCTGCCCGCGGGCCTCGGTGATGGTGTAGCCGCGGGCGCCGAGGCGGGCCAGTTCCTTCACCAGCTCGGGCTCCAGGCTGGCTTCGCAGATGATGGTGAGGAGCCTGCGCAGGCTCAGGGGCAAATTCATCAGATCACTCCGGCAAGATGGCTGGCGAGCCAGTAATAGGTCGGAACACCGACCAGCAGGTTGAAAGGAAAGGTGATGCCCAGCGACGCCCCGATCGACAGGGCCGGGTTGGCCTCGGGCACCGCGATGCGCATGGCCGCCGGCGCAGCGATGTAGGACGCACTGGCATACAGGGTGGCGAGCAGCATCGCCCCGCCCACCGAGAAATCCAGCAAATTGGCGGTGAGCACCCCCAGCAGGCCACCCGCCAGCGGCATCAGCACCGCAAAGACGGCCAGAAACACGCCCGCCCGGCGCAGATCCGCCAGCCGACCCGCGGCCACCAGGCCCATTTCCAGCAGGAAGAAGGCCAGCATACCTTTGAACAAATCGAAGAACACCCGGTCGAGGGGCTGAATGCCGTCCGGTCCGGACAGCCAGCCGATCAAGAGACCACCGCCCAGCAGCACGATACTCTTGCCCGCCAGCACCTCGTGGAACAGCTTGCCCCAGCGGGTATCGGCCGCCCCCTTGCGGGCCAGGGCCACGCCCATCACCAGCGCCGGCAACTCAAGCAGCGCAAGAAAGACCACCATGTAGCCTTCCGCCGGCACCCCGCGGCTGGCCAGAAAACTGCTTGCCACCGCAAAGGTGACCACACTCACCGACCCATAATGGGCGGCAATCGACGCCGCATCGGCCCGCGGCAGGCGCCCCAGTCGCTGCAGCACCGGAAACGCCACGAGGGGAATCAGCAGCGCCACCGTCACGATCACCAGCGCCGGCAGCGCCAGATCGGCCAGTTGGTGGCGCGACAGCTCGACGCCGCCCTTCAGGCCGATGGCGAGCAGCAGGAAGATGCTCAACGCCTCGTACACCACGCCGGGCAGCTTCAGATCGGAACGCACAATGCCGGCCACGAGGCCCAGCACGAAGAAGAGGATAACGGGTTCAAAAGGCATGTTTGGATCGGGCGAGCGCCCGCCGACAACAAAGTGCTTGCAAGCTTGGGGGCAGTGCAACATAAAATCTAATTAAAGCTTTTCGTAAAAGCGATAAGATAAAACTTATACATGCGCCGCCGAATCACCTTCCGCCAGCTCGAAACCTTTGCCGCCGTGGCACGGCTGGGCAGCTTCAGCCGCGCCGCCGAGGCCATGCATCTGACCCAGCCGGCGGTGTCCATCCAGCTGCGTCAGTTGGCCGACAACGTCGGCCTGCCGCTTTTCGACCAGACCGGGCGCGAGCTGCGCCTCACCGCCGCCGGCGACGAGCTCCTCGCCACCGTGCGCAGTCTGGACGACGTGTGGAACCGCTTCGATTCGGCCATCGACGAGTTGCGCGGCCTGCGCCGGGGCACGCTGCGGGTGGCCCTGGTCACCACTGCAAAGTACTTCGTGCCGCGCATGGTCGGCGCCTTCTGCCGGCGCTACCCGGATGTCTCCATCGAGCTGGAGATCGCCAACCGGGCCAAGATCGTCGAGCGCCTGCGCCGCAACGAGGACGACCTGTACGTGATGTCCTATCCTCCCGACGACCTCGACATCGTCGTCCATCCCTTCCTCGACAACGAGCTGGTGGTGCTCGCACCGCGGGACCACTGGGCCGCCGGGCGTCCGGTGACGCTGCCGGATCTGGCCGGCGAGCCCTTCCTCCTCAAGGAGCCCGGCTCCGGCTCGCGCCACGCGGTGGATGCCTTCGCCGCGGCAGCCGGCGTTCAGCTGCGGGTGCGCCTGTCGCTCGCCAGCAACGAGGCGCTGCTGGAGCTGGCCGGCACCGGCATGGGCCTCACCGTGCTGTCCCGCCACGCCCTGGGCGAGCGCCTGGACGCCGAAGGCCTGTGCGTGCTCGATGTGGCGGGTTTTCCCCTGCACCGTCCATGGAACGTGGTGCATCTGCGCAACAAGGTGCTGTCGCTGCCAGCCCGGGCCTTTCTCGACGAGTTGCGCCACGCGCCGGCCCTGCCTGCCGGCTGACCGCCGTGGACAGCCTTGCGGCCGGCATCGCTAGAATACGATGGCTTCGTCATCGGCTTCCGTTCGGCCAACCACGCCCATGTTCCGCAAACTGCGCATCGCCATCCTGCTGTTCATCCTCGTCACCGTGGCCGTGGGCGCCTGGCGCGCCGGCGTACAGGCCACCGACTGGAAGCACTCGGTGCACACCACGATCTACCCCATCGTCGCCGACGATTCGCCGGTCACCCGCCAGATCGTCGAACGCCTGCATCCCGACGACTTCGCCTCCATCGGCGAATGGCTGCAGGAAGAAGTACGCCGCTACGGCCGCCCGCTCTTGCGCCCGGTGGCGATCAACCTGGCGCCGCCCGTCGACGCCCTGCCACCGCCGCTCCCGGCCGACGGCAGCCGGCTGTCGGTGGCCCTGTGGAGCCTGCAGTTGCGTTACTGGGCCTGGCGCCACGACGACGCGCCGGGGCCGCGCCCCGAGATCCGCCTGTTCGTGCTTTACCACGATCCCGCCAGGACACCCTCCCTCGATCACTCCCTCGGCCTCAAGAAGGGCCTGATCGGTGTGGTCAAGGTGTTCGCCAGCCGCGACGAACGCCAGCGCAACGCGGTGGTGATCGCCCACGAGCTGCTCCACACCCTCGGTGCCACCGACAAATACGATCCCCGGAGCCTGTTGCCGATCTACCCCGACGGTTACGCCGAACCCCGTCGCCAGCCGCGCCACCCCCAGGCGCTTGCCGAGATCATGGCCGGGCGCATCCCGGTTGCCGAAGGTCGAGCCGAAGAGCCGGACAGCCTCGCCAACACGCTGATCGGCCCACAGACCGCCATCGAGATCGGTCTGCAGCCAGGCAGTCATTAGCGCCGTCAGGTGCGCTATGCTTGACGAAGGAAAACAAGAACGAGGCAGGAGACCGATGGCACCAGCACCCTTCGCTGCGGAGGCCGAGCGCATTCGTCGTCACGTGAACGACACCTTGCTGGCCGCCTTCTCCGAGTTGTCCGAGGGCATCCTGATCGTCGACCACGAGGCCCGCATCGTGTGGATGAACGAGCAGTACCCGCGCCACCTGGGTATTGCCGACCCCGCCTCGGTGATCGGCCTGCCGGTCGAGGACGTGATCCCCAACAGCCTGATGCGCAGCGTGGTGGCCACCGGCAAGCCGATCATGCTCGACGTGATGGAGTTCGGCAGCGAATCCTTCGTGGTGATGCGCCTGCCGGTGCGCGACAACGCCGGTGAGATCATCGGCGGCGTGGGGGTGATGATCTTCGACGACCCGCGCCAGCTCGCGCCCGTGCTGTCGCGCTTTCAGAACCTCCGCCTCGAACTCGCCGACACGCGCCGCAAGCTCGACGAAGCCCGCCGCACCCGCTACACCTTTGCCAGCTTCGTGGGCACCAGCCCAGCCTGCGTGGCGGTCAAGGACAAGGCCCGACGCGCAGCCCGGGCCGGTTCGCCGGTGCTCATCCTTGGCGAAACAGGCACCGGCAAGGAGCTTCTCGCCCAGGCCATCCACGCCGCCAGCCCCCGGGCCAACGCCCCCTTCGTGGCGGTCAATATCGCGGCAATCCCCGAGACGCTGCTTGAAGCCGAGTTCTTCGGCGTTGCCCCCGGCGCCTACACCGGGGCCGACCGCAAGGGCCGCAGCGGCAAGTTCGAGCTGGCCCAGGGCGGCACCCTGTTCCTCGACGAGATCGGCGACATGTCGCCCGCGCTCCAGGCCAAGCTCCTGCGGGCGCTGCAGGAAAAGGAGATCGAGCCCGTCGGCTCCAACCGGCTCGTCCCCATCGACGTGCGCATCATCGCTGCCACCAGCCGCAACCTGCAGCAGGACGTGGACGAAGGCCGCTTCCGCGCCGATCTCTTCTACCGGCTCAATGTGATGACCCTCGACGTGCCGCCGCTGCGCGAACGCATCGACGATCTGCCGCTGATCGCCGAATGCCTCACCGACAGCATCGCCCGCCAGCTGGGCGAGCCGCCCCGCAGCCTGTCTGCCGAAGCCATCGCCTGCCTCGCGCGCCATACCTGGCCGGGCAACGTGCGCGAGCTGTCGAACATGCTCGAACGGGCACTCCTCCTGACCGACGCCGACCGGCTGGATTGCCGGGATTTCGAGGGTCTTCTGCCTGCCGCAGCAAGCGCCACGCCCGGCCCGGCCAAGGTCAACCCCAAACGCACCCTCGACCAGATCCAGCAGGACGCCGAGCGCCGGGCCATCGCCGATGCCATCGCCAGCGCCGGCGGCAACAAGGCCCAGGCAGCACGTCTGCTGGGCATCTCCCGCGCGTCGCTGTACGAGAAGATCGCTGCCCTTGGACTCGGCAGCCCCGCCAACACCTGACGACAACACCGCGACACCTGTCCAAGGCGCCAGACACCCTGCCCGGCGCCACGGACACAATGCACCGCAGCAAAAATACGTTTTCCTTATGAATCAATAAGTAAAAATACTGGCATGGTTTCTGCCCATATACCGCCGCTAACTCATAACGGAGGAGATTCCAACCATGTCATTCCTGATCGTATTGGCCTCGCTGTGCTTCCTGATGTACATCGCGTACAGAGGCTACAGCGTCATCCTGTTCGCACCGGTGGCCGCCCTCGGCGCCGTGCTGTTCACCGACCCCACCCTCGTTGCCCCGATGTTCACCGGCCTCTTCATGGACAAGATGGTCGGCTTCGTCAAAAACTACTTCCCGGTCTTCCTGCTCGGCGCCATCTTCGGCAAGGTCATCGAGCTGTCGGGCTTCTCCAAGGCCATCGTCTCGTCGGTCATCAAGCTGGTGGGCGCCGAGCGGGCGATGCTCTCCATCGTGCTGGTGTGTGCGCTGCTCACCTACGGCGGCGTGTCGCTGTTCGTGGTGGTGTTTGCGGTGTATCCCTTTGCGGCCGAGATGTTCCGTCAGGGCGGCATTCCCAAACGCCTTATCCCCGGCACCATCGCCCTGGGCGCGTTCTCGTTCACGATGGATTCCCTGCCCGGCACCCCGCAGATCCAGAACGTCATCCCGACCACCTTCTTCAAGACCAACATTTACGCCGCCCCGGTGCTGGGCGTGATCGGCTCGATCTTCATCTTCGTGCTGGGCATGGCCTACCTGGAATGGCGCCGCCGCGCCGCCGCCGCGGCCGGTGAAGGCTACGGCACCAACCTAGTGAACGAACCCGAACCCTTCGACGACAAGGAAAAGCTGGCCAACCCGCTCCTCGCGATCCTGCCGCTGGTGCTGGTGGGCGTCACCAACAAGCTCTTCACCGACCTCATCCCGACCATCTACGGCAAGAGCCACAGCTTCATTCCGGCGGTGATCGGCAAGGCCGCGCCGGTGGTGCAGGACGTCTCCAAGATCGCTGCGATCTGGGCGGTCGAAGGCGCGCTGCTGGTGGGCATCCTCACCGTGCTGGCGTTTGCCTGGAAGACCGTCGCCGCGCGCTTTGCCGAAGGCACCAAGGCCGCCGTCGCCGGCGCGCTGCTGGCCTCGATGAACACCGCCTCCGAATACGGCTTCGGTGCCGTGATCGCCGCCCTGCCGGGCTTCCTGGTGGTGGCCGACGCCCTCAAGGTGATCCCCAACCCGCTCATCAACGAAGCCATCACCGTCACCACCCTGGCCGGCATCACCGGTTCGGCCTCGGGCGGCATGGGCATCGCGCTGGCGGCCATGTCGGAGACCTTCATCACCGCCGCCAACGCCGCGGGCATTCCGCTGGAAGTGCTGCACCGGGTCGCCTCGATGGCCTCGGGCGGCATGGACACCCTGCCCCACAACGGCGCGGTCATCACCCTGCTGGCGGTCACCGGGCTCACCCACAAGGTGGCGTACAAGGATATCTTTGCGATCACGATGATCAAGACCAGTGCGGTCTTCGCGATCATCGCCACCTACTACCTCACCGGCCTCGTCTGAGACGCGGCGGAACTTCAGGCACAGGAGTCACCATGAACACCCGCCAGAACCCCGTCACCACCGCGCTACCCACCGCCGGCAACGGCAAGATCGTCTCGGCCCGCGAAGCCGTGCGCCTGATCCGCGACGGCGACACCGTCGCCACTGGCGGCTTCGTCGGCATCGGTTTTCCCGAGAACATCGCCGTTGCCCTTGAAGCCTACTTCCTCGAAACCGAAGGCGAGGACATGCACGGCCTCGGCGCCCCCCGCAACCTCACGCTGGTGTATGCCGCCGGCCAGGGCGACGGCAAGGAGCGCGGTCTCAACCACCTGGGCCACGACGGCCTCGTCGCCCGCGTCATCGGCGGCCACTGGGGCCTGGTGCCGCGCCTGCAGCAGTTGGCCGTGGCCAATCGCATCGAGGCCTACAACCTGCCGCAGGGCGTCATCACCCACCTGTTCCGCGACATCGCCGCAGGCAAGCCCGGTACGCTCACGCGGGTGGGCCTCGGCACCTTCGTCGATCCGCGTTTTGGCGGCGGCAAGCTCAACGAGCGCACCACCGCAGAACTCGTCCGGCTGATGGAGATCGACGGCGAGGAATACCTGTTCTACAAGGCCTTCCCGATCAACGTGGGGATCATCCGCGGCACCACGGCCGACGCCGACGGCAACATCACGATGGAGAAGGAGGCCCTCACCCTCGAGGCCCAGGCCATCGCCATGGCGGCCCACAACTCCGGCGGCATCGTGATCGCCCAGGTGGAGCGCATCGCCGAGCGGGGCAGCCTCAACCCCCGGCAGGTGAAGATTCCCGGCGTGTTCGTCAATTGTGTGGTGGTGGCCGAAAAGCCCGAATACCACATGCAGACCTTCATCGAATCCTACAGCCCGGCCTTTGCCGGCGAGCTGCGGGTGCCCATGTCGGCGGTGGCGCCGATGGCCATGAGCGAGCGCAAGATCATCGCCCGCCGCGCTGCGCTGGAGCTGCGCGCCAACGCCGTGGTGAACCTGGGCATCGGCATGCCCGAGGGCCTCGCCGCGGTGGCCGCCGAAGAAAAGGTCACCGACCTCATCACCATGACCGCCGAACCCGGCGTGATCGGCGGTGTGCCGGCCGGCGGGCTCAACTTCGGTGCGGCGATCAACCCCCAGGCGATCATCGACCAGCCGAGCCAGTTCGACTTTTACGACGGCGGCGGGCTGGACATGGCTTTCCTGGGCCTCGCCCAGGCCGACCGCGAGGGCAACCTCAACGTGTCGCGCTTCGGCCCACGGCTGGCCGGTGCCGGCGGTTTCATCAACATCAGCCAGAACGCCAAGAAGGTCATCTTCGTGGGCACCTTCACCGCCGGGGATCTGCGGGTCGCGATCGAGGCGGGCAAGCTCATCATCGAGAACGACGGCTCGGCCTCGAAGTTCGTCGAGCAGGTGGAGCACCGCACCTTCAGCGGGCCCGAGGCCAACCGGCGCGGCACGCCGGTGCTCTACATCACCGAGCGCTGCGTGTTCCGGCTGGGGCCCGAGGGGCTGGTGCTCGCCGAGGTGGCGCCGGGCATCGACATCGAGCGCGACATCCTCGCGCGGATGGATTTCCGCCCGCTGATCCCGGCCGAGCCGGCGCTGATGGACGCCCGCATCTTCGAGGACAGACCCATGCATCTGCGCCCGGACCTGCTGGAGATGCCCCTGGACCAGCGGCTTTCCTACGATCCGGCCGGGCAGCTGTTCTTCGTGAATTTCGAGGGGCTCAACCTGCGCGCCAGCGCCGACATCGAACGCATCCGCGTGGCGGTGGAAGGGCGACTGGCGGCGATCGGCCACAAGGTGGCGGCGGTGGTCAATTACGACCGCTTCAGCATTGCGCCGGAGCTGGTGGATGAGTACGCGGCGATGGTCAAGGCGCTGGTCGAACGCCATTACACGCAGGTCACCCGCTACACCTCGAGCACCTTCCTGCGCCTGCAGCTGGCCGGAGCCTTCGACCGCAGCGCGACGCCGGGCACGCTCTACGCCGACGAAGGCGCGGCCCGGGCCGGGCTGAACCGGCGCTGACGACCCCGGGCGCTACTTGATGATGTCGACAATCTCGACACCCATCTCGTAGAGCCCGGCCTGTTCCAGCCCATGGCAGCGACGCACGCGCACCCGCGCGTGCAGCGGCTGGAACGGGCCACCCATGTCGGGCGGCAGCACGGCAATCTCGAAGACTTCATCCATCTGCGGCACATGGGTGGAGCGGATGGTGAGGCCGCCAACGCTGAGATCGACGCAGGTGCCAACGACAGCCTGCGTGGAGTGGGCGAGCTTGATGCCCACCTTGCAACCCAGGGGGATGCGGCGATCCCGGCGGCGTTCGGTCATGCGGTCCATGTGCGCTTTCGATTGGTTGTGCCTGCGATGGGCGCACCTTACGGAAGTCCGCCCGGCGTCGCAAGGTTCAGAGACGCTTGCAGGCGGCAGCGCAAAACCGGCACAGATGAATAAATTTGAATAAAAGATAGGTACAGATGCGCACCCGCATCAGGGTGCCGAATTGGCCACGTCCCGAGGCGGGACCAGCCTCACCAGCCGCAGCTCGCCATAGGCCACCCGCTGGGCAAAAGGCCGGCCGCTCTCGATGCCCGTGTGCCACCTGACCACCTCGTAGGCGCCGAAGCCCGGCTGGCCGGCAAGCTGGGCCGCCCGGCGGGCGAACACCTGGCGCGCCTCGCCGCCCCCGCCGCTGTGCATCGCCTTGTGACGCAGGGCGACGATGTAGTGGTCGTCGGACTGGCGGGATTCCTCGATGGTCCAGTTGGGCGCAAACGGATCGGTCACCACATACACCGCCACCGCCGCAGCCCCCATCGGCGCCTTGAACAGGCCGGCATCCTTGACCAGCAGTCCGGCCGCCGGCAGCAGCGCCCAATCCTTGGACGGCAGGCTCTCGCAGCCCGCCAGCAGCAAGGCGAGGGCCAGGGTTGCAACGGGCGTGCGGGGCGCCATGGCGGTCAGTTGAGGTAGTTGAAGAGGGACAGGTTGCTCACCTTCAGGAAACTCTGCTGGGCGGCTTGCAGGAAGGTCTGCTGCTGGACGAGGTTGCTCACCGCCTCGGCGTAATCCACATCCTCGAGCCGTGACAGCGCTTCGTTGTACTGCAGGTCGAGGTTGCTGCCGATGTTCTGCTGGGTTTCGACTTCGACCATCCGCGACCCCACGCCGGAACGCACTCGCGAAACGTTCTCCTGGGAGGCATCCATGCCGGCGATGGTCTGGGTTCCACCGAAGCGGATCGCCGCCGCATCGCCAGACTTGAGCGCAGTGACGAAGTTGCCCAGCACGTCGAAGGTGCTCGCCACGGTCGAGACCGAGTAGCTGTCTCCGCTGGCCGGCGTGCCGCTGAGCGTCATGGTGACGCCGCCGAAGGCCAGCGAGGTGCTCGAGCCGCTGGTGGTGACGGTCGGTGCGATGGGCGTGGTGTGGGCCGGATCGGACGTGGAGTCGAAGACCTGATAAGTGGGCCCTGCGCCGACGCTGACCGAATAATTGTGACCGTTGTAGGCAGCCGACACGTTCATCCCGGACACCAGCGCCGTGCCGGTGTTACCCGCCCCCGCAAGCGCGTAGGCCGAGCCGACCGGCGCGCGCACGGAATTGAAGATCTCGTCGCCCGAACTGGTGATGGGCAGGTTGCGCGAGGCCGATATCTGCAATGTGCGCTCGCCCTGATCCCCCTGGTAGGTGACCCCGCCGGCGAGCCCGCCGGTAAATGGCTGGGCGTTGCTGCGGTAGCCGCCGAACACGTACTCGCCGGTGGAGTCCTGGCTGTTGGCGATCCCAAGCAGGGCCGAGAACTGCTCGGCCAGATCGGTCCCGATGGTGCCCTGCTCGCTGGCAGTGTAGACACCATTGCCCGACTCGACCGCGCGGGTGCGCACGTAGGTGACGATCTCGGTTGCGGCGTCGAGCTTGCTATCCACCAGCTTGAGCGCATCGTTGGCGTAGCCCTGGTTGGCGGTGTAGAGGCTGTTGACGCTCTTCGACTGGGAGACTTCCAGTGCCCGGGCGGAAGCCACCGGGTCGTCGGAAGGGCGCAGGATGCGCCGACCGGTCGCCACCTGCTGCTGGGTGTCGAGAAGGCGCGCGTTCTGGCTCTGGATCTGCGAGACGCCTGCGTCGTAGATCATGCCGGTTGTGACACGCATGACGATGTTCCTTCAGGTTATTGGCCGAGGGCCAGCACTTGGTCGAAGAGCTTGGAGGCGATGCTCATCACCTTGCCCGCGGCCTGGTATGCCTGTTGATAACGGATCAGGTTGGCTGCTTCTTCATCGAGATTCACACCCGCCACCGATTGCTGGGCATTGGTGGCCTGCTCGACCAGGCTTTCCTGGGCGTCACGATTGACGCTGACCTCACGCGCCTTGTTGCCCACCGCACTGACCAGCTGGGAATACACCGACTGGAAGGTGGCGGAAGGCTGGCCGCCTGCCGACAGCAGCACCTTGGTGGTCTGCAGGTTGCCCATCAGCACCGCGTTGCGGCTGTCGGAAACGCCCTGACTGTTGGGCCCGACCGTGAAGGTATCTTCGTCCTGGATTGCGCCCGTCATCGAGAAGCTGACGCCCCCCACCGAGATGCTCATTCCACTGCTGTAGGGGATCGAAGCCACCGGCGCGGCGAGGGTTACCGGCGAACCGCCGAGGGGCGTGTAAGTGACCGGCAAGCTGGCCGGAAAGCCACTGAGGTTGCCCGCCGAGTAGGTGAGTTTGAGGGGTGAGGCGCTGATACCGAAGCTGGCAAGGTCGGCGGTGCTGCCGACCACCGGCGCGGTGATGCTGCCGGTGCCACGGTTGCTGCTGGTGGCTGCACTGGTGATCGGCGCGGCGGCGGCGACCATCCGGGTGTCGCTGATCGACACGCCGATGTTGGCCGCGGCATTGCGGGTGGGCAGGATCATGAAGCTGTCGCCCACCATCGACGTGGCCGCCGGGGTGATGGTGAGCCCGACCGACGCGGCGGTCACCGAGGCGCCGTCCGAGACGCGGGTCAGCGAATAGCCGCCGGTAGTGTCGGTGAAGGTGAGCTTGTAGTCGTCGCCGGTGAGCTTGCTGATGTCGGCAAACTGCACGTCCGGCGAGGCGGTGCTGGCGGTGGCGAAACGCTCCACCGACACGGCAGGCGGGGTGAAGAAGTTGGTGCCAAGGTTGCCGTTGAGATCCTGACCGAGCTGATGCTGGGCATTGAAGGTGGTGGAAATGCCGATCGCGACAAGGCCCAACTGGTTCTGGGCCGCGTCGAGGGAACCGCTGCGCATCGCCAGCAGCCCCCCCAGCTTGCCGCCACCGAGCAGGCTCTCGGGGATGGTGATGGCGTTGCCGCTGGTGGTGACGATGTTGACGTTGAAACGATGGGGGTCGGAGCTGGAGGGCTGGGCATCCAGCGTGGTGGCCACGGTCCCCACCACCAGTGGCTGACCGGTGCCGATGAAGACCGACAAGGACCCGTCGCTCCCGGTCGCCGTGGAGACGCGGGTGAGCTGGTTGAGTTCCTTGATGAGCTGATCGCGGGTGTCGAGCAGGTCGTTGGCGGGCTGGGCCGAACCGGCCTGCTGGGCCACCGCGATCTTGTGGTTCATCTCGGCGATCTCCTTGGCGTAGGTGCCGATCGCGCTGACGGTTTCCTTGATCTGGCTCTCGACCCCGGAGCGGACGTCGTTGAGGCGCTCGGACAGATTCTGGAAGCGCGCCACCAGACTCTGGGCGGTGGAGATCATCGACTGACGGGCCGGGATGCTCGACGGATTGGCGGCCACTTCCTGCACACCGCCAAAGAACGACGCCAGCGCAGGCGTGAGGCCCACGGTGGAGTCGGCCAGCATGTTGTCGATCTGGCTGATCTCGGTATCGTAAGTGTCGTATTCGGTGAACTTGGTTTCAGCCGCCAGCACCTGGTTGGTCAGGAAGCCGTTGTAGGCACGCTTGACCGTATCGACCTTGGTCCCCTCGCCAAAGAAACCGGCACCGGTGAACAAGGCGGGGTTGGTGCTCTGGACAACGCTTTGCCGGCTGTAGCCGGTGGTGCCGGCGTTGGAGATGTTGTGGCTGGTCGTGAGCAGCCCTGCCTGGGCGGCGTTAAGTCCGGTGAGTCCGATGTTGTAGAGACTGGCGCTCATGATCCGCGTCCTTGCTTCGGTGGGTTCTTAAGCAACCAAAAGCAAGAACTTTGCCAGCCATTTCGGATGGGTCAGGCAGCGCGCGTTGAACTGGTCGCAAGGGCGACGCGCAGGGTGTTGCCGTTGATGATGCGGGCCAGCTTGTCGGCGTACTGCGGATCGGTGGCATAGCCGGCCGCCTGCAGCCCGCGGGCAAAGGCGGTGGCGTCTTCCTGGCCCACCACCGCGGCGTAGCGCGGGTTGTTTCGGATCAGGTTGGCGTAGTCGCGGAACGAATCCGCGTAGCTGCCATAGGCGCGGAAGCGGGCGTTCTCGCGGGTGGCGGCGCCATTCACGTATTCGGTGGTGGTGGCGCTCACCGTGTCTCCGGACCAACGCTTGCCAGCCTTGATGTTGAAGAGGTTGTGGCTGGGCGTGCCGTCGGCGTTCTTCAGCTCGTACTTGCCCCAGCCGGTTTCCAGCGCGGCCTGGGCCACCAGGAAGCGGGCCGGGATGCCGGTGGCGCGGCTGGCCTCGACGGCCTGGGGCCACACCTTCTCGACGAAAGCCCGGGGGCCGGCACCGGCCGGCATGTTGGGCAGCTGCATGACGGCATTTGCCGCGGACGAAGCTGCCGCACCGGCAGTTTTTGCCGCCGAACTTGCCGTGCCGGAGGCGGACGGCGACACCGCCCCGTCAAAGCCCCGGCGGATCGCCGCATCCAGCGGCACCGGGCCGTCGGGCAGCTTCACCTCGGTCTTGCCGGCATTGAGCTGGCGCTCGATCACCTTGGCGAGGCCGATGCCGCCGGCGCGGGTGGACAGCTGCATGGCCATCTGCTGGTCGAGCAGCGACTGGTACATGCGCGTCTCGTCACTGTCGAACATGCCACCCTTGGGGGTCGCGTCGCGCATCGACTTGAGCATCTGCTGGACGAACAGGGCCTCGAACTGGCGGGCGGCTTCCTTGGTCGCCTCGGGCGAGCTTTCCTTCGACAACCGGCGCAGACCGCCGAGGGTGTTCGGGTCGAGGGCGTTGATCTGGCTGAAGTCGGAGGCAGCCATTTAGATGACTTCCAGTTCCGCGCGCAGGGCGCCGCTGGCCTTCATCGCCTGGAGGATGGCGATGAGCTCGAGGGGGTTGGCGCCCACCGCGTTGAGGGCCTTCACCACGTCGGCCAGGTTGGTGCCGGCCTTGATGTTGAAGATGTTGCCTCCCTCCTGCTTGATATCCACACCGCCCTTGTTCGTCACCGCCGTCTGGCCGCCGGAGAGCGCACCGGGCTGGCTGACCTGCTGCTCGTTGCTGATGGTGACCGTGAGGCTGCCGTGGGAGACGGCGCAGTTCTGCAGGGCGACCTTCTGGTTCATCACCACCGAGCCGGTGCGGGAGTTGATGATGACCTTGGCGGCCTGAATGGCGGGAGTCACGTCGAGGTTCTCTAGCTTGCCCAGAAAAGCCACCCGCTGGTTGAGGTCTTCGGGCGCGCGCACCTGAATCTGCCGGCCGTCGAGGGCCTGGGCGCTGCCCGGCGCAGCGGCGTTGATGGCTTCGACCACCTTCTGGGCGGTGCCGAAATCGGTGTTGTTGAGCTCGACGAAGACCGAATCGCCCTGCCCCACCGGGCTGGCGACGGCCCGCTCGACGGTGGCGCCGCTGGGGATGCGCCCGGCCGAGAGGTGATTGACGGTGACCTTGCCGCCGGACGGCGCCGCGCCGCCGGCACCGCTGACCGCCAGGCTGCCCTGGGCCATGGCGTACACCTGGCCGTCGGCGCCCTTGAGGGGCGTCATCAGCAGCGTGCCGCCCTTGAGCGAGCGGGCGTTGCCCATGGACGACACGGTGACGTCGATCTGCTGGCCCGGCCGGGCGTAGGGCGGCAGGCTGGCGGTGACCATCACCGCGGCCACGTTCTTGAGCTGCAGCGACTGCCCTGGCGGCAGGGTGATGCCCAGGTTGCCGAGCATGTTGATGATGCTCTGCACGGTGAAGGGCGTCTGGGTGGTCTGGTCGCCGGAGCCGTCCAGGCCCACCACCAGACCGTAGCCGATCAGCTGGTTCTGACGCACCCCGCCAATGGAGGCGAGATCCTTCAGGCGCTCGGCCTCGACCGCCGGGCTGCCCAGCAGGCACACGACGGTGAGCAAGCCCAGCACGCAGCGGGACAGCGGGCGGGTGACGGCGAGGATGCGGCGGGAAGTTCGGCGAGGCATGACGGCAGTCCTCAGAACGGCATGGCGGTCAGGAAGAAGCGCTGCATCCAGCCCATGGTCTGGACTTCATCCAGATAGCCGTTGGCACGGTACTCGACGCGGGCGTCGGCCACCTGGGTGGATTGCACGGTGTTGGCGCCGGTCACGTAAACCGGATTGACGACCCCGGAGAAGCGGATGAACTCGTTGCCCTGGTTGACGGCGATCTGCTTTTCGCCCGAGACGAGCAGGTTGCCGTTGGGCAGCACTTCGATGACCGTGGTGGTGATGGTGCCCGTGAAGGTGTTGTTGGCGGCCGCGTCGCCCTTGCCGCCGAACTTGCTGGCGTCGGAGGCAGTGGCATCGAGCCCTGCGAGCCCCTTGAGGGGCAGCCTGTCCATCGCCGAGATCGAGGCGGAGAGGCTGGCGCTGCGCTCGGCGGCGGTGGAGGATTTCTTGCTGGCGGCGGTGGATTCGACCAGATTGACGGTGATCACGTCGCCGATGAAGCGGGCACGTCGATCCTCGAAAAGCGGCCGCGAGAAGTTGGGCTGGAAGATCGAGCCCGGCTGCGACGCCAGCGCAGTGCGCGGCTCGGGCCGCACGCTCATGGGCTGATGCACGGCAGTCGGCGGGGTGGCCTGGAGGGCGGCGCAACCGGCGAGGGCTGCGGCAGCCAGCGCCGGAACAAGCGACCGGACGGTCTTCATCATCATCGTTCTCCGCGCGCTGCGATCACAGCGAGGTGAGCTTGCCGAGCATGGCGTCGGACGTGGACACGGCCTTCGAGTTGATCTCGTAGGCGCGCTGGGTCTGGATCATCAGCACCAGCTCTTCGGCCACATTGACGTTGGAGGTTTCCACGTAGGTCTGGTTGAGCACGCCGACACCGTTGGTGCCCGGGGTGTTGGGGTTGGGCGTGCCACTGGCTGCAGTTTCGAGGTAGAGGTTCTCGCCCACGCTCTGCAGACCACCGGGGTTCACAAAGCCCGCCAGCTGAATGTTGCCGATCTGCGAAGGCGCGGCCTGATTGGGCAGGGTCACCGACACCACACCGTCCTTGCCGATGGTGACCGACAACGCGTTGGCGGGGATGGTGATCGCCGGCTGCAGCGGATAGCCGCTGGAGGTGACGATCTGGCCGTTGGCGTCTTTCTGGAAGGCACCGTCGCGGGTATAGGCGGTGGTGCCGTCGGGCAGCAGGATCTGGAAGAAACCGTCGCCCTGCACCGCCACGTCGAGGGCGTTGCCGGTCTGGGTGAGGTTGCCCTGGGTGTGGATGCGCTCGGTGGCGATGGGGCGCGCGCCGGTACCGATCTGCAGGCCGGAGGGGATCGTCGTCTGCTGGGTGGACTGGGCGCCCGGCTGGCGCAGGTTCTGGTAGAGCAGATCTTCGAACACCGCCCGGGAGCGCTTGAAGCCGTTGGTGGCCACGTTGGCCAGGTTGTTGGAGATGACGTCGAGCTGCGTTTGCTGGGCGTCGAGACCGGTGCGTGCAATCCAGAGGGAGCGGATCATCGTGGGCTCCTGAACATCAAGGGTCGCCGGCGGAGGCGAAGGGGTTGGCCGCAGGGCATGAGCGGCAGGTTCATCCTACCTTCAGCAAGTCCCGTTCCAGCCCCGGAGAAGGTGGTGAAAAGCCTGTCAATTCAGGGGGAAAGCGCATTCCAGCCAGAATCGGCACCGAGCACCGGCAGCGAGCCCGGAAAATCTTGCCGGCGGGCGGCAGCGTGGTCGGAACGCCTTGGCCGGGACACGATGCCGGTGAAAAGGCGAGCTGCTCTGCGCCGGGATGTCTGGCGAGCAGCGCGGGCGTCGAAATGAAAACGCCTGCCGACGATCCGACAGGCGCTGAAGATTCAAGGACGGTTCCGCCGGACGGCCGGCGAACGATGCCAGCCCCGTCAGGCCGGTCAGCTCTTGGCGAGCAGCTGGCTGGCGGAACGGTCCATTTCCTGGGCGGTGGACAGCATCTTGGTCTGCATCTCGTACTGACGGGCCAGGGAGATCATCGAGACCATCTGCTCGACCACATTGACGTTGCTGCCCTCGAGGTAGCCGGACGCCACGCGCACCGAGGGATCGGCCGGCGCCGCGGCACCATTTGCGGTGCGGAAGAAGCCGTCGCCGCCACGCTTGAGATCGGCCTCGGGCGGATTGACGAGCTTGAGCTGGTCCACGGCGCTGGTGCTGTTGCGCGCACCGCTGCGCGGAACAGTGGAGATGGTGCCGTCGGTGCCGACCACCACTTCAACGTCGGGGGGCACGGTGATGGGGCCGCCAGTGCCGAGCACGGGCAGGCCACCCCGGGTCTGCAGGATGCCGTTGGCGCTGACTTCGAAGTTGCCGTTACGGGTATAGCCTTCGGTGCCGTCGGGCATCTGCACCGCAAACCAGCCCTTGCCCTGGATCGCCATGTCGAGGCCGCGGTTGGTGTGCTGGAGCGGGCCGGGCGAGAAGTCGTCGGCCACACTGGCGTCGGCCACGAAGGCGCGGGTGGGCATCGGGGCGTTCTGGACCTGCACGGCGCGCAGCTTGTGCATTTCGGTCTTGAAGCCGGTGCTGGTGGCGTTGGCCAGGTTGTGGGCCACGGCCGCCTCCTGCCCCATGGTGGCGGAGGCGCCGGTCATTGCGGTGTAGATCAGGCGGTCCATGGCGGGCTCTCCGGATTAATCAGCGCAGGTTCACCAGCGTCTGCAGGATCTGATCCTGGGTCTTGATGGACTGCGCGTTGGCCTGGTAGGCGCGCTGCTGGGTGATCATGTTCACCAGTTCGGAGGTGAGATCGACGTTGGAGTCTTCCACCGCCGCCGATTGCAGCACGCCCAGGCTGCCGGTGCCCGGCGCGTTGGGCTGCTCGGGCCCCGATGAGTTGGTGACCGCCCACTGGTTGCCACCAAGGGACTGCAGGCCGTTGGGGTTCTGAAACGAAGCCAGCCAGACCTGGCCCATCACGCGGGATTGCCCGTTGCTGAAGTTACCCTGGATGGTGCCATCGGGATCGACGGTGAGCCCGGACAGCTTGCCGGTGGTGTAGCCGTCCTGGGTAAGCTGATTGACGCCATAGCTGTTACCAAACTGGGTGGAGCCCGCCAGATCGACCGTGAAGGCCAGGGGCGCAGCGGCGCCGGTGGCTACCGGGTAGGACGAGCTGAACGAGGTCGGGGTCTGGAGCACACCGTTGGCGTCGAAGCTGATGGTCTGCGGCGTATGCACGCCGGTGACCGCGTCGATTTCAGGGGGGAAGCCACCGTCGAGGCTGGTATAGACATCCCAGATGTTCGACTGGGCCGTCTTCACGAAATACAGCGACTGGGTATGGGCATTGCCGAGGGAGTCGTACACGGTCTGGGACGTGGTGCTGGTGTAGCTGGTCGGGTCGGAGATGCTGAACGCCGTGTTGCTGGACGAGGCCGTAGTTGCGGGTACGTTCAGTGCCGTCGCGGCAGCGCCGCTCACCGTCACGCTGGACAGGCGCCCGCCACGCATCGACGAGAAATTGACGACGCCGGTGCTATCGCTGGCCACCTTGACCCGATCCTTGAGGGAGGTCTTGTCGATGGCAGTCTGGACGGCAGTAACCAGCGAGCCCACGTCGGCGTAGGTGCCCGGGGTGATGGTGACGGTGACCGGCGTTGCGGCACCATCGACGGTGACCGTCATGGTGTTGGCCGGCGAGGCGCCGACCGTGAGCGACGGCGCCGCCGTGCCGTAGACGGCCGCCTTCGTCATCGCCGTCGGCGTGGTCGCCCGGGAATCGAGGTTCACGTTGTAGCCGGCGCTGGTGGTGGCTGCGGGCTTGGCATCGCTGAAATTGAGCTTGATGTCGCCGCTGGTGCCGGTCAGCACACCGTTGGAGTCGGCCAGCTTGCCGGTCAGGCGCAGGCCACTGGCGTTCACGATGTAGCCATTCTTGTCGGTCTGGAACTGGCCGTTGCGGCTGTAGGTGATCGTTCCGTTGTCGCTCATCCGGAAGAAACCCTGGCCGTTGATCGCCAGATCGAGGGCGTTGCTCGTGGTGGAGATGTTGCCCTGGGTGAACTGCTGGGAGACCTTGTCGATGGAGGCGCCGATACCGACCTGGGTTCCACCGCCGGCGAGGGACGCAGCGAAGACGTCGGAGAACTGGGCGGTGGACTGCTTGAAGCCGACGGTGCCCGAGTTGGACACGTTGTTGCTGATGGCGTCGAGCGCCTTGGAAGCGATGGAGAGGCCGCTCAAACCCTGCTGGAATGCCATTTTCTGTCTCCGCTTAGAGAATCTGCTTGATGTCGGCGAGGCTCACCAGACCGCTGCCCACGTCGAGGGACACGCTGCCGCTGCTGGTGCGCAGGACGCTGTTCACCGTGGAGATCTGGAGCGCGACGGGCTTCAGGGTGGTGTCACCCCGGGTCGCGGCCACGCTGATGGTGTAGTTGCCGGTGGCGGCCTGGGCACCGCTGGCGGTGAGGCCGTCCCACGCAAAGTTGTGCACGCCGGCATCTGCGTCGCCCAGTTCGAGCTTGCGCACTTCGAGGCCGTTGGAATCCTTGATCGTCACCGTCACCTTGTCGGCGGCGCTGGTCAGCTCGAAGCCGCCGTAGGTCTTGCTGCCACTGGTCAGACTGAGGTTGTTGCCGGCCACCATCACGCCCTTGCCGACCAGCGCCGCCGCCTGCAGCACTTCACCCGACTGGCTGTTCTCGAGCAAGGTCGCGAGGGTCGTGTTGAGCTTGTCGAGGCCATTGACGGTCTCGATCTGAGCCATCTGTGAGGTCATCTGGGCGTTATCCACAGGATTGAGCGGATCCTGGTTCTTGAGCTGTTCGGTGAGCAGCTTGAGAAAACGGTTCTGGGCCGCGTCCGTCTTCGAGGTGCTGGTGGAGGAGCCTTTTTGCAGCGCCGCGATGACTTCGGCGGACGTTGCGGAACTGGAGGAATTGACGGTGCTCATGATGTTCAGCTTTCGGTGTCTGGTTACTGTCCGATGGTCAGCGTCTTTTCCATCAGGCTCTTGGCCGTGCCCATCATCTCGGCATTGGTCTGGTACGCACGGGAGGCAGAGATCATGTTGGTCATCTCCTCGACCACATTCACGTTGGGCATGGTCACGTAGCCCTCCGGATTCGCGGCTGGATTCTTCGGGTCGTACACCATGCGCATCGGCGCGGCGCTCTCGACCACCTGGGTGACGCGCACGCCCTGGGCCGCCACGCCGGCGCCGGGCATCGGGGTGGCGGCAAACACCACCTGTTTCGCCTTGTAGGGCTGACCGTCGGCGCCCACCACGCTGTCCGCGTTGGCCAGGTTGCTGGCGGTGGTGTTGAGGCGCATCGACTGGGCATGGAGCGCGGTGCCCGCCACCTGGAAGACATTGAGCATGCTCATGGCGAACTCCTTACTGGCCCTGGACCGCCATCTGCATGGAGCGCAGCAGACCGTTGATGAAGGTGACGCTGGCCTGGTACTGCACCGAGTTCTCGGCGAAGGCAGCGCGCTCGGTATCCATGTTGACCGTATTGCCATCGACCGCGCCCTGCGCTTCGGTGCGGTACTTGAGGCTGGCGTCCAGCGGGCTGGCGGCGCTGCCAGCGATATGGCGCCTGGCGGTGGTCTTGAGGGGCAGGCCGCTGGTCGCACCGCCAAGGGCGCCGGTCAGGGCTTCGCGGAAATCCACGTCGCGGGCCTTGAAGTTGGGCGTGTCGGCGTTGGCGATGTTGGAGGCGATCACCTGCTGGCGGTAGGCGCGGGCGTTCAGTGCGGTCTGGTGGAAGCGCAGCGTTTCATCCAGTCGGTTCGTCATCTCTGCCAAGTCCTCAAGTTTGTCGCCGTGTCCGCCGTAAGTGTTTGCAGACTGGCTGGCAGCTACACCTTTGCAGCTTCCGTGCCAGCCATCTTATGCGCCGCCTGGCACTGCCGATGGGCTGAACAGGCGGCAATTCGCGCCCCAATTCCCCCGCCGGCCTCCGGGATTTGCCACCCGAACGTTGCCGCTGCGGCAAAGTTTGCCGGCAGCTCCCGACCTGCCCGAATAAGGCCGGTAAAGCACGTCTGTTTCCGCCCTCGCCGCGGGCGCCCACATGTTCCAATGGCGCCATCGAAGCCATCAAAGCATTTCACGCCTCCGCCGTGCCCCGCCTGCTCCCTCTCATTTTCTTGCTGCTGACGCTCTCTGCCCCGGCCACCGCCCGCCAGGACGCCGCGCCGGTTCGCGCGGAGGTGGGCCGCTTCCTGGCGGCGCAGACCCGCAGCCTGTCGGGGCAGGTGACAATCCAGGTTGGCGAATTCGCCGCCGACAACGCGCTGGCGCCCTGCCTTCAGCTCGAAGCCTTCCTGCCGCCCAACGGCCGGGCCTGGGGTCGGATCACGGTGGGCGTGCGCTGCGTCGCGCCGGTCAGTTGGTCGGCCTGGGTGCCGGCCGAGGTGCGCGTGAAAGGCCCCTACGTGGTCACCAACGGGCCGCTGACTGCCGGCCAGATCGTCAACCCCGGCGACCTGCGCGTGGAGACCGGCGAGCTCACCTCGATGGCCGCCGATCTCGTCACCGATCCGAGCCAGGCCATCGGACAAGCGGCCCGGATCAGCCTGGGCGCGGGCCGTCCGCTGGCCGCCAGCCACCTGCGCCAGCAACCTGCGGTGGTGCAGGGCCAGCCTGTCAAGGTCGTCTCCGGTGGCCCCGGATTTCAGGTGGCCAACGACGGCGTGGCCCTGAGCTCCGCCGCCAACGGCCAGGCCGCCCAGGTGCGCCTGTCGAGCGGGCAGGTCGTACGGGGCATCGCCCGCAGCGGAGGCGTTGTCGAAATCACGCTGCCATGAAACCGCGCCCGTGCAGCCAGACTCCAATGGGTTAAAGTTTCACCTCCACGAGTCGTATACCCAGTCGACTTATGGATGAAAGGGCAATGCCGTGAAGATCGATAACTCTGTCAAAGCGACCAGCAATCTGCCGTCCGGCGAAGGCCGCGCACGTGCTGCCAAGGAATCACCCAAGACTCAGGAGTCCGGTGGCAGCGAACGGGTCGAACTGTCGTCCCTGTCTGCCCGCCTGCAGCAGATGGAAGAAACCATCGCCAACACCCCCGTGGTGGATAGCGCGAAGGTGGACGAGATCAAACAGGCGATGAGTGAAGGGCGTTTCAAGGTGGACACCGAGAAAGTGGCCGATGGCCTCATCGACAGCGTGCGTCAGATGCTGAACGCACAAACCGCCAAGGCCTAATCAGGCATGGCCGTCGATCCTGGCTTCCACGCCCGCCTCGTGCAGCTCATCCAGGACGAGTGCCGCGGAATGCACGGTTTCGTCGCGCTGCTTGAGCGGGAAGAGGCCCTGCTGGTGCATGGCCAGATCGATGCACTGTCACAACTCGCCGAAGAAAAGAGCGCGCTCTACCGTGCGCTGCAGCGCCTGTCCGACGATCGGGTAATGATGTTTGCCCGTCTCGGCGCGAAGGTGACCAATGAGAACATCCGCATCGTGCTCGCCAGCAATCCCGAGGCCCTCGCCGCCTGGGAAAAGGTGGTAGCGCTGGCCGAAGAGGCCAAGGAGCGCAATCGGGTCAATGGCCAGCTGATCACCCAGCGCCTGCAGAACAACCAGCAGGCGCTCACGACCCTCCTCGCCGCTGCGGAGCATCCGCAGATCTACGGACCGGACGGCCAATCCCGACCCACCGCAGGCAGCCGCCACTTCGGTTCAGTCTGATCCGCCAGGCGGATCTTCCTCGTTCGTTTCGTTCGACCACGGGTTTGATCGTCGCCCGGCGTTGTTGCGCCCCTGCGCCGCAGCACGCTTTGGCTCGCCTTACTGCACCGGCCGCGGCGTTACTTCCGGCGCTGGTGCAGGCGGCACCGGCGGCGCCGCATCGGACGGCAGGATCGAGTCGGTGATACCGGACGCGCGCACCTTCGGCTGCACCTCGGGTTCGACCACCCGCGATTCGATCAGGATCGTCACCCGCCGGTTGCGGGACCGCCCCTCGGGCGTGATGTTGTCGGCCACCGGCCGCTGGTCGCCGTAGCCGGCCGCCGTCAGCCGCGACGGCCGCACGCCGCTTTCCACGAACAGCCGCACCACGCTCGACGCGCGCACAGCCGACAGTTCCCAGTTGGACGGGAAGGCCGCCGTGGAGATCGGGATCGTGTCGGTGTGCCCTTCGACGGTGATCGGAAACTCCGCCGGCGCCACCACCTGCCCCACCGCCCGCAGGGCCGTGACGGCATCGCGACCGAGTTGCGCCTCGCCGGGGTTGAACAGCACGCTGGCGTTGATCTCCACGGTGATGCCGAAGGCGCCCTCGGTCACCCGCACCTGGCCGTCGGCCACCAGCGGGGCAAGCACCTTGCGGATCTCCTCGGCCATATTCCTGACCCGCTCGGCCTTGGCCTTGCGCGCCTCTTCCACCTCGGGGCTGGGCGGCGGGCTGCTCGGGCGGATCGACGGGATCGGGGCGGACGACATCTGGGCGTTGCTGGTCTGCACGCCGAGCTTGCGGAAGGCATTGACCACTGAATCGGACATGATCCGATACTTGCCCTCGTTGATGGACGAGAGCGAATACATCACCACGAAAAAGGCAAACAGCAAGGTGATGAAATCGGCGTAGGAGACGAGCCAGCGCTCGTGGTTCTCGTGCTCGTCCTCGTGCTTCCGGCGCCGCGCCATCGCCTACCCCGCGTAGCCCTTGAGGCGGCTTTCGATGATGCGCGGGTTGTCGCCGTTGGCGATGCCGACAAGGCCATCCACCAGCATCTCGCGCATCGAGGCAAGGGTGCCGATCACCCCCAGCAGCTTCTTCGAGACCGGCAGGAAGATAAGGTTGGCCGAACCGACACCGTAGATCGTCGCGACGAAGGCCACCGCGATGCCCGAACCAAGCTTCGATGGATCGGAGAGGTTTTCCATCACGTGGATGAGGCCCATCACCGCGCCCAGGATGCCGATGGTCGGCGCGTAGCCGCCGGCGGCTTCCCAGATCTTGGCGCCCTGCTTCATCTGGCCTTCCCAGGTGTCGATCTCCACTTCGAGCACTTCGCGCAGGCGCTCGGGCTCGACGCCATCCACCAGCAACTGCAGGCCTTTCCGGATGAAAGGGTCGTCGATGGCCGGGATCTGGCTTTCCAGCGCCAGCAGGCCCTCCTTGCGGGCCACATTGCTCCAGCGGACGACCTCGGAGATCAGCGCGTCATGATCCAGGGTGGGCGGCACGAAGACCCAGCGGACCATCTGCATGCCCAGCCGGAAGACCTTGAGCGAGCTCTGCAACATCACCGCGCCGAGAGTGCCGCCGATGACGATGAGGAAAGCCGTCGGCTGGATCAGTGAACTGACGTGGCCGCCCTCGAGCACCTGCCCGACCAGGATCGCGGCCAGCGCGAGGGTGATGCCGATCAGGCTGATGCTGTCCATTTGACTATCCCGAGTCGGCTTCAGCCGGCGGCCGGACGGCGACCGCGGCCACGGCCTTCACCCTTGGGCTTGGGCGCAGTCTGGATCGCCCCCGAAATGCGTGAGCGCAGGCGGGCGATGGCCTGGCTGTGGAGCTGACACACGCGGGACTCGGAGACGCCAAGCACTTCGCCGATTTCGCGCAGGTTCATGTCCTGCTCGTAGTACAGCCCCATCACCGTCTTCTCCCGCTCGGGTAGGTCGTCGATGGCCTTGATGAGCACGTCGCGCATGTTGCTGTCGAGGAGCAGCGTGAGGGGGTCATTGCCTTCGAGGGTGATGTGGCGCTCCAGGTAGTCGTCTTCGCCCTCGCCGCTGAAATCCTCGAAATACACCAGCTGATAGCCGCGGGCTTCCTGCAGCATGTGCTGGTATTCGGCCAGCGGCACGCCCAGCGAGTCGGCGAGTTCCGCCTCCGTGGGATGCCGACCGTTGGCCTGTTCGAGCTGGTGCACCGCCGCCTCGATGCGCCGCATGTCCCGGCGCAGGCTGCGGGGCAGCCAGTCGTTCTCCCGCAGACCGTCAAGCATCGAGCCACGGATGCGCTGAACGGCGTAGGTCTCGAATTGGGCACCCAGGCCCTCTTCGTAGCGGTTGATGGCGTCGAGCAAGCCCAGCATGCCGTTCTGGATGATGTCTTCCACCTGCACGCTGGCCGGCAGCTTGGCCATCAGGTGGTAGGCGATGCGCTTGACCAGCGGCGCGTACTGGACGACGAGTTGCTCTTTATCGAGGGTGCCGGAAGCGGTGTACATCTTTCGTCTGCTTTCTGGTCGGGTTTCGGAGTCGCGCGGCGCTCACACTACTCATCGGCAACGATAGGCTTTCATGCAGCCGACGACACAATATTTCACAATATAACGACTTACTAATTTCAACCGGCCACGCCGGCCTGGGACGACCAGGCGCGCAGACGGCGGATGAACGCCTGAGCCCCTTCGGCCGGATGCCGCACGCCGAGGGGCGAGGTCATGGCGTCGGCCAGGGGGTCGCGTTCGACTTCGCCACGCCACACGAGGGGCAGGCCCACATGGCGTCCGGTGAAGTCGTTGAGACTGGCAAACAAGGCGGTCGCGTCGGCCCGGTCACGGGCGCCGCTGACGGCGATCTCCAGCGATCCGGCGCCGGCGGCGGCCAGGCCCTTGATCCACTGACACGCGCCGCGGGCACCGACCCCACTCGCCTCCACCACCAACAGTCGGCGGCCGGCTGCACGGGCAAAAGGGGTGAGGCTGCGCACATCGCCCGCGGTGTGGATCGCCAACAGATCGGCGCGGCGCTGAAGCTCGGCGATGCCGGCTTCCAGGCGGGCGTGCTGGGTTTCGTCGAGGAGCGGCACGGCCAGGACAGTGGCGGCGGCGGGCACGACCCACAGGCCGTCAGCCACTTCGCGCATGGTTTCGGCTACCTCGTGCTGGCCCTGCAGGGCGCCCAGCAGGTCGCCGCCGTCGGGATACCCGAACGCGGCCAGCAAGCTGCCGCAATCGGGTGCATGCTCGTCGATGGCCACCACGCGGCGGGCGCCTTCGGTGAGGGCAGTGAGTGTCTGGACAGCCAGATCGCGAGGCGAACGGCCCGACGTGAACAAGGCCACCACCGCCGACGGGGTACGACGGAACAGGCGGCGGAGGCCGGCGGCCTGGTCTGAGGCGTGGAGCATCTCAAAGCCCCCCACGCAGCTGGGCAACCCCGGCCTGCCCCGCGTTGGCCATCATCAGGCCGGCTTCGAGGGGGTCGAGCCGAAAGGGTGAGTTGGCGGGCAGTTCGCGCAGCGCCTGGTCGAGCAGCGCGTCCCGGTCGGGCAGGTGGAGGTCTTCCGGCACTCGCTGGCCGTTGGCGACGTAATACACATTGACCTGGTGGCGCACAGCCACGTCAAGCACCGGCGCGAGGGACATGGCTTCGTCCATCTTGGTGAGGATCACCCCGGACAGGTCGTCGCCGCCGTAGGCATTGACCACATCGTCCAGCGTGTCGCCGCGGCTGGTGGCGTTGAGCAGCAGGAGGCGCGACACCTTGCCGGCGCCGGTGAGCATGGCAGCCTGCTCGGCGACCATCTTGTCGCGCTGGCTCATGCCCATGGTGTCGATCAGCACCATGTGCTTGTCGCGCAGGCTGGCGAGGGTCTCGCGCAGGTCGTTGGCGTCGCGCACCACATACACCGGCACGCCGAGGATGCGGCCGTAGATGCGCAGCTGCTCGTGGGCGCCGATCCGGTAGCTGTCGGTGGTGATGAGGGCCAGCTTGTCGGCGCCGTGGCGCACGACGCAGCGGGCGGCGAGCTTGGCGGTGGTGGTGGTCTTGCCGACGCCGGTGGGGCCGACGAGGGCGAAAACGCCGCCCCGGTCGATGATGTCGGCGTCGCAATCCATGGCGCGGAAGCGCCGGGCCAGTTCGGCGTGGAGCAGGCGGTGGGCTTCCTCCGGGGCTTCTTCTTCAGGAACGCATTCGGCCAGTTCGCGGGCCAGCACTGCGGAGAAGCCGGCTTCGAGCAGATCGCCGATCAGGCGGGCGCGGCCGGGGGCACTGCGGCTCAGTTCTCCCCAGGCAAAGCCGGCCAGTTGGCGCTCGATCATCCCGCGGATGGCGGCCAGTTCGGTGGCCATCTGGGAGTTGGCCGATTCGAGGGCGCGGATGCGGGCCTCTTCTTCGATGCCGGCGGGGCGCTGGCGGGCCGGGGCTTCGGGGGCGCGAGGTACGGCATCGCTGCGCAGGGGCGAACGGGGCTGAGCCGGGGCCGGCGCGCGAGGCGCTTCGACGGGCGGGCGGCGCACCTGGGTGGAGGCGGCATTGAACACGTCGCGGTTGAGTTCGACCCGCGGCGGATTGAAGGGCTGCATTTCGGGAGCGCGGGGCGCGGCCGGACGGGGCTGGGCCGCCGGGGCCGCCGCAGGCGCGGGTGCCGGACGATTGACCCCTGCGGCGCGGGACAGACTGACACGGAAGTCGTCGTCGAAGAAATCCTCGGCGGGCGCACGGGCCGGTGCTGCTGCCGCCGGTGCCGGGGCGGGCGCCGCGGCGGCAGCGGCCTGGGCCTGGCTGCGGGCACGCTGCAGGCTGGCCACTTCGCCCGCCGGCAGGGCGAGGATCTCGACACCGCCATTGGCCGCACGGTTGGCAAGCACCACGGCATCCGGACCGAGGTCGTCCTTCAGCATGCGAAGGGCCTCACGGGCGGTTTTTGCAAAGTAGCGCTTGACGTTCATGCTCCTGTCTCCGGGGGTACGAAGGCTTTCACGGGATCGGCGTGGGCACTTCGGTACCTTCGATTATCCGCAGGCGGTCGTCTTTCGATGCCCGGGAAAAGACAGGTTTTAGGGTGCTATTCCGCCGGCAAGCCCGCAGGACGCCCATTCCGGGCGCCCGGAACCGAAGCTCAGGAGGCGGGAGAGATCATCGCCGAGACGCGGATCAGGCGGGTCTCGGGCACTTCGGAGTTGGCCACCACCTTGAGGGTCGGCACGCTGCGACGCAGAAAGCGCGACAGCAGCCAGCGCAGCGGCGCCGGTACCAGCAGTACCGGCGGCAGGCCGATGTCTTCCATGCGCTGGGCGGCAGCGGCGGTTTCGCGCAGCAGGGTGTCGGCAAGGCCCGGCTCGATGGCGCCACCCTCCGGCCCGCCGCCGCCCATGGCCTGCATCAGCACACGCTCGAGGCCCGGATCGAGCGCCATGACCTGCACCTCGCCATTGCCCGGGAAAAGCCCCTGCACAATCGCCCGGCCCAGCGCCTGACGTACCCGCGAGGTGAGCTCCAGCGGGTCCTGCACCCGCGGCGCAAACTCGGCCAGCACCTCGACGATGGAGCGCATGTCGCGGATGTTGACGCCCTCGTCGAGGAGGTTCTGGAGCACCCGCTGCACGCTGGCCAGCGGCAGCAGCTTGGGCACCAGGTCCTCCACCAGCTTGGGGTTCTCCTTGGCGATGTGGTCGAGGAGCGCCTGGGTTTCGGCGCGGCCAAGGAGCTCTGGCGCGTGACTGAGAATCAGGTGATTGAGGTGGGTCGCCACCACGGTGCTGGCATCCACCACCGTGTAGCCCAGCGCGTGAGCCTGCTCGCGCTGACTGGCGTCGATCCACACTGCGGGCAGGCCGAAGGCCGGATCGGTGGTTTCGCGGCCGGTGAGCGGACCGGAAACCCGCCCCGGATTGATCGCCATGAACTGCCCCGGAAACGCGCTGCCGGTGCCAATCTCGACGCCCTTCAACACGATGCGGTAGGCGTTGGGCTTGAGTTCCAGGTTGTCGCGGATGTGCACCGGCGCGGCGAGGAAGCCGATGTCCCGTGCGAACTTCTTGCGCAGGCCGCGGATGCGCTTGAGCAGCTCGCCGTCCTGGCCCTTGTCCACCATCGGGATCAGCCGGTAGCCCACCTCGAGGCCCAGCACATCCACCGGCGTGACATCCGACCAGCTGGCTTCCTGGCTCTCGGCCGGCACCACCGGCGCGGCGGCGGGAGCCTCCTCCTCCACCGCCTCCGTCTGCCTGATGCCGCCCCGCCACGCCATGTAGCCCAAGGCGCTGGCCAGCAGCAGGAACACGAAGTTGGGCATGCCGGGGATCAAACCAAGGATGCCCAGGATCGCCGCGGTGAGCACCAGCACCTGAGGGTTGGAGAACACCTGGCCGATGACCTGCGAGCCCATGTCCCCGTCGTCGCCCACCCGCGACACTACCAGACCGGCCGCCACCGAGATGATCAGCGCCGGCAGCTGGGCCACCAGACCGTCGCCAATGGTGAGCAGGGTGTAGTTGGTGGCCGCCTGCCCCAGCTCCATGTTGTGCTGGAGCACGCCGACGATCAGCCCGCCCACCACGTTGATGCCGAGAATCAGGATGCCCGCCACCGCGTCGCCGCGGACAAACTTGGAGGCACCATCCATCGCGCCGTAGAAATCCGCTTCCTGGGAAGTCTCGGCCCGGCGTTTCTTGGCCTCCTTCTCGTCGATGAGGCCGGCGTTGAGGTCGGCGTCGATGGCCATCTGCTTGCCGGGCATGGCGTCGAGGGTGAAGCGCGCACCCACTTCGGCGATCCGCCCGGCGCCCTTGGTGATGACCACGAAGTTGATGACCGTGAGGATGATGAACACCACCAGACCCACCGCGGTATTACCGCCCACCAGGAAGTGACCGAAGGCCTCGATCACCTTGCCCGCCGCGTCGGGCCCGGTGTGGCCTTCGAGCAGCACGATCCGGGTCGACGCCACGTTGAGCGACAGGCGCAGCAGCGTGGTGACCAGCAGCACTGTGGGGAACACCGAGAAATCCAGCGGCTTCCTGGTGTACATCGCCACCAGCATCACCATCACCGACACCGCGATGTTGAAGGTGAACATCAGGTCGAGCACGAACGGCGGCAGCGGCAGCACCATCATCGACAGGATGAGGATGATGAGCAGCGGCCCGGCGAGCTGCCGGATATTGCTCGGGGCGAAAAGGGTGCGCAGGTTGAGACTACTGTTCATGCTCCGAATGGTCGCTCAGGCGACCTCCGGGGCAAGGGCGGAAGTGAGGGGGAAAGGGGGGGTAATTCGTGCGCCGCGGCAGTGATGCCCTTCTCCAGCGGCGGACCGGAGGGGGATGCCGGACGAAGGCGTCACGACGACACAGAATGCAGGCTGAGCCTGCCGTGATGACGCCCGGCAGGCGGTCATCACTTCTTCTTGCCCACCAGATCCACGACCCACAGCTCGGCGTCGTCCGTACTGCTGGGGTTACGGAACCAATGCACGGTGTCCGCGTTTTCAAACCACCAGTCGCCCACCTGCAGGGTGCGTGCCGTGGTGCCCCGATATTCGACGAGCGAACCCTTCGTGACGCGGGCGATCCCCGGACGCCCGGCGTGAGAATGGCTCGGAATCCCGCCCCCCGGCGCGATGCTGAGGGTGCGGGCGCGCAGGTCGTAATCACCCGGCGATCCCGGCAGCTCATGGGGAGCAAGTGCCACGACGCCAACCGCCTCGGTTGCACCGCTCAGGCCGACAGCTTTTTCGGGCGGGGTATCGGCGGCGCCGGCTGGAGCAGCCAGCAGCAGGGCCGAGCCGAACAGTGGCGCAGCAAACCACTTGATGATGGCGAACATCATGGATCTTCTCCTCGTTGTTATCGGTGGGTATCGGGTGCGACGCAGCAGTGCCAAGCGTGACCATTCATCCGTGATGGCTTCTTGATTCTAGTTCACGAACTCTCCGCCATCCGCCTTGGTTGGAACTGCGGGGGTCGGATTACGGGGACACCTGCCGGTAGATCGGGAAATGGGGGGCCTTGAGACGGCAAGCGCGAAGTCGTGGGCATGGGCTCAGATTTGCCCGCCACCAGTGCGCTGCCGCCCAGCTTCGGACAGGGTGAACGACACCCTGCCCTCACGGCGCAGCTTCGCCGGGCCCCGGGTCCATGCCCTCGGGCACCGCGAGGGCGCCGGGCACGTCGGGCGGGAGGCCGCCTTCGGCGATCCAGTGGTTGAGCTGGAAGACCCACGCCATCACCTCGGCGACCACCGTGTAGAGGGCAGCGGGGATCTGCTGCTCCAGTTCGCAGTGGGCGAACAGCGCCCGGGCCAGGGGCGGGGCTTCGAGGATGGGGACGTTGTGCTCCCGGGCCAGTTCGCGGATCTTGCCGGCCACGATGTCGGCGCCCTTGGCCACGACGATGGGGGCGCCGGCCTTGTCGGGGTCGTACTTGAGGGCCACGGCGTAGTGGGTAGGGTTGGTGACCACCACGTCGGCGGTGGGTACGTTGCTCATCATGCGGCGGCGGGACATCTCGCGCTGGGCGGCGCGGATGCGCGCCTTGATCTGCGGGTCGCCCTCCTGCTCCTTCATTTCCTGGCGCAGTTCGTCCTTGGTCATGCGCAGGCGGCGGTGGTATTCCCACAGCTGGAAGGGCACGTCGATGGCGGCGATGATGGCCAGGCTTGCCACGATCAGCAGCGCCGACAGCAGCACCAGGCTGGCAAAGTCATCCATGCTGGTGGCGAGCGGCTGGAGCATCAGCGAGAACAGGTGGTCGCGCTCCCGCCACACCACCCACACCCCCACGCTGGCCACCAGCACCGACTTGAGGGTGGCTTTCACCAGCTCGGCCAGCCCGTGGGTGGAAAACATCCGCCCCAGGCCCTGCAGCGGATCGAGGCGGGTGAGGTCGAACTTGAGCGCGCTGGTGGAGAACACCCAGCCACCCATCAGAAAGGGGGTGACCAGCGCCGCGACCACCGAAGCCAGCAGCAGCGGCGCGATGGTGAGGAGCCCGTCGGTGGCCAGCTGCGCCAGCACCTGCTGCATGCCGCCCGGCTCGAAGGCGTGCTGACGTTCGAAGTTGAGCCCGCTACGGACTAGCTCCATCATTCGGTGCCCGCCCCAGCGGCCAAGCACGTACAGGGCGGCCACACCCACCATCAGCGAGATGAAGGTGGCCAGCTCGCGGGAATGGGGAACCTGCCCTTCCTCGCGGGCCTGCTCCAGTCTTCGCGCTGATGCTGATTCTGTTTTTTCGAGGTCGCTGTCTTCAGCCACGGCCCGCTCGACGTTCGTTCAGATGGTGCAACGATACCGGCAGGCAGCGCCCGGCAAGGGTGAGAACAGACGGGGATTGGAGGGGTAATTCGTGGGCGCGGAGCGTGGGAAATCGTGAGGAGGGAACGGGAAATGGGGAGTGGGTAGAGGGGCTGCGCCGAGGAGTGGTGCGCTGGCGTCTGGCCGCGCCCACTCCCCACGTTGCCGCTACTCAGGCGGCCTGCTCGCTGGTCAACGACGTGCGCAGATTGGTGGTTTCCCGCTGCAGCTCACCCAGCTTGGCGCTGAGCAGCATCAACTGGTCTTCAAGCAGGCCGAACAGCGCGCGGCTGGCCTGCAGGGGACTGCCGGCCAGCAGACGGGTGGCGTCGATGTGGGCCTGGAACTCGGTGAGCGTCTGGGCCTGCTGGGGATGGAGCGCGATGCACTGACGCAGCAGCAGCTCGCGTTCACGAAAGAAGCCGGACGGATCGCGCTCGGCGAGGTCTTTCCAGTAATCGAAGTCGAAGTCGTCCATCTGCACTCTCCCTGCCCGACCGGCGCCGCTGGCCGGAACGGCAACGGGCAGGGGCAGTCAGGAACGATCCTAACCGAGCCCTGCCGGGGGTTGAGCGGCGTAGGTCACGCCGCCTTGTTGCAGAGTGTTGCGCCGTGGAGGATGTCTCAGCGCGCGATTGGTCTCTCCGTTACGTAGTTCTCACTCCGCGATCAGGCCGCGAGGGCCGGCAGTTCGAGATGAGCGAGGAGCACCCGGCGGGACACACCGCGGGTGTCACCCATCGCCCCCAGGAGTTCCTTCATGTCGAGGATCAGCACGATCTGGCCGTTGGACAGGGTGGTGACGCCGGCAACGCCCTTCGGACGGAAGTCGTCGAGGGACTTGATCACCGCATCTTCACGACCCGCGAAGCTGTCGATGGCGAGGATGAAGCTCTGCTCGGCGCTCTGCATGAGCACGCCGTATTCGGGCGTCTGCGCCTGATCCCAGCCCAGCAGGGTAGAAAGCGGCATGATCGGCAACACTTCGCCCCGCACGACCATGGTGGCGCGGCCACCGACTTCCTGCACTTCAGAAGGCTCGATCGGGAGGATCTCGCGGACCATCGACAGGGGTACGGCAAAAGGCTGATCGCCCAGGCGCACCAGCAGCACCGGCAGGATCGCCAGGGTGAGCGGCAGGCTGATGATGAAGGTGGTGCCCTTGCCCATGCTCGAGCGGATGTCGATGGAGCCGTTGAGCTTCTGGATGTTGGTGCGCACCACGTCCATGCCCACGCCACGGCCGGAGACGTCCGACACCTGGCTGGCCATCGAGAAGCCAGGGAGGAACACCAGGTTGTAGCTCTGGCGCTCGTCCATGGTGTTGGCCTCTTCATCGGTGATGAGACCCTTCTCGACCGCCTTGGCGCGCAGCTTCTCGGCGTTCATCCCGCGACCGTCGTCGGCCACCAGGATCACGATGTGATCGCCTTCCTGGCGGGCTTCGAGGCGGACGATGGATTTTTCCGGCTTGCCGTTGGCGAGGCGCTCCTGGGTTTCCTCCACACCGTGGTCCACCGCGTTGCGGATAAGGTGGATGATCGGGTCGGACAGATCCTCGATCATCGTCTTGTCGATCTCGGTGTCTTCGCCGGAGAGCACCAGCTCCACGTCCTTGCCCAGGTTGCGAGCCAGATCGCGTGCGATGCGCGGGTATTTCTGGAACAGCCGACCGATGGGCTGCATGCGGGTCTTCATCACCGCGTTCTGCAGGTCGGAGACCAGCAGATCGAGCTGGCTCACGGCCAGGTCGAGAGCGTGCAGGGTCTCGGTGTCGCTGCGGCCGTTGAGGATGTCGCTGCGCAACGCGTTGAGGCGGTTCTTGGTGAGGCCGATCTCGCCAGACAGGTTGAGCACCTGATCGAGACGGGAGGTGTCGACCCGGATCGAGTTGTCACGGGTCTTCTCGGTGTCACGGCGCCCCACGGGGCCGCTGGCGCCGGGGCGATCCGAGGCTCGGCGGCCAACGGCAGCCTTGATGACTTCCTCAGGCGTCTTGCTGGCCAGCTCAGCGTCGCTCTGGTGCATGACCACCGGCTCCGGTACGTGCGCGGGCACCGCCTGCAGGACAGGCGCCGCCGCCACCGCGGGGGCAGCCGCAGGGGCACCGGTGACCGCTTCAAGCAGTTCGTTCCAGTCGATGCCATCGACGGGCGCAGCGCTTGGCGGCGCGGCCGCGACGCTCGCCGCCGGGACAGAGGGCACCTGAACCGGCGCGGGAGCCGACGCCGACGCCCGGCTCAGCTCGCCGGCGATGGCGTGACGCAGATCTTCAATCAGGTGAGGATCGGCAGCCGGCGGCTGCACACCCTGCTCCAGGTAGCCGAACATGTCGCGCACCGAGCCGGTGGACGACAGGATCACGTCCATGATCTCGGGCGTCACGGTCAATTCGCCATTACGCAGCAGATCGAAGAGGTTCTCGGTGAGGTGGCACAGGGTGACCAACTCGGCCGCGTTGAGGAAGCCGGCACCGCCCTTGATGGTATGGAAGCCGCGGAAGATGTCGTTCAGCAACCCCTTGTCGTCGGGCGCGCGCTCGAGATCCACCAGCTTGTTGTCCACACCCGACAGCAGATCCCCCGCTTCCACCAGGAAATCCTGCAGAAGGTCTTCCATCCCGGAAAAATCGCTCATTGCATTGCTCCTTGCGGTCTGACCCGCGCTGGCCGGCTCAGAAACCGAGACTCTCAAGCAGGTCGTCCACCTGCTCCTGGTTTGACACCACGTCGTCGCGGCCCACGGCACTGATCACCGGGCCGTTCATCAGGCCCTCGGGCGCTTCCACCTTGCGGTCGGCCGGCATCGCCTCGATCAGCACCTGAAGCAGCTGCTTCTCAAGGCCCTGGGCGAGGTCAACGACCTTCTTGATGACCTGACCGGTGAGATCCTGGAAATCCTGGGCCATCATGATTTCCATCAACTGGGCGTTGGTTTCGCGGCTACCGTTTACCACGCTACCCAGAAAATCGCGGGTTTCGCCGGCCAGCGCGCGGAACTCGTCGGCGGAAAGCTGGTTGGCGTAGAGGCGATCCCAACGGGTGCGCAGGGTTTCGGCATCGGCCTGGACCTTGTCCTGGATCGGCTTGGCGATGTCGGTGGCGTTGAGCACCTTGCTCGCGGCCTGTTCGGTCATCTCGGCAATGTAGGCCAGGCGCTCGCGGGCATCGGGAATGGCGTGCGCGGCTTCCTGCAGGCTGCGGTCGTAGCCCAGCTGGCGCAAGGTGTCGTGGAGCTGGCGCGTCATCACGCCGAGCCTGTTGAAAACATTGTCGCAGCTATGGGGGCGCGCATCGTCGGTATCGGACACATGATCGTGCTCGGCGGTGTATTCATCCGCCACGGAATCGAACAGCGCCTGCAGGTCGTCGTCGTCACCGCCGGCCACGCTGGGGCTGGCACTGGCGGCAGAAGTGGCAACCACTTCGAGGCGCGGCTGGGCGCTCGCGGCGGCAGGGGAGCCAGAGATGCTGTCGAACAGCGCCTGCAGATCGTCGCTGTCGCCGGACTCGTCGAATTTGAGACGTGTTGCCATGGTGGAACTCCGTACTGTCGATGGGCCTCAGGCTGCCTTCTTGCCCATCTTCTCGAAGATCTTCTCGAGCTTTTCGGAAAGCGTTGCCGCCGTGAAGGGCTTGACGATGTACCCACTGGCACCGGCCTGCGCCGCGGCGATGATGTTCTCCTTCTTCGCCTCGGCCGTGATCATCAGCACCGGCAGGTGCTTCAGGGCCGGCGTGGCACGAATGTTCTGCAGCAGGGTGAGACCGTCCATGTTGGGCATGTTCCAGTCCGTCACCACGAAATCAAAGGGCAGCGAGTTCAGCTTCTGCAGCGCAATCTGGCCATCCTCGGCCTCGTCCACATTGGCAAAGCCAAGTTCCTTCAGCAAATTGCGGACGATGCGCCGCATGGTGGAAAAGTCATCGACGACGAGAAATTTCATCTTTGGGTCCGACATGTTGTTGATCTCCGTTCAGTCCCGGCAGGAACGCATCAGCAGGGGGCGCAGGGTTTCCGCCAGGACGTCGGCGTCGAATTTGGCGACATAGGAATCGACGCCGACACTCTTGCCCATCGCCCGGTTGGCTTCGGACGACAGCGATGAGTGCATGACGACCGGAATGCCTTCGAAGCGAGCATCCGATTTGATGTTGCGGGTGAGCACGTAGCCGTCCATCTCGGGCATCTCGGCGTCCACCAGAATCAGGTTGACCTCGTCGCGCAGGTCGATGCCGCGCTGCTGGGCGTGGCTGGCCATACCTTCCAGACGGGTCCAGGCTTCCAGGCCGTTGAGGGCGTGCTTGTGACGCACCCCCAGCTTGTCGAGGGTTTCTGCAATTTTCTTGCGGGCAACGGCGGAGTCATCCACGAAGAAGATGTTCACGTCGTGGGCACCTTCGAGCGGGTGAATCTGGCCGACCACGGCCTCACCGAAGGTGCTCGCCAGGATGGTTTCCACATCGAGGATGGACACCAGCTTGCCGTCCTGCAGCTCGGTGATGGCGGTGATGAAGTGATGGCCGCTGGAGGTGACGTTGTCTGGTGCGCGAACCTTGTCCCACTCGACGCGGATGATCCGGTCCACCTCGTGAACAAGGAATCCAAGGGTGCGCTTGCTGTACTCGGTGACCATCATCGAACCGCCCAAGGGCTCGCCCGGGTCGGCGATGCCCATCACCTTGGCGAGCGCCAGCACGGGAATCACGTTGCCACGCAGGGAGATCAGCCCCTCAACCCCGGCCGGCATGTTGGGGGCCTTGGTGATGAAGGGCGCCCGGGACACCTCCCGGACCTTGAACACGTTGATCCCGAAAATCTCCTGGGTTCCCAACGAGAACAGCAGGATTTCCATGCGGTTGGAGCCCGCCAGTTTGGTCCTGGCGTCCACCGACTCCAGCAACCCGCGATCGACACGATCCATGTTCATCTCGCTCCTCTTTCGCTCACGCGGCCTTGGCCGCACTGTGCTGCGTGATCAGGCGACGCAGCACCTCGGCCAGCCGCTGCGGCTCAAACTTGGCCACGTATTCATCCACACCGACCGAACGGCCCAGCTGCTGGTTGGACATGCCGGACAGGGACGAGTGCATGATGACCGGCACCCCTTCGAAGCGCGGATCGGTCTTGATCCGCTTGGTCAGGATGTAGCCATCCATTTCGGGCATTTCCACATCGGTCAGGATCAGGGCCAGCATTTCCTTGACCTTGCGGCCGCTGGACGCCGCGTAGGCTGCCAGCTTCTCGAGCTCCTCCCAGGCCTGCCGACCATTGACCGAACCGACATAACGCACGCCGAGGGCGTCGAGAGTCCGTTCGATCTGCTTCCGGGCCACCGACGAGTCATCGGCAAAATAGACGGTGATCGGCTCGTCCGCCACGATCGGCTCGATACCTTTGAACAGGAACTCGTCGTCGTAGCGGGTGGTTTCGGAGAGCACCTTCTCCACGTCGAGCAGCATCACCAGCTTGGGGCCGGGCAACTCGGTGACCGCGGTGACCAGCCCGCCCAGGTTGGCGGTGAGCATGTCGGGCGGCACCCGCATCTGGGACCAGTCGAGACGCAGGATGGTATCCACCGCCTCAACCAGGAAGCCCTGGGTGTGGCCGTTGTATTCCGTGACGATCATGATGTCGCGGGGGGTTTCTGTGCCCATCCCGGCATACTTCGCCAGATCCACCACCGGCACCAGCACACCGCGCAGACTGACCATCCCTTCCACCGACGACGGCATTTCCGGCGCGGCGGTGATGGGCGGCGTGCGCATCACCTCGCGCACCTTGAAGACGTTGATGCCGAAAGTCTCACGCCGTCCGGTGCGCGGGTCCAGACCGAGGGTGAATAGCAGGATTTCCAGCTTGTTGGTGCCCGCCAACCGGGTACGCGCGTCAATGTTCTTGAGAAGTTCCGACATCACTCGATCTCCGTCGTTGACCGCCTGCCCCCTGATGGAACAGGCTCCGACTTGAAATAAATATCGGCGGGGTAAGAATAATCTTGAGGCTGGGAAACGCCTCTTCCTCGGTGGCTGCACTCCCTGCACGCCCCGCCGGGCGCGGCGCATCGCGCCAGCCGTCAGGCCCGGTAGCCGATACGGAAACCACCCCAGTGACGGCCGTTCACATAAACCGGAGCCGAGATGTCGTGCATGATCTCGCCGGTGTCCCGGCGATAAGTCTGGATCAGGAACGGCATCTGGTTCTTGCCGCACTGCTTGCCCACCGGATCATCGAAGATGCGCTTGGTCCGGCTACCCACGATGTCCTTGTTGTAGTCACCGGTAAGGGGTTGGCAGAAGCGCTTGTTGTGCGTCGGTACATAACCGTTACGGTCGGTCCCGATGGCATAGACCATCTCGCCGTTGCTCTCCAGCAGGCGCTCCTGAAGGCTCGGGAGGAGCCGGTCGGTGAGCGCGTCGAAGCGGGTGCTGTACTTTTGCGGGCGGGTATTGGGAATCGGCTTGTAGGCTTCGTCGAACAGGTCGGCCTCGCTGATCTGTCCGCTGGCGATGGCCCGCTCGAACAGGTCGCCGATCTGGCGGGAGGCATCGCGGACGATGTCGGGCATCTTCTTGTGCACCACCATCGCCTGCTCACCCGCCGGGCCGAGCTTGAAGACGCGCCGGATTTCCTTCAGGTTCACCGCCAGATCCCGCAGGCTGGTGGCCTCGTGGAGCGTCTCCCGCGCGCCCTCGGAGTTGCGACCGGCCATGTCCATGATCTGCCGCACGTGCCCGGCAATCTGCTCGGCTTCGTGACCGTGGGTGGTAATGGCGACGGCGATCGCGTCGATCTTCTCCATCGTCTGCTGCGCGCCCTGATTGATCTGATCCAGCGAGCTGGCGGCCCGGCGGGCCAGTTCCGCCCCGGCATGAGCCTGCACGCTGCCCACGTCGATGGCGGCAATGGCGCTCTTGGTCTCGGCCTGGATTGCGGAGATCATGCCGCCGATCTCACGGGTCGCTGTCGAGGTGCGTTCGGCGAGCTTGCGCACCTCGTCGGCCACCACTGCAAAGCCGCGCCCCTGTTCGCCGGCCCGGGCGGCTTCGATTGCTGCGTTGAGTGCCAGCAGGTTGGTCTGATCGGCAATCTCGTGGATCACCTTGACGATGCCACTGATGGCTTCGGAACGCTCACCCAGGGACGCGATGACCCGGGCCGAATCAGCCACCGAGGTGGCGATGCGTTCAATCTCCTGGGAGGCGCTGGTGGCCACTTCCCCACCTTGCACCGACAGTTCGCGCGCAGCCTGGGCGTTGGTTGCTGTCTGGCTGGCGTGGTCTGCCACCGCATTGACGCCGGCGGTCATCTGCTCGATCGCCACGGCCATGCTTTCGGCGGCGTCGCGCTGCCCCGCAGAGCCTTCGGCCACGCGCCCGGCGTAGCCCGACAGCAGATCAGCCGCTTCGTACACCCGCTGGGCGTCGAAGATCACCTTGCCGACGATGCCCTGGAGGCTCTCGATCAACTCGTTGAAGACACGCTCGACCTCGCCCACCTGACCACCCGAAACCGGCGCCCGACGGGAAAGATCGCCGTCCCGGAGCATCGCCCGGATGGCATCGCGCATCTCGCCCAGCGGCTGCACGAACAGCACCCGGAACGCCATCGCCGTTGCCACGCCGATGAACACCCCGAGGGCCACGCTGACGCCCACGAAGGCCGCCGTCAGCGGAACACCGAAGGCCAGCCCGGCGCCCGCTGCGCCAAGGGCGACACACAACCCGATCGCGCCTGAAATTAGTTGAACTCGCATGATGTCCGGCCACTCCCCTGTCGCAAACGAAGGCCGGACAGCACCGCGCGCCCCGGCAACCTCACGGGCGGCCCGACAGGGCGACCCGCAATATCGACGTTTTTATCGACAGGCTCCCTGGGAACTTAATGGAGACTGACAGGAGAGCTGAAACTTGGGCTATTTGAGCCCGTCGGCGCTACGCTCGGCCAGGCGAAAGACCACGTCCACCCGGTTGCCGGAACCGCTATAGCGCACTTCCTCGCAGACCCGCAGCAGCAAGGGAATGCCGCGGCCGTGCCCCTTGAGCAACTCCTCCGAGGTCGGCTCGCGCATGGCCTCCTGCACCTGCTGCTCGTGGTCGAAGCCGGGGCCCGTATCGACACAGCCGATGTGAAGCATCGGCGCCCGGTCGAGGCTCTGACGCAGGGTCAGCTCGAACTCCACCGCGCCTGCAGCCAGCCGGGAAAGCCGCCGGGCACGCTCATCGAGAAACACGTCCATGCCCTCGGCCCCCACCTTGAGGGACGAAGGCAGGCGCAGCAGACCGTGATCCAGCGCGTTGTTGAAGAGTTCGGACAACACCAGGAACAGGCGCCCGGTGAAGGGCCGCACCCCCTCGAACTGCTCGATGGCCCCAAGGATCAGCGGCACCGCGTCGAGGCGTTTGAGATCGGTGGCCCCCAGGCGCAGCACCAGTCGCCAGTCGCTGGTATTGAACGGCGCAACTGTCTCGCTGGACATCTGGCTGAGCACCCGGTTGGGCGTATCGGCCAGGGCGATCTGGGCGATGGAGATGTCGTCCCGGGGCGGATTGCCGCCAGTGAGTTGCTGGACGATGTCGATGAGGCGCGGCAGCCGGGCATCGGCTTCCAGCCCCTCGAGCGCCCGCCCCAGCCCGTCGACACCCAGGGCCGTACCTTCGTCATCCTCCTGCTCGATGAGGCCATCGGAGAACAGCAGCAGGTGGTCGCTGGGATTGACGACATGGGTGTCGGCGGTGCCGTCGAACTCGTCGTCATCCACCACCCCGAGGGGAAAGTGGTGGCGGTTGAAGTGGATGCGCACCCCGCCATCCGGGCGCACGAGGAGCGGCCCTGGGTTGCCGCCGTTCCAGACGGTCACGTAGCGCTCGCGGAAGTTGACTGCAACGAGCGTGGCCGCGATGAAGCGATCGACCGGCAGCAGCGCCCGCACCTTGCTGTTGATCTCGCGGGCAATGGCGTCGATGCCGAAGCCCCGCTCGGTCATCCGGTAGAAGGGCGCCGTCACCGGCAGTACGTTGAGCGATGCGGCCAAGCCATGTCCTGCACCGTCGGCGAGGAGCACGTGGAGTACGTTGGCGGGGGTGCGGGCGGCTGCGATCAGATCGCCGGAGAATTCGGCCGCCGAGGCGATGTAGTGGGACAGCGCAGGATCGCCCAGGGCCTCGCGGTTGATCAGGCGCTCCATCACGAAGCGCGCCAGCCGCTGTTCTTCTTCCTGAAGGCTGCGGTAGCGGGCGAGCTCGCGATTGCGCGCCTCGGCCTGACGTTGCATCGCCTTGAGCCGGAGGATCACCCCGAGCTTGGCGCGCAGCATCTCGCGCGAGGCAGGCTTGCAGAGATAAGCATCGGCCCCGGCCTCCAGCGCGCGCATCTGCGTCGCCTCGTCCAGGCTACCGGTGAACACCAGGCTGGGAATCCAGCTACCGTCGGTCCGCATACGGACCGTCTGAAGCAATTCGATGCCGTCCATGCCGGGCAACCCGACATCGGTCATCAGCACGTCGGGGTGAGCCCGAGCGATGTGCGCAAGCGCCTCTTTGGCCGTGCTGACACCAGCGACACGGTGACCGAGGGCCACCAGATCCCGACGGATCAGGAACAGATCGTCGGGATTGTCATCTACAACAAGAATGAAGAGGGATTCGGAATCCTGCTCGGCGACCACTACACGATCGGAAAGAGCTTGCCGAAGTTGGCGATGTCGAGAACCTGCCGCACACTGCCGCGGGCATTGGCCAGGCAGACCGTCTTGCCGGACGTCTTCGCCTTGTCGCGGAGCATCAGCAGCATCCCCAGCGCAGAACTGTCGAGGTAGGCGACGTTACCGAGATCCACCGCGACCTCGGTGGTGCCGGGACTGCCCAGCGCCTTATCCACCGCATCTCGGAATTCCCGATGGGAGTTGAAATCAAACCGCCCGGAGAGCTGAATCCTGGCCTGACTCTGCTGGGTGCTGACGCTGGTATCCATTTGTAGCCTCTAATTTTACGTTCTGCTTACCACATCACCGGCTCACGCCGGCCATCGCTCAATTCATGCCCTCAGACCCCGTCGCTCCGTCCCGCGCAGGCGGGAGAGCACACGTTGACCGATATCCTTCAACGGCGCCACATCGTCGAGGGCGCCGATGATCGCCGCTTCACGCGGCATGCCGTAAACCACGCAGGACTCCTGATCCTGCCCAATCGTCCATGCACCCGCCTGCTTCATCGCCAGCAGGCCCTGGGCGCCGTCCTTGCCCATGCCGGTGAGGATGACCCCCAGCGCATTGGCGCCAACCTGTTTTGCCGCCGAGTGGAACAGCACATCCACCGCCGGACGGTGCCGGTTCACCGGTTCGGACTGGGCGAGTTCGCACACATAACCACCCACCACCCGTCGCACCGAAAGATGCGAATGCCCCGGTGCCAGGTACACCGTGCCCGGCAACACCTTCTCGCCGTGCTCGGCCTCCTTGACCCGCATCTGACACAAGCCATCGAGACGTTTTGCAAAGGAAGCGGTAAACATCTCGGGCATGTGCTGAACGATCATGATCCCGGGCATTTGCCCGGGCAGAGAACATAGCACTTCCTTGATGGCCTCGGTGCCACCCGTTGAGGCTCCGATCAGTACCAGTTTCTCCTGCAATACCCGTTCAGGAAGGTTTCCTGCCACCCCTCCCGCTCCCTCCGAAGGCTCTCGCAGCAAGGGTTTCGGTGCTGTCACAGCCCTTAACGGCACTCGGGGTCTGGCACCGTATGCCGCCCGGACCTTTTCACAAATTTCTACACGATAATTCTCTATTCCGGCGGTCGAGTCCAGTTTCGGCTTGGGCAGAAAATCCACCGCGCCCAACTCGAGCGCCTGCAACGTGGCCTCCGAACCCCGTTGCGTCAGGCTCGAGATCATCACGACAGGCATTGGCCGCAGCCGCATCAGACGCGCCAGAAAATCGAGCCCGTCCATCTTGGGCATTTCGATATCCAGCGTCAGAACGTCCGGATTGTGCGTTTTTATCATTTCCCGCGCGACGATGGGATCTGGCGCAACGCCAACCACTTCGAGATCGGGCGCGGAATTGACAACTTCCGACAGCATGCTCCGCATCAGTGCAGAGTCGTCGACGATGAGAACCTTGATTGCCATGCTCTGTTTCCAGTATCGAACCCGGTGCAACAACCCGATCAACCAAATAGCTCGACGTCGCCCTGCACATTGTCACGTCGAAGCCGGGCTTCATATTCGCGCTCACGCGCAACGAGCGTGTCGTTTTTCACGCGAACCAGTTTTTTCATCATGACCCGTCCGCTCGCCGGAAAAAAGTACACCTTCCGGGGATAGATATCGAGCAGATCCTGGGCCACGACCGGAATGCGCTCGGTATTGAGATAGTCGAGGACAAACTCCGCATTCTTCTCGCCCACCTGTGCCTGAGTCAGGCTTGCCAATACCTTCCCACCGCCAAACACCTTTGCTTCAAGACTGCTCCGACGAGCGCCCATTTTGAGCAGATGATTCAGCAACACCTCCATCGCATAGGCGCCATAGCGGGCCGAGCTGCTGAGTATTCCCGAGCCCTCGTTCGTTTCGGGCAGCATGAAGTGATTCATGCCACCCAGCCCCTTGTCCCGATCACGAATGCAAGCGGTGACGCACGAGCCGAGCACGGTGACCAGCAGGATGTCGGAAGTGGTGACGAAGTATTCGCCCGGAAGCACCTTTACCGCATCGCAATCAAAGGTCCGGTCGAAATAGCGATTCGTCGCCAGATGTTCGACATAGCCGGGATCATCGATCACGGGCATCCGTCCTTTCGTAAACCGTCCGACCCAGCGACCGGAAAAGATCGGCTGCGTGCAGGAAGCTTTCCGAGTGGCCGGCAAACAGCAGGCCATCCAATTTGAGCAGCGGAACGAAACGTTTGAGGATGGCGTGTTGGGTTGGCTTGTCGAAATAGATCATCACGTTCCGGCAGAACATGTGATCGAACGGCCCCTGCAGCGCCCACCGGGTATCGAGCAGGTTGATGCGCTTGAACTCGATCAGCCGCTGCAGCTCCGGCCGCACCCGCGCAAAGCCGGCCTGGGCGCCAGTGCCCTTGAGGAAGAAGCGCTGCATCCGCTCCTTCGACAGACGATCGACGCGATCCATGCCATAGACGCCCTTCTCTGCGGTGGCGAGCACGTTGGTGTCGATGTCGGTGGCGACGATCTGCACCGGCGGCGTCATCGTGTTGAAGGCTTCGCAGGCGGTGATCGCCAGGCTGTAGGGTTCCTCGCCGGTCGATGCCGCACTGCACCAGATGCGCACCGGGCCACGGCTGGTACGTTTTTTCAGGTTTTCGGCGAGGATGTCGAAATGGTGGGCCTCGCGGAAAAACGACGTCAGGTTGGTGGTGAGGCTGTTGACGAAGGTTTCCCATTCTTCCGGCTCACGCTCGGCCCGGTCGAGATACTCGGCGAAAGTCCGGTCTCCCCGCGCCCTCAGGCGCCGGGCCAGCCGGCTGTAAACCATGTCCTGCTTGACCGGCGACAGGGAGATGCCCGCATGCTTGTAGATCAGTGCGCGCACCCGCTCGAAGTCGGCGGAGGAGAAGACGAACTCCCGATCCGGCTGCACCATGGCGGTGGCCGCCGGGCGGGCTGCCGGCCGTGACGTCGTGCCTGCCGAAGGCGGTCGACTTGCTGTGAGTTTTTCAGTCGTCATCGCCGTGCTCTTCAGAATTCTTCCCATTCGTCGTCCATGTCGCCGCCCACGACAACATTCGCCTTACGTACCTTCGACACCGGCGCAGACACTGCCCTCGGTGCCGCGGGTCGAGCGGAGCGCTCGGGCAGACGCGAAACGTTGTCGGGCACCGATGCGGAAGGCGCACTACCCGCCGTGAGGCGGAACATCGACACCGAGCGGACCAACGTGCGGGCCTGTTCTTCCAGACTCTCGGCAGCGGCTGCAGCCTCCTCCACGAGCGCGGCGTTCTGCTGGGTCACCTCGTCCATCTGGCCGACGGCCTGGGTTACCTGCTCGATCCCGCCACTCTGTTCCTGGCTGGCCTCGGAAATGTCCGTCACCAGCACCGACAGGCGCTGGAAGTTGGCCACCACTTCTTCCATGGTCTGGCCGGCTTCGTTTACCAGCTTGGCGCCGTCTTCCACCTTGTCGACACTGTCGGCGATCAGCGCCTTGATCTCGCGGGCGGCCTGGGCACTGCGCTGGGCGAGGCTGCGCACTTCGCTCGCCACCACCGCAAAGCCACGCCCCTGCTCGCCGGCGCGGGCCGCTTCGACCGCCGCGTTGAGGGCGAGGATGTTGGTCTGGAAGGCAATCGAGTCAATCACACCGATGATGTCGGCGATCTTCTTGGAGCTTTCCTGGATCGAACCCATGGTGCCGACGACACGATTGACCATCGCGCCGCCCTGCTCGGCCACCTCGTTGCTCGAGCTGGCCAGCTCGCGGGCTTGACGGGCGTTTTCTGCGTTCTGCTTGACGGTGGCGTTGAGCTGCTCCATCGAGCTGGCCGTCTCTTCGAGGCTGCTGGCCTGCTCTTCGGTACGGGCAGACAGGTCGGAGTTGCCCGCGGCGATCTCCTGGGCTGCGGTGTTGATGGACTCGGAGGCATCCTTGATCTGGCCCACCACTTCGCGCAGACGCTCGACGGTGGTGTTGGTGTCGTCCTTGAGCTGACCAAAGGTGCCGCTATAGTCGGCGTGGATCTTTTCGGTCAGATCGCCCCGCGCGATGGCGTTCATCACGCGGCCCAGATCAGCGAGGCTCGCCGCCACGCCTTCCATCAGGCGATTGAGGCCATTTGAAAGGTCGAGGAAGAAGCCGCTCTTGCCGGCGCTCTCCAGGCGGGCCGAGAAGTCGCCGTCCGCAGCGGCCGAGACGATGGCCTGCACCTCGCGCTCGGCGGCCAGTTCGTTGGTACGGTCGCGCCATTCGCCAACCGAGCCGAGACGCTCGCCGGTTGCGCTGAAGACCGGGCTGGTCACCACGTCGAAGGTCCGGCCGCCGATGACCATCTGGGTCCGGGCGGTCTCATTCAGCGAGGCGAGCCGGCGCAGTGCTGCGTCCGGGTCGGGGTAGAGCGCACCGATACTGCTGCCAATGAACGTGTTCGTGCTAAAGCCCGGGGCGTACTCGCGGATTCGGTCCTCGATCCCGGCGATGGTCTTCAGCAGCGCCGGGTTGGCGTACAGCACCCGACCATGAACATCGGCGATTCGAACGTTAGTCTCGACGGTATCCAGGCCAACCTTGATCTGCGCCATCTCGTCCGAGACGATCTTGGCCTCGGCCACGTCATAGCCCAGACGGACCTGCATCGCTTCGAGGCCCTCTAGCACCTGACCGACTTCATCCCGGCGTCCGGTTTCGACCGCCGACTGGAAATTTCCCTGGGCGATCTGCTGGAATACACCGACGGCACTCTGCAGGGGGCCGACGATGCGGCGCACGAGCCACCACGCGAGCAACAGCGCAAAGCCCGCAGCGAGCACCACGCCGATGACCGTCAAGACCAGGGTTTCCTGGAAGGTGCTTGCGGCCTGACTGCGCTGCTCATCGGCCCGCTCGATCTGGTAAGCCTGCAGCGCCCGCGCACCTTCTGCCGCCTGCTTGTAGGCAGGATTGACGGCGTTCAGCACAAGCTTCCCGGCGGTGTCGAACTGCCCTGCCACCAAGGCTTCGCGCACCGGGCGCAACCCGTTCTTGACGAGCGCCTCCTGACCATCGGCAAAGCGCTTGAACAGGGTCTGCTGCTCGGGCTTGGCCGAAGCGACGAACTCGGCGTATTTCTTCTGCAGCGCGTCGGCCTCGGCCATCGCTTTGTCCATGGCATCCACGTGCACGCTGAGGGGATGATCGTGCAGCTTGCTGGAAGGACTATCCGGAGCGTGCATCAGGCTCAGCAGCGCCTGCGAGCGTGCCTCACTCAACTGCGTCTGGATGTCTGCCAGCTCAACGGCCGGTTTCAGGCGACGCTGGAACAGCTGCTCGTTGTCCGCCTGGGAAATGGACAGCTTGTGCACCCCGATGTAACCCTGCCCGATCACGATGACGGTGAGGATCGCCATCGCAAAGAGGATGGCACTGCGAACCTTCAGGCCGGACAGCAGGTTATTCACCGGCCCCAGCAGACCCGCCTTGACGACCCGCCCATCGCGGATCTTGAGACCACCTGCCTTGCCTTCGCGGAACAGGGCGTAAGCCGCTTCCGCAGCCCGGATCTGTTCGCGAGCGGCCTTGCGCCGTACCGACATGTAGCCGATGGTCTGGCCGTTCTCGACGATCGGCGCCGCATGGGCCTCAACCCAGTAGAAGTCGCCGTTCTTGCAGCGGTTCTTCACCATCCCCACCCACGGCCGGTTTTCCTTCAGCGCGCTCCACATGTCCCCGAAGGCTTCGACCGGCATGTCGGGGTGACGGACGATGTTGTGCGGCCGACCGATCAGTTCGCTTTCCTGGAAGCCGCTGATCTCGATGAAATCCCGGTTGATATAGGTGATCTGCCCTTTCAGATCGGTCTTCGACACGATCAGCGAACGTTCGGACAACTCCACCTCATGCTGGGTGACAGGCATGTTGATTTTCATATCGCGTTCCTTCTGTACCAGACCGACCCTATGTATCAGGCCTCAAGCTGCGTTTCGCCTAGAACTCTTCCCATTCGCTTTCGGCCAGATTGGCGGCCTGCTGCCGGACCTTCGGGAGCGGCGTGCCAATCTTTCCCCCCTTGGAACTGCGCAGCGGCAGCGCGGCGATCTGGGCCTTCGCGGGCTGCGGCACGGGCACGGCAACCGGTGTGGCCTGCTGACCATGCGCCGCCCTCATCCGGCGGATTTCCTGAATGGTTTCGTCGGAAAGCACCGCGAAGTCGTTGAGGAGCAAGCGCTTGGCGCCGGCTTGGTCGCCGGACAACTGAGCGCGGACGACATCGCCCGCACAGCGGTGGAAGTCGGCGTGGGATTTGGTGAGTCGGTTGAAGACGGAATCCATGGCGTAACGCTGGCCTTCGCCGTGAATCCAGCAGCCGAGCACACACTTGTCGTCGCGGGAGACGACGGCAGGATCAAGGGGCTCGCCGTTCCCGGAGATGAAGTCCCGCAGCTTCTGCTTCCAGCCCATGTGAGCCTGGATCACGCCATCGAAATCGAGGGCCGCGGGCGCTCGCACCTCCCCGGCGCCACCGCTCAGGCGGAACTGAGCCACCGAGCGCACCAGGGATTGCGACTGCTCCTGCAAGCTCTCTGCGGCGGCTGCCGCCTCCTCGACCAGCGCGGCGTTCTGCTGGGTCACCTCGTCCATCTGGCCGACGGCCTGGGTCACTTGCTCGATGCCCCCGCTCTGCTCCTGGCTGGCGTTGGCGATCTCGGTAACCAGAGCGGACAGGCGCTGGAAATTGGTGACCACGTCCTCCATGGTCTGGCCGGCTTCGTTCACCAGCTTGGCGCCGTCTTCCACCTTGTCGACACTGTCGGCAATCAGCGCCTTGATCTCGCGGGCGGCCTGGGCACTGCGCTGGGCGAGGCTGCGTACTTCGCTCGCCACCACCGCAAAGCCACGCCCCTGCTCGCCGGCGCGGGCCGCTTCGACCGCCGCGTTGAGCGCCAGGATGTTGGTCTGGAAGGCGATCGAGTCGATCACGCCGATGATGTCGGCGATCTTCTTGGCACTCTCCTGGATGGAACCCATGGTCTCGACCACCCGATTGACCATCGCGCCGCCCTGCTCGGCCACCTCATTGCTGGTGCTGGCCAGGCTCCTGGCCTGGCTGGCGTTGTCGGCGTTCTGCTTGACGGTGGCGTTGAGCTGCTCCATCGAGCTGGCGGTCTCTTCCAGGCTGCTGGCCTGCTCTTCCGTGCGGGCAGACAGGTCGGAGTTGCCCGCCGCGATCTCCTGGGCCGCGGTATTGATGGACTCCGCAGCCTCCTTGATCTGGCCCACCACTTCGCGCAGACGCTCGACCGTGGCGTTGGTGTCGTCCTTGAGCTGGCCAAACGTGCCGCCGTACTCGGCGGTGATCTTTTCGGTCAGATCCCCCCGCGCGATGGCGTTGAGCACACGCGCGATGTCGTCCAGGTTGGTCGCCACGATCCCCATCAGGTTGTTCATGCCCTCGGCGAGCGTTGCAAAGAAGCCCGTCTTGCCCTCGAGGGACAGGCGGCGGGCGAAGTTGCCCGAGACCGCCGCCTCCAGCAGGCCGGCCATATCCTCTTCGATACGCACTTCGCTGGTCCGGTCACCCCACTCGACCACCGAGCCAAGGCGCTCACCCTGCGCATTGAAGACCGGATTGGCGATGAGACTGAACGTACGCCCCCCCACCTTCACCTGGGCACGATGTTCGCCGGTGAGGCGGCCAAGGAGATTGCGCTGGTGCGCCGGATTCTTGTGGAAGACATCGAAGTTGCGCCCCACCAGCCCTTCGACGGCAAACGCAGGCAGTTCCTTGCGGATGTCCGACTCGGCCTGACGCAGCATGCCCAGCACCGCTTCGTTGCAATAGACGATCTGGCCATCGTTGTCGGCCAGCATGATATTGGTCGAAGCCTTGTCGAGCGCGTTACGCACCCGCAGATTGGCTGCGGCCACTTCGTGGTCGGCGGTGATCTTGGCCTGCAGACTGGACTGCATCCCATTGAGCGCGCTGGCGATCTCTCCGAAGGCGTCACTCGACTGCACCACCACGGGCTCATCCAGCTTGCCCGCGCTCATCCGGCCAAGGCCAGCCTGGATGTCGCCGATGCAGGTGAGCATCGCGCGGCGGAAACCGAGGAAGAGATAACCCGCCACCAGCAGGCAGACGACGATCATCGCAATGACCGACATTCGAAGCCGCTCGAGGCGCGCCAGGCGCTCCGCCAGGCGGCGGTCGAACTCCACGGCGGCGACGTCGAAAAGGGCATAGGCGCTATCCACCGCCCGGGTCCCGGTATCGAAGACCCGGTTCGGCGCGATGTTGATCTCGGCAGACTTGAGCACGCTGCCCGCTACCAGTTCGGCAAAGGCCTGCGTCTCGGTGGCGAGCGCCTTGCCCGGCTCGGCCAGAAGTGCCTTCAGGCTGGCGTCCTTGCTGCCGGCCTTCTGCACTGCCGCGTCCACGGCACTGCGCGCATCGGCGATGCGCTGCATCAGCACACTCAGATCAACCCGCTCGCTCTCCACGATCTTCTGGCGCGACGCGATTCCGGTACCGATCGCCCGCGTGGCCCCCGCATCCTCCGCAAGCCCGGGAAGTCGCGCGGTGAACATGTCCATCAGATAGTACGTTTCCAGCTCCGGATCGAGGGTCGCGTTGGTCGCATCGGCCACGCGCGTGATGTAATCCCGCACCCGGGTGATGTATTCGGTATGCAGACGGAAGCTCTCCGGACCGGAAACCGTCACGGCACGCGCCTTCACGTCGGCCCAATCCTTGCTCAGCCCGCGCCAGGTGGCGTCGGTGGCGAGTTCGGTAGCGCCCTGCTCGGCGCCCGCCACCTCTCCGGCCTTGAGGGCCGCATCGACCTTGGCTTCGAGTTCGGTCAGCCGGCCGGCCTGGGCCGTGTTGCCACCGATGACGGCCTGGGAGATGCCGCGATGAGCCTGCGCCGCCTGGAGCAACTGACGCGCCGGCATGACCAGCGGCACTGTCCGGGTCTCGAGGCGGTTGAATTCCACCTCGTTCTGAATGCGGTCGAGCAGCAGGTAGGCCAGCACGATCACCGGCACCATGCCGATGATTCCCAGCAAGGCCAGCTTGCCCTGCACGGACAGCCGGTTCATCACGCCAATGGCAGGCGAAAGGATTCCACTCATGACAGTCACTCTCAGCTTGAGTTGGGAGGGGCGGCAGGCCTACTGCGCCACTTCGTCGACCAGTGCCATCTCGCTGGACAGCATCAGGCGCTCGATATCGACGACGATCAGCATCCGCTCGCCCAGGGCACCCAGGCCCATGATGTAGGCGGTATCGACTGACGAAGCAAAATCGGGCGCGGGGCGAATCTGGTCGGGCTGCAGCGCGATGACGTCCGACACGGCATCCACCACCATCCCGACCACGCGGCCGCCGATATTGAGGATGATGACCACCGTGAACGGGGTGTACTCGACGACGCCGACCGCGAACTTGATGCGCAGATCGACAATGGGCACGATGGTGCCGCGCAGGTTGATCACCCCCTTGATGAAAGCCGGGGCATTGGCGATCGAGGTAACGGCATCGTAGCCTCGGATCTCCTGAACCTTCAGGATGTCGATTGCGTACTCTTCGGCACCGAGCGTGAAGGTCAGCAGCTCCTGGGCAAAGCCGGAACCTTCCGACTCCAGGGCGGCAGCGGTTTGAGTTGCCTGCAACATGGGATGCTCCTCGTTGGCGATAAGGCTTTTACGGCAGCCACCCATGTTTCTGAAGGCATCCCGCATCAGTCGACCTGCATGAAAAAGGCCGCCTTGCGGCGGCCCTCGATGCAAGGGACAGGCGGTCTCAGGCTGCCGCCGGGAGCACCCGTCGGGCCATGCCGACGAGCATCGGCACGTCCAGGATCAGCGCCACGCGACCATCGCCCATGATGGTCGCGCCAGCCACACCCGGCACCCGCCGGTAGTTGGCCTCCAGACTCTTGATGACCACCTGATGCTGACCGACAAGCTGGTCGATGAACAACGCGGCACTCTGTCCGTCGGCCTCCAGCACCACCATGATGCCCTTCGACCAGTCAGTGATGGCCCCCTGGATACGGAACACGTCGTGCAGACAGATCACCGGCAGGTATTCGCCTCGTACCTGGATCAGCCGCTCGACGCCGGATACGCTCTTCATCATGCCGCGCTCGGGCTGCATCGACTCCATCACATAACCCAGCGGGATGATGTAGGTCTCGGGGCCGACACCGACGCTCATGCCGTCGAGAATCGCCAGGGTGAGCGGCAGGCGCACGGTGATGCGGGTGCCGACGCCCGGCATCGAATCCAACTCGATCCGCCCACCCATCGCCGAGATGTTCTTTTTGACCACATCCATGCCCACGCCGCGGCCCGACACTTCGGTCACCTGGTCGGCGGTCGAGAAACCCGGCTCCATGATGAGCTGCCAGACGTCCTGATCGCTCATTGCATCGCTCACCGCCATGCCGCGCTCCTTGGCCTTGGCGAGGATGCGGGCGCGGTTGAGGCCGGCGCCGTCGTCCCCCACTTCGATGACGATGTTGCCGCTCTGATGATAGGCCGACAGGGTGATCGTGCCGGTTTCCGGCTTGCCGGCTGCGCGGCGCTTCTCGGGTGTCTCCAGGCCGTGGTCGAGGCTGTTGCGCACCAGGTGGGTGAGCGGATCGGTGATGCGCTCGACGAGGCTCTTGTCCATTTCGGTGGTCTCGCCGATCGTCTTCAGCTCGACATGCTTGCCGAGCTTCTGGGACAGGTCGCGCACCACCCGCGGGAAGCGGCTGAACACCACCGAGATCGGCATCATCCGGATCGACATCACGGATTCCTGCAGATCGCGGGTGTTGCGCTCCAGCTGGGCCAGGCCGTTGATCAGGCGCTCGAAGATCACCGGATCGACGTTGCTGGCCGCCTGAGTGAGCATGGCCTGCGTGATGACCAGTTCGCCCACCAGGTTGATCATCTGATCGACTTTCTCGACGCTGACGCGGATCGAGCCACTGTCGCCCCCCCCAGCCGCACGTACGGCGGGCTTCTTGGCGGGCGCGGCGGGCACGGGGGCGGGCGCCTCGGCCACCGGGGCCGGCTCGGGCGTGACTGCCGCGGCAGTCTGGGGCAGCGGGTCGAAGAAGCCATAGGCCGTTTCGGCCTCAGGCGCCGCTGGCACCGACGCTGGATCGACAGCCCTCCCGTAGGGCTCAGGTTCAGTGGTTGCAGCGGACGCGGAAGGCAGATCGGTAAAGAAGCCATACGCTTCGCCGGCGTCCACCGAAAACACCACCGGCGCAGGTAAATGCGCATGCCCACCCTCGGGTTCAGGCTGCGCATCAAAGAAACCATAGGCCTCGTCGGCCGGCTGAATCATGTCGTGGAAGAAGCCGTAGGCCTCGTGCGCGTCATCGGCCGCACGATCAAAGGGCACGATGCGTACCGTTTCGCCATCGGCGACGAAGTCGATCACGCCGCGGAGCACCTCGGCACCGACCTCGGTGGTGATCCTCAGGTGACATTCGGGATTCTCTTCGGTCGGCTCTGCGACAGTCGCCACCACGCCAAAGCTGCCGAGCTCTTCGACAAGGTTGCCAAGGCGCGCCTCGGGCGATGCACCAAGCAGCGAGAAATAGAGGTCGAAGCCCGTGACGCAAACCGGCACACCCTCCGCGACGGGCGTTTCAGACACCGGGTTCGTCGGTGCCGCGGGCTCATCCAGTGCATTGCACAAGGCCTGCAAGCGATGGCAGATGGCCTCTGCAGCCTCACGGTCCGCTTCGTCTTCACCCTTGTGGGCAGCAAGCAGGTTCTTGAGTACATCCCCCGCCACCAGTGAGGCATCCACCATGTCGTCGGTGAGCGGGGCTTCGCCTTTGCGAACCCGATCAAGCATGGTCTCGAGGATGTGGGTGACCTCCATCATGTCCTGGAAGCCGAAGGTGCCGCTCGACCCCTTGATCGAGTGGGCGGCGCGGAAAAGCGCGTTGACCTCCTCCTCGTCGGGTGCGGCGGGATCAATCGCCAGCAGCAACGCCTCCATACTTGCCAGGTGCTCGGCAGCTTCCTCGAAAAACACCTGGTAGAACTGGCTCATGTCTATGGCCATGCCTGTCTCCCTGACGCGCGAATGCCTGCTTCGGCTCAGCCGATCACTTTCTTGACGACCTCGATCAGCTTCTGCGGGTCGAAGGGTTTGACCAGCCAGCCGGTAGCGCCCGCGGCACGGCCTTGGGACTTCATGGTGTCGGACGATTCGGTGGTGAGCATCAGGATCGGCACCGTGCGGTACTGGGGCATCGCCCGGAGCGACTTGATGAGGGACAGACCGTCCATCCGCGGCATGTTCTGATCGGTGAGGACCAGGTTGCAGGCCTTGGACTTGGCCTTGTCGAGGCCGTCCATGCCATCGACAGCCTCGACGACCTCATAGCCGGCGCTTTTCAGGGTGAAGGACACCATCTGCCGGATCGAAGCAGAATCATCAACAGTGAGTACGGTCTTGGCCATTATTATTTCCTAAGGTTCTAAAACTAAAACAAGTCGATATCGCCATGCGAAACATCCTGCTGGCTCACCGGATTGCCCCCGACGCGCTCCTCGAGCGTCGCCAGTGACGTCTGGATTGCCGCCGCGGCATCGCGCAGCGGACCGAAATCACCGGCCGAGGTGGCGTGCCGGATGCCATCGGAAAAGGTGTCAAACTCGGTCATCAGCCGATCAAGCCCTTCCACCCGTCGATCCACGTGCCCGATGAGCTGGGACGCCAGATCCTGAAACTGCAGCGCGGTCACTGCGCGATTGACTTCCACGTCCATTTCGCGCGCCTGCTCACCAAGCTGGACGATGGCCTTGCCACGCTGCTGGTTGATCAACTCGATCGAAGCAAGCACCTGCTCGACCTGCTGCTTGGACTCGACGGCGAAGTTCATGTCGGTGGAAGCCAGGCGCTCGATTGCGTCCTCGGCCCCCTCCACGCCTTCGCGCATCGACTTCATGACGATGCTGATCTGCTGGCTGAACTGGGCGGTCCGGGTTGACAGCTCCCGCACCTCGTCGGCCACCACCGCAAAGCCACGCCCGGCCTCTCCGGCGCGAGCCGCCTCGATGGCAGCGTTGAGGGCCAGCAGATTGGTCTGCTTGGAGATGCTGCTGATCTCGCCGAGGATGCTCTCCACGTCGTTGGCCCGCTGGGAGATGCGGTCGGTCATCTCGACCAGCTCCATGCCCAGCTTGCTGTTGAGGATCACGCTGTCGACAACGCGCTGCATCACCATCGAGGTGTTGGCCACGAAGAGGTCGAAGCGTGAGCTGGAATCCCCGTCCTCGTCATCCTGGGCGAGTCCGACCGCCACGTTCTGCTGGGCCTGGGTCGCCGCAAGCAAGCCGTGAAAGCTCGCCATCAAGGTGCCGATGGCGGTGGAGAGCATTTCCTGCACCCGATCCACCTCATCCTTGATGGCCATGTGCTGGCCGCGGAAGGCCAGGGTCGCGTCCCTCAGCACGCCTTCAACAGCGGCCAGTTCGTCGGGTGGGATTCCGGCAGCCCGCCCGCGGGCTTCCGTCGTCACCGGCTCGGCCGACACCACGAGCATCAGCGCAATCCACCCAAGCACCAGCAAGCCAACACCGGCCAGGCTTGCCATAGCACCCGCCTGCAAGTAGGCAGTGACGCCCACGGTCACGCCCGACCACAGAAGGCCCAGGAGTATCGCGGTGGTTCGAGAGGGTTTCATTTTCTTATCGGTACGAATCGAAAGCTGTCGCAGTCATATCGTCACGAGCACGCTTATTCTTTAGGGCGGCCGGGCAACCGGATCGCTGGCTCCGAGCCAAGGCCGGCGCGAATTTCCCCAGCGTCAACACCCGTCTCGCTGCTCACTTCGAGCTTCTTGTTGCCACCACGCAATGCTGCCTCAGCCTGCTTGTTGAGCACCACGATGCTGATACGACGGTTGATCGGGCCGCCCGGGTTGGCTGGATCGAGGGGTAGCGTGTCGGCCAACCCAACCACCCTGACCACCTTTCCTTCGGCCAGCCCGCCGGCCACAAGCTCCCGTCGCGATGCGTTGGCGCGGTTGGCGGAGAGCTCCCAGTTCGAAAAGCCTCGCTCGCCGCCCGCATAGCGCGTCGAATCGGTGTGCCCCGAAAGGCTCACATTGTTGTCCACCCCATTGAGTGTGGCGCCGATAGAGCGCAGCAACTCCTGGGTGTACGGTTTGAGCGATGCACTGGACGAGTCGAACATCGGCCGGTTCTGCTCGTCGACGATCTGGATGCGCAGCCCCTCAGTGGTGATGTCGAGCAGCAGTTGGTTCTTGAACGGCCGCAGGCTGGGGCTTGCCTCGATGATGGCCTCAATCTGGCCCTTGAGATCTTCCAGTTTGGCGCGCTCCTTGCGCTCCTCGGCCTTCTTGATGGCTTCCGCGTCGTCGTCGCCAACGGGTTTGGTCGCCCCCTTGGCCGCTTCGATATTCATGGAACGCCGGCCATCCACATCACCACGTTTCACCTGGCCTACGGAGCGGGTCAGGTCCTGGCCACCGCCGGCGATCGGGCTGGTTGCATCGCCCGCACCCGAACCACCGCTCATCGCCACCTTGAGGGGCGAGTTGAAGAAGTCCGCAATCCCCTGGAGATCGCCCTGGGCCGTCGAGCCGAGCAGCCACATCAGCAGGAAGAAGGCCATCATCGCGGTCACGAAGTCGGCGTAGGCGATCTTCCACGCGCCACCATGGGCACCGCCGCCGCCCTTCTTGATCTTCTTGACGACGATTGGCTGCTGGGTATCGTCACTCATGACACCGATCCGGCACGCGAGGGAGTCCGCGACGTATCACGCCGTATGCACGGGACGCGCATCACTTCTTGCTCTTGATCGCTTCTTCGAGCTCGGCAAAGCTCGGCCTGTCCGTCGAGAACAACACCTTACGCCCGAACTCCACCGCCACCTGGGGCGCATAGCCGTTCATGCTCGCCAGCAGCACCGCCTTCATGCACTGGTAGATCTTGCCGCCCTCTTCCACCTTCTGCTCCAGCTGGCCAGCCACCGGCGCCACGAAACCGTAGGAAATGAGAATACCGAGGAAGGTGCCCACCAGCGCGCCACCGATCATCTTGCCGAGTACCGCCGGCGGCTGGCCCACCGAGCCCATCACGTTCACCACGCCCATCACCGCCACGACGATGCCGAAGGCCGGCACCGCGTCGCCCACCTTGGAAACCACGTGGGCCGGGGTGTGGGCTTCGTGATGATGGGTTTCCATTTCGATGTCCATCAGGTTCTCGATCTCGAAGGCGTTCAAATTCCCACCGACCATCATTCGAAGGTAATCGCACAGAAAATCAACCGCGTGGTGGTCGGCCGTGAACGCCGGATATTTGGAGAGGATCGGGCTACCCTCGGGGTTCTCGATGTCACCTTCGATGGACATCAGGCCTTCCTTGCGCACCTTGGCAAGGATCTCGTACAGCATGCACAGCACATCGGTGTAGAAAGCCTTGCTGTACGGAGAGCCCTTGAAGATTGTTGGCAATGCTGCGACGGTGCCCTTGATGGCCTTCGGGCCGTTGCCCGCAACAAAGCCACCGATGGTCAGACCGACAATCGCGATGTATTCCGTCGGCACCCACAGCGCAGCCAGACTGCCGTGCACTGCATAGGTGCCCAGCGATGCAGCCAGGATGATGACGTAGCCGATGATCAAAAACATCGCCGAAACCTCGTTGGGTTGGCAGGACGGGAACGCCTGCCGGATGCGTTATTCTTCATCGGCGATATCGGCAGTGCTCCATGAAACTTGAGATCCCGAAGCAAGCCTGTCGTCACCCAAAAACAGCCAAAAAAATGCCGCCCTGAATCACTGGCGGCATAACCTCATTGTCAATCGAGAGGGAGGTCAGGGTATGGCAACTTCGTTCGCCTGGGCCCGGCGGGTCTTGCCGGCGCGGGACGGTACATGACACAGACCGCAGACGTAATCGTGAGTCGGATCAAAGCCATGAGAGACAAAGTGTCCGCCACAGCAGGTGCAACGGGCCAGTTGCAGCAGCTTGGCGTCAAAGAAACGGATCAGCGTCCAGGCTCGGGTGAGCGACAGCACCTGCTCCATCTCGAAGGACTCGATGTGCTCGTTGTACAACCGGTAGGCCTGAATGATGGCATCCAGGCCTTCGAGGTGCGCGTTGTTCTGGACGAAACGGTGCAGGGCCATGAACAGCGACGCGTGGATGTTCGGCTGCCACGACATGAACCAGTCGGTCGAAAACGGCAGCATACCTTTCGGCGGTGAGACACCCTTTACTTCCTTGTAAAGCTTGAGCAGACGCTCCCGGCTCAGGGCAGTCTCGGCTTCAAGCATCTGCATGCGCGCACCCAGACGGATCAGCTCGACTGCCTTCTGGATGTCCTTCGCTTCCTGCAGAACACTCTTGTTTCGCACGATGCTCTCCCTCAGCCGCTATCCGGATCAGGCCAGATGGGCGACAGGCCGCCCCGCGGCCAGAATCGCTGCGTGCAGGTGCGCGGCACCGCGCTCTCGGCCATGGGACGACAGCAGATCGACCAGCATGGTGTCGTTGAAGCGGAACTGACAGAGCAACATGTTCGAATTGGCCATCCGCAGCACCTGGGCGGAACTCAGCCCTTCGAGCACTTCAGCCACCTCCTCGCCGATTCCGAGGCGGTAGATGGCGGCGGGGCGATCATCGCGCAGCATCTGCTGAGCAAGCATCAGATAGGCCAGATTCAGCTCCCTGATCTCATCGCGCATCGTGTTTGTGTTCATCGTTATCTCCTCGACAGACCTGTCGTTATCTGCGGCAAATTCTGCCGTTCGGCGGCAACTCTCGCCATGCGATGGCTTCGGAAAATTGCGTAGGAGCAAACACGTAAACACAAGTAAGAAAATGGCCTACGCATACACCCAAAATGGGTTACTCGTAGGCCATTCTCTGCTGCATGGTGGTCACTCGATGGCATCCATCACCACCTGTGCCCAAAGCAGTTAGCGGGGCGGAATCAGCGGCCCCGGACGCAGCGACTGTGCGGTCATGATGCGGTTGCGCCCCTTGTTCTTGGCCAGGTAGAGCGCCTGATCGGCACGCTTCACCAGCGCATCGGGGTCGGTCATCACCGTGTCGCGGGTGGCCACGCCAATGCTCACCGACATACTGAGGAGCTGGCCCGACACCGTAAGCGGCGCACTCTCAACGGCAAAGCGAACCCGCTCGGCACAGGCCAGCGCAGCATCCAGCCCGGTGTCCGGACAGATCACGAGAAACTCATCCCCCCCTGTGCGGGCAACGATATCCTGCGCTCTCAGGGCCCCCTTGATCGATACCGCCACCTGCCGGAGCACTGCGTCCCCCACGTCGTGGCCGTGGGAATCGTTATAGGTCTTGAATTGATCCACGTCGATGACCATCCCGGACAAGGGGCGGCGGGTCCGCGACGAAACCGACCACTCCTGCTGCATCCGCTCGATCGCATAACGCCGATTGGGGAAGCCGGTCAGCGAGTCGGTCAACGCCACTTCCTGCAGACGCCTGTTGGAAACAGCGAGCTCCGCGGCAAACCGGCGGATCTCCTCCCGGTCGCGGTCGAGCTCCTGCTGCAGACGTATCACCCGCTGGCCTGCGCGCAGCCGTGCGGCCAGCACCCGCGGGTTGATCGGCTTGTTCATGAAATCGTCGACGCCGTTCTCGAAGGCCTCGATCAGACGGTCGTCGTCGTCGAGGCTGGTCATGATCAGCATGTAGATGCCGCGCCCTATCTTCGTCTGGCGTAGCGCCCGAGTCAGTTCGAGACCGCTCATCTCGGGCATGATCCAGTCGACAATCATGAGTTGCGGTTGGAACTCAAGCGCCATCTCCATGCCGACGCGTCCATCTGCCGCTTCGAGAACCTGATGACCAACCGTTTCGAGCACCTTGCGGACCAATGCACGCATCGACGCGTCGTCATCGACGATCAGCACACGCATCGCCTGGGCCATGCCTATCGGCAGCGTGAGGGGATTCGTACCGCCCGGCATCGGCTGTTGCTCGGCCGGCGATTCATGGGCGTCTCCGGGCAACTGCTGAACGCGAGCCTTCGCCTCAGTGGCCAGGGTTGCAGCGATTGCTTCGCCACGGCTCGCCAGATCGCTGAACGGGGGAATCTCCAGAGTGTCGAGTTCGAGCAAGGCCCCCCAGGCCTGCCACTCACGCACCACGCCGTCGCAAAGCTCATTGATCGCCACCGGATCAAAGGCAAGCCGACCTCCGATCTCGAACAGGCGGCTCATCAGATTGGGCCGTTCGGCCTCCTCGGCCATGAACACCTCGGCGATGAAGGATGCCAGGTGCAGGGAATGAACGATCACGAACTCCCGCGAACCGTCTGCATAGCCCGACTCCTCAGGGACTTCGGCAAAGAAGGCTGGCTCATGGAAGATTCTGGGCAAGCCCCAATCAGCCAGCATTGCTGAAGTAAGCTCCCGATGATTGAGGGCAAAAGCCCGCTGCTCTAGCGCCACCAGAGGAAGATCCCGGTACTCCAGCGTCTGCTGAAGCACCTTGCCGTAATCCTGCGGATAGAGCGTCGCGAGGGCGAGTTCGCCAATTCGTGCCAGCAGGCCAAGACAGAAGGTCTCCTCTGCCGCCGCAACGCGGGTGCGCTGGGTGATGGCCTGCATCGCCAGCGCATACACAAGGCAGCTGGTCCAGTAGCGCCCGTAATCGAAACGTGTGCAATTGCCATCGCGGTAGCTCGACAGCAGCGAGAAACCCAGGGCCAAGGTGCGTACTGCCGGAAGCCCCAACACCATCAAGGCCTCCTGAACCGACGCGATCGCCCGGCGGTTATAGCCGGCCAGCCCGTTTGCCGCCTTGATGAGGCGACCGACGAAAGCCGGATCGGTCTTGATGACCCGGGCTAGATCGCCCATCGAACTCTCTTCCTGTTGAATCAGGCGGATGATGGCCAGCGCCACCCCCTTGGGCGACGGGAGGTCTCCCGAGGCCTTGAGTTGCTCGAACTTCGTAACGTCGATTGACACAACCATGTAAGTTCCAATTGTTGCCGCAGCCCGGGACTGCACTATTCCGTCTTAACGGTCCTGTCAAAATACTCTTGAATCGCCGGCAAGCGCCCCAGCATCAACGGCATGGACGACACCTTGAATTAGAATGGCGGAACTGTCCACGCGCACTCTTCAGCCATGAACTTCTGCTCCCACTGTGGCGCCCCTGTCAGCCTCAAAGTTCCTCCCGGCGACAATCTTCCCCGACACGTCTGCGACCAGTGCGGAACCATCCACTACCAGAACCCCAAAGTCGTCGTCGGAGCAATCGCCACATGGGAAGACAAGATCCTGATGTGCAAACGGGCCATCGAGCCCCGCTATGGCAAGTGGACTCTCCCTGCCGGATTCATGGAAAACAATGAAACCTGCGGAGAAGCGGCGCTGCGTGAGACCCTCGAAGAAGCCGGCGCCCGCGTCGCCCTCGGGTCGATGTTCACCTTCGTGGACATCCCCCACATCAGCCAGATCCACATCATCTACCGCGCAGAACTCCTTCACCTTGATTTTCAGCCAGGAGAAGAATCGCTGGAGGCCGTTCTGATGACCGAGGCCGAAATCCCTTGGGATGACATCGCATTCAGATCAGTCGATTACACACTCAAGTGCTTTTTCAATGATCGCCGGCAAAAGCGGTTCGAGCTGCATACCACCAGTCTTACCTTACCCATGACAGGCCTTGTCAGCCCCGCATCGCCCGATAAGAAGTTCTGAGCTGCACCTTTACAGATCTTCACTCGAAAACACGATCGGCAGCCGTACAAACGCATCGGATCCGCCGCCGACTAAAGGCGTTGGGACGGCCTGGATCGCGCGCGATATCACCGCAAGCGCCTTCCGATCGAGCGTTTCGACACCGCTTGACGCCACCAGATGCGCTCTCGGGCCACCATTGTCCAATCGGACATCCACAACCGTGGTCCCCATCATTCCCGCAGTCTCATCATCCGGCAAATGCATGCGAACTGCAGCAGCGGCCAGAGCCATGCGGTACTTGGCAAGCGACAGCCCCTGCTCTGCCTCGCCGTCAGAGGTGCCAGTCGCGGCCGAGGGCTCGGAAGTCGCTGGCTTCGCATCCGGCACAAAGCGATATCCCGACGCCTGTCCTTCGTCAAGTTGCTTACGAATTCCGCTTGATGACGATTGCGCCAGTCCTTCTCCACGCCTGCCTGAAACCGACGGAAATGGGAGACTATCGGAAGCTGACGGCGTCCGCTGAATAGCGTCGTCAGCCCCCCTTTCGAGGTTCGCAATACCGGCAGCTGGCATATCTTGCTCGATATTCTGAGGTTTGATCGACGGTTGCAGTGGCAGAATACGAACAGAAAGCATCTGCGGAGACGGCGTCCTCACCTCCGCAGTTGGTAACGGCCAAAAGACGGTCATATGCAACAAGACCGATAGAGCGAGCAGCCCCAACCAATAGCGCCAGCGCATCCGCGTCCCCTTCAGCATTTCACGCAATTCTCCCGGTAAAGCGTAACACCCCCTGAGGCGTGTTGCCTGAGGGGGTGTTGAATGGTGAGTCTGACGATGACCTACTTTCACGCACGTGTGTGCACTATCATTGGCGCGGTC
>JAYRYA010000024.1:0-77548 GCA_041917255.1 Zoogloea sp.
GGCTGCATCCCGTCCAAGGCCCTGCTGCATGTGGCCGCCGTCATCGAGGAGGCCGAGCACGCCTCCGTCGCCGGCGTCAGCTTCGCCAAGCCGTCCGTCGATGTGGATGCCCTGCGCGCCCACAAGGAGAAGGTCGTCGGCAAGCTCACCGGCGGTCTGGCCGGTATGGCCAAGGGCCGCAAGGTGGACATCATCCGCGGCTACGGCCACTTCCTCGACCCGAACCACATCGAAGTCGAGGAAACCACCGGCACCAGCCAGGACAAGACCGGCGCCAAGAAGGTCGTGAAGTTCAAGCAGTGCATCATCGCTGCGGGTTCCGCGGCCGTGCATCTGCCCTTCATCCCGCGTGACCCGCGCATCGTCGATTCCACCGGCGCGCTGGAACTCCGCTTCGTGCCCGGCAAGCTGCTGGTCATCGGCGGCGGCATCATCGGCCTGGAGATGGCCACCGTCTATTCCACCCTCGGCGCCCGCGTCGACGTGGTCGAGATGATGGACGGCCTGATGCAGGGCCCGGACCGCGACGCCGTGAAGGTGTGGGAGAAGCAGAACGCCAGCCGCTTCGACAAGATCATGCTGAAGACCAAGACGGTCGCCGTCGATGCGAAGGAGGACGGCCTCTACGTCACCTTCGAAGGCGAAGGTGCGCCGACCGAGCCGGTCAAGTACGACATGATCCTGCAGTCCGCGGGCCGCGCGCCCAACGGCAAGAAGATCGGTGCCGACAAGGCCGGCGTGATCGTCACCGACCGCGGCTTCATCCCGGTCGATGCGCAGATGCGCACCAACGTGCCCAACATCTTCGCCATCGGCGATGTGGTCGGCCAGCCCATGCTTGCCCACAAGGCGGTGCATGAGGCCCACGTCGCGGCGGAAGTCGCAGCGGGCCACAAGGCGGCTTTCGACGCCACGGTGATTCCGGGCGTGGCCTACACCCACCCCGAAGTGGCATGGGTCGGCTACACCGAAGCCCAGGCCAAGGCCGAAGGCAAGAAGGTCGAGACCGCCAAGTTCCCGTGGGCCGCCAGCGGCCGCGCGATCGCCAACGGTGCCGACTACGGCTTCACCAAGCTGATCTTCGATGCCGAAACCCACCGCGTGATCGGCGGCACCATCGTCGGCCCGTCGGCTGGCGACATGATCGGCGAGGTGTGCCTGGCCATCGAGATGGGCGCGGATGCCGTGGATATCGGCAAGACCATCCACCCGCACCCGACCCTCGGCGAGACGGTCGGCATGGCCGCCGAAGTGGCTCACGGCAGCTGCACCGACGTGCCCCCGGCGCGCAAGAAGTAAAACGGTAAAGATCCCTGTTGCAACGATGCTTGGCGGCCTTCGGGCCGCTTTTTTTTGGCTGCGGCCCGGCCGATCAGACAGCGCCGGATATCATCGCCCGCGCCCCGCGGTCAGCAAGCATAGCTGCTCTTTCCGCGTTCTTACCGCATCGCTGACTGCGCCCATGTCTCTCCCTTTGAGGACATTGAAAACGACACCCATGCGCCAGCGACGCGGCAACAGGAAGCCAGAGAACATGCCAATGGAGAATGCCGCAAGGACAGGCACATCCCATTGCGGAATGGACCGCCGCACCGGCATGCCCCACGCCACGGCACCCAATTCGGGTATAGCCTCGACGCCGCCATTGACGGGCCTCGCCGCGATACGAAACAGGCCACACTCACGATGCCGATCGCCGGCAGAGCGTGTATCTTTGAGTCACCCATTCACTGCACCCGATAACGCCGATGAGTACTGAAGCGGCCCCCCCTTTCCCCGACTCCGCATTCATTCTCGACAGCGGAAAAGCCGATGTCCGCGCGGTACTCGACGGGTTGCTGGATCACCTGCTCAACGGTGTCGCCTATTGCCGCATGGAATACCAGGGCGGTCGTCCCCACGACTTCCGCTACCTCTACACCAACGCCGCCTTCGAAAAGCTCACCGGCCTCACCAGCGTCGCCAGGCGTCTCGTCAGCGAGGTCATCCCCGGCGTGCAGGAATCCGACGCCGAGCTCTTCGAAATCTACGGCCGCGTGGCAAGGAGCGGCGTTCCCGAAAGCTTCGTATTCCACCTCAAGGCACTCGACGAATGGTTCGCCATCTCGGCGTATTGCCCGAAGCCCGACCACTTCGTGGCGCTCTTCGACGTCATCACCAAACCCAAGAAAGCCGAGATTGCGCTGGAAGAACGCGCCCGGCAGCTCCGCTTCGTGCTCGAAGGGTCGGAGCTGGGTTTCTGGGATTGGGACGTGGTCTCCGGCAAGGTGGAGCGCAACCCCCGGTGGGGCCACATGCTGGGCTACACCTTCGACGAGCTCCAGCACACCGCCCAGCAGTGGTCCGACTTCGTCCACCCCGACGACCGGGAGCGTGCCTGGGCATCCGTCTTCGACGCCCTCGAAGGCCGCACCGCCGCCCACAAGCTCGAATACCGCATGCTCCACAAGGATGGCAGCGTGCGCTGGATCCTCGACCAGGCCAAGGTGATGCAGCGCGACGAGAACGGCAAGGGCATCCGCATGTGCGGCACCCACACCGACATCACCGAACGCAAGCTCCTCGAAGAAGAACTCCGCCGCCAGGCCCACATCGACTACCTCACCGGCGTCTATAACCGCCGCCACTTCATGGAACGCGCCGAGCAGGAGCTCAGCCGCGCCCACCGTTACAGCAGCCCGCTCTCGATGCTCATGCTCGACATCGACCACTTCAAGCAGATCAACGACCGCTACGGCCACAAGGTCGGCGACATCGTGCTCAAGGCCGTCGCCGACCTGTGCCACGCCACCTTCCGCGACGTTGACATCCTCGGTCGCCTGGGTGGCGAGGAATTCGCCGTGCTGCTCCCCGAAACCGACCAGCACTTCGCCATCGATGCCGCCGAACGCCTGCGAGAAACCATCACCAACGCCCGCATTCCCCTCGCCGAAGGCCTGCCCGTCACCTTCAACGTGTCGATTGGGGTATCAAGCCTGACCTCCCCCGACGACAACATCGACGTGCTGCTCAACCTGGCCGACAAGGCCCTCTACGCCGCGAAGGATGCCGGGCGCAACCGGGTGTGCGGCTCGGCGGCCCTCACATCGGCATCGCCACGACACCCCTGACGGGGCGCCGCCACGGGCCTGGCTAAGTGACCTGCCGGGCCCGCGCCGCGTGCAGCTTGCGGTAGCTGTCGAGCAGGCGCTGGTGCCGGTCGAGGCCTTCCAGCTTCGGGCTCGTGGGCGTCAGACCAAAGAAGCGCACGCTACCATCCACCGACCCCATCGCCGCATCCATCCGCGGGTTGCCGAACATCCGTCGGAAGTTCGCCTCGTAGTCGTCCAGCTCAAGCTCGTCGTCCAGCGTCACCTCCAGCACCACATTGACGGCCTGATAGAACAAGCCTCGCTCGACGGTGTTCTCGTTGTACTGCAGAAAAGCCTCCACCCGCTCCTTTGCCTCGTCGAGCTGGTTGAGCGCCAGATTGATCAACAGCTTCAGCTCCAGGATGGTCAGCTGCCCCCACACGGTGTTCTCGTCGAATTCGATGCCGATCAGGGTGATGATGTCGGTGTAATCGTCCAGCTCGCTGTCTTCCAGACGTTCAAGCAGCGCCTCCAGGGCGTCGTCGGTAAGGCGGTGCAGGTTCAGGATGTCTGATCGGAAGGCCAGCGCCTTGTTGGTGTTATCCCAGATCAGATCTTCCACCGGATAGACTTCGGAATAGTCCGGCACCAGGATGCGACAGGCGGTTGCGCCGAGCTGGTCATACACCGCCATGTAAACCTCCTTGCCCAAGCTTTCGAGGATGCCGAGCAAGGCCGCGGCTTCTTCCGCATTCGAGTTTTCGCCCTTGCCCGAAAAATCCCACTCGACGAATTCGTGATCGGCCCTGGCGCTGAAGAAGCGCCACGACACCACACCGCTCGAATCGATGAAATGCTCGACAAAGTTGTTCGGCTCGGTCACCGCATTGGTCTCGAAGGTCGGGCAAGGCAGATCGTTCAGGCCTTCAAAACTGCGCCCCTGCAGCAGTTCGGTAAGGCTGCGCTCCAGCGCCACCTCCAGGCTCGGGTGCGCCCCGAAGGACGCGAACACGCCGCCCGTGCGGGGATTCATCAGGGTCACGCACATCACCGGAAACTGCCCGCCAAGCGACGCGTCTTTCACCAGCACCGGGAAACCCTGTTTTTCCAGTTCATCGATGCCGGCCCGAATGCCGGGATACTTGGCGAGCACCTCGTGCGGCACGTCGGGCAGCGCAATCTCACCTTCCAGAATCTCGCGCTTCACGGCGCGCTCGAAGATTTCCGACAGGCATTGCACCTGCGCCTCGGCCAGCGTATTGCCGGCGCTCATGCCATTGCTGAGGAACAGGTTGTCGATCAGGTTGGATGGGAAATAAACCACCTCGCCATCCGACTGCCGCACATAGGGCAGCGAACAGATGCCGCGCTGCGTATTGCCCGAATTGGTGTCGTACAGATGCGAGGCGCGCAATTCGCCATCGGGGTCGTAAATCCCCAGGCAGTATTCGTCGAGAATCTCCTTGGGCAGCGCATCCTTGCGGCCCGGCTTGAACCAGCGCTCGTCCGGGTAATGCACGAACGGCGCATTGGCGAATTCCTCACCCCAATATTGATCGTTATAAAAGTGATTGCAGCTCAGCCGCTCGATGTATTCGCCCAGCGCCGACGCCAGCGCGCTTTCCTTGCTCGCACCCTTGCCATTGGTAAAACACATTGGCGAATGGGCATCGCGGATATGTAGCGACCACACGTTGGGCACCAGATTGCGCCAAGACGCGATCTCGATCTTGATGCCCAGCCCCGCCAGCAGCGCCGACATGTTGGCGATGGTCTGCTCCAGCGGCAGATCCTTGCCGAGGATATACGTGGCCTCGTCCGAATCCGGATTCAGGGTGAGCAAGGATTGCGCATCCGCGTCGAGATTCTCCACCTCCTCGATCACGAACGTCGGTCCGGTCTGGACAACCTTCTTGACCGTGCAGCGCTCGATGGAGCGGAGGATGCCCTGGCGGTCCTTTTCCGAAATATCCTCCGGCAATTCAACCTGAATCTTGAATATCTGCTTGTAGCGATCTTCCGGATCGACAATATTGTTCTGGGACAGGCGGATGTTGTCCGTTGGAATATCGCGGGTATTGCAATACAGCTTCACGAAGTAAGCCGCGCACAACGCCGACGACGCCAGGAAATAATCAAACGGCCCCGGCGCCGAACCATCGCCCTTATAACGGATCGGCTGATCGGCCACCACCGTGAAGTCGTCGAACTTGGCTTCCAGCCGAAGCTTGTCGAGAAAATTAACCTTGATTTCCATAGGGGAATCCTGAAACGCCGCTCAAAACAAATTGGCCGCCATTATCGCCGGTTTTCCCTGGCGGATAGCGGGTTTCTCAACGCTACAAAGTTCCCTTGGCGGGCGCGCAGGGCCACACGGGCCGCACACACTCGCGAGCAGGCCTCAGTGCGCGCTGGTCCTGGAGAGCAGGTTGAGCACGGCAACACCGCAGATGATGAACGCCACGCCGACAAACCCCCAGAAATCCAGTTTCTGATCGTGGAGGACCCAGGCGATCAAGGTGACAAGCACGATCCCCAGGCCAGACCAGACGGCATAGGCAATACCCACCGGAATGGATTTGAGTGTCAGCGACAGGAAATAGAAAGCAGCACCGTAGCCAGCAATCACAATAATCGAGGGGCCCAAACGGGTGAACCCTTCGCTTGACTTTAGCGAGGAGGTCGCAATGACTTCCGAGACGATTGCAATCGCCAGATAAAACCAATTCTTCAAGAGACAACTCCAAAAGGATCACGCAGCTTACATAGGTCGGGTTACGCTTCGCTAACGCGACCCACTCGAACCTCGGACGCTCACCTGCACGCGCATGTACTGGGCGCCTTCTCCGTAGGTGGCCATGCATCCTGCCTTTACGTCGGCCACCGACGTCGATCGGAAACCGTGACGTTCCCAATACGCGGACGACTGATTGACCGCCGTCAGGCAGCCAAACCGCGCCTGTGACCGCCTGAGCGTATGGAAATACGCCGCAACGAGCGCAGCGGCCGCGCCAGCGCCTCTTGCGCTGGGGTGAACGGCCAGATCGTGCAAGTACAACGCATTGGCTGCTCGTGGCCGCACATAGGTTGGCTCATTCAGCGATGGCGGCCTGCCCTCCTCGGCCGGTATCGCCACAAGATAGCCAACCTGAACCCCAGCCACGACCGCAATGAAGCATGTCGCCGGGGAGGCCTCCAGCTTGGCAAGAAACGATTCGCGCGACTCCAGCTTCGCTGCGTCGTAGCAGCACGATTGAATTTCGAGCACCGCGGCAAGGTCTTCGGCGTGCATGGCACGTATTTTGGTCGTTTTCCCCATCACGCCGCCTTATTGCGAAACACTTTAATCAGAAGCGCCAATAGCGGAACCGATAACACGGAAAACAGAAGCATTGGTTTGAAGTACGGTTCGAGCAATACAAGAAAAACATGCTGGGATGACTCCCCGTGATGCGATGCCTCAAGAAGGAAGCCGCCGCCGGACGGGGCGCCGAAATAGAAGACCACAAAATACAAGAAGTAAAGCAATGCCATAGACGAGGAAGCAAAAAGCCACGGCCTGGAAAAGCCGGACCAGAATGCCCACGAAACACCTGACGCTAAGAGCGCAGGCAGCACGATAAGGAAGATGATTTCAAGAAAAAGACTCATCATCGATGATGTTCAACTTTGTTTTCGGACGCCAGATTTGACGCAAGACTTCAGCATGAATCCAACGCAGCGAGTTCACCACGGACAAGCACAGCCAAGGTCAGGCATTGACCGATTGCACGCCCTCAACCGGCTCACCTCAAACGCCGCTCACCCCTGACCCGAGCCCTTGGAGTAGTGCGCCTCGGCCATCCCCAGCGCGGCTTTCCACAGTGCCGGCGCGCCGCGTTCGATGGGGGGCTGGCAGCGGGCGGTGACCTGTTCCAGCGTCACGTCGCATTCGACCCAGGTGCCGCCGTCGGTGGCGGCGTTGTGCAGCATGGGCTGGAAGCGGTCGAGGGCTTTGGCGAATCTGGCGTCGTCGCTCTCGGCGGCTTCGAACTCGAACCACAGTTCTCGGAATTCGGCGGCCTGGGCGTCGGGCAGCAGGCCGAAGAGGCGTTCGGCGGCGAGGCGTTCGCGCTCGTCCTGGCCCACATGCGTTGCCGGCATGTGGAAAGGAACATCCCCGGCGTCGATCTCGACGATGTCGTGGATCAGCAGCATCTTCACGACGCGCTGCACATCCACCGTTCCGGCTGCGTGCTCGGCCAGCACCAGGGCGTACATCGCCAGATGCCATGAATGCTCGGCGCTGTTCTCACGGCGCGAGCGATCGATCAGCGGCGACAGGCGCACGACGTTCTTGAGCCGGTCAATCTCCTTGAGGAAAGCCAGTTGCCTTTCCAGGTTGGATGGGGTCACTTTGCTGCGTTCTCTTTGAGATGGGGATGGCGAAGTCTAGCAGCCCCTCCCCGCCCGCCCGACCAGCCGGGTTACACGCGACATGGGAACCGCGCGAGGGCGATGTCCTGCCTCGAACACAAAATTACTGACACTCCCTATGCCTCAAACACAAAAATTCGGACAGGCTCGGACAGACTCCTGGGTTAGGCAATCTCTGGCCTGAGAGAGGGATTCGCAGCGCTGCGAGAAGCAACATCAAGCCTGCGAGAAGCATTCGCAGCCCTGCGAGAAGCAACATCAGGCCTGAGAGAAGCATTCGCAGCCCTGCGAGAACGATTCGCACGCCTGCGAGAAGCAATCTCAGCCCTGCGAGAGGCAATCTCAGCCCTGCGAGAAGCAATCTCAGCCCTGCGAGAGGCAATCTCAGCGCTGCGCGTGGGATTCAGCACCCTGGGCGGCTCATCCCAGCAGCGGCAGATAATCCCGCGTGTAGCGATGCACGTCGGTGCTTGCTGTGGCGTCGGCAATGGGCCACCAGCGCAGGGATTCGTGCTGGTCGTCGATGCCTGGCACGTCAAAATCGGCGGGGACATCGATGCGGTGGGCGAGCACCACGTAGTGGGTGGTCACGCCGATGTCGCCGGCAAAGCAATCGGGGTAGAAGTGTTCGAAGGGGCCGAGGAAGGATGGCGCCAGCGCGTGGATGTCTTCGATGCCCAGCTCGCGGCGGGCCACCCGCGTGAGCGCGTCGGCGCGCCTTTCGTCCTTGAGGATGCGCCCGCCGGGCACGAACCAGCTTCCCTGCGCCGGTCGGTTGGTGCGCAGGCCCAGCAACACCTCGCTTCCACCGCGTACCAGCACCAGATCCACCGACACCAGGGGCAGCGCCCCCACCAATTCGATAAAGCGTTGCTGCGATTCCACCTGTTGCACTCCTGGCCTTGCCGCGGCAGACCGGCGGCCTGCTTGACGCGGTGCGCCATCCGCCCCCAATATAACCGGATGCAATTCACATCCGCCACTTACGCCCCGATTTGCCGCCGTGCCCTGCGCGCATGGCGCGTCGTCGCGCGTCCGTGGCCCGGAATGGACTAAAACCTCTCCATTCCCTGATTTCTCCGAAAGGCCGCGGTTCTCACAGACCGCGGCCTTTGTGTTTTTTTACGCCCTCGAAAGGAGCCTGCCATGTCGTATCCCGTCCTCACCTCCCTCGTCGATGTGCGCCGCCACATCGACGCCATCGACCGCCAGCTGGTTGCCCTGATCGCCGAGCGCGGCGCCTGCGTGGCCCAGGCGGCCACCTTCAAACGCAACGATGCCGAAGTCGCCGCACCGGATCGCGTGGCCCAGGTGCTCGCCCGCGTGAATGGGCTGGCCGTGGAGCTGGGGGCCGACCCGCAGGTGGTCGAGGCCACCTGGCGCGCCATGATTGGCGCCTTCATCGAGATGGAGCGCGCCGCCCGTGCCCGCTTGCACCCACCCGCGCCTCAACACCCCGATTGATCCCGCAGGAGTCACACCCATGTCTGTTCCGCTCGCTTACGCTTCGATCATCCTCATCTGGTCCACTACCCCGCTGGCTGTCCGCTGGAGCACCGAAGGCACCGGTTTTGCCTTTGCCGTGCTCGCCCGCATGCTGATCGGGGTTGCCGTTGCTACCGTCCTCCTGCGCCTGGGGCGCCATCCGATTCCCCTTCACGCCCGCGCCCGCCGCGCTTATCTGGTGGGCGGGCTCGGCCTGTTCGGCACCATGGCGCTCACCTATTGGGGCGCCCGTCATGTGGGCTCCGGGCTGATCTCGGTGCTGTTCGGCCTGTCGCCACTGGTGGCCGGCGTGTTCGCCACCCGCTGGCTGGGCGAACGCAATCTCACCCCCATCAAGATTGGCGGGATGCTGCTGAGCGCCGCCGGGCTGGCGCTGATCTTTCTGCACGACGGCGCCAGCCCAGGCAGCAACGAGGCAGCCGGTGTCTGTGCGCTGCTGGGCGCGGTGCTTGCATCCTCCGCCAGTCTGGTGGGGATGAAGCGCATCGGCGACGACAGCCCGCCGCTGGCCACCACCATCGGCTCCATCATTGTGGCGCTGCCGCTGTTTGCGCTGTTGTGGCTCGCGACCGACGGCACCCTGCCCCACGCGATGCCGCTGCGCGCTGGCGGAGCGATTGTGTACCTGGGCGTGTTCGGCTCGGCGGTGGGTTTTGCGCTGTACTTCTACGTGGTGCGCCACCTGGAGGCGTCGAAGGTGGCGCTCATCACCCTCATTACCCCGGTGCTGGCGCTGATGCTGGGCCACTGGCTCAACGGCGAAGTGATCGGGCCCAGGGTGGCCGCCGGCACGGGCCTGATCCTCACCGGGCTGGCGATGCACCAGCACACGGCGTGGCGGGTGATCCAGCGTTTGCGGCCGGTGCCGGGCGCGGCCCAGGCGCCGCGTGACTGAACCCGGTGCGCTGACAGAAAAACGGGGCGGCCCCTTTCGGCGCCGCCCCGGCATGGGTCGACAGGTGTCGCGCGGGCGTCAGCAGCCGGCGGTCTTCTTGAAGGACTTGCTCTCGTTCTTGCCACCGGCGTTGTCGAACTTGGCGCGGATCTCGTCGCCTTCGACGATGCGCTTGTCCTTGAACTTGTCGAGGGTGAGATCGTCGTTGATGTTGATGGTGACGCTGTCACCGGACTTGTTGTCCTTGAGGATGGCGACGGCCGACTTGCCATCGGCGGCCAGCTTGATCTTGGTGATGACGCCGACCATCTTCACGTCGTCGGCCACGGCCGGGGTGCTGAAGGAGGCGGCAGACATCACGACGGCCACGGAGAGCATGAGGTTGGAGATGAGTTTGCGCATGATGGGTTTCCTCTGAACGAAGGGGCGTGGCGCCCTCAGAATTTCACTTCGAAGGTGGCGTAGGCGTTGTAGGCGTTGTCGAGCGGCGTGGTGGTCATCATCTGGCCGTTCACGTCGGAGATCTTCACGGGTGCGCCAACCCAGTTGTTGCTGCCGGTGTACTGGAAGTCGTAGTACTGGAAGCCAAGGCGGACGAAGCTCTTGGCCAGATGGGACGAGATGGGCCGGCTGTTGAGTTCCTGGATCAGGTAGAGCTCGTAGACATTGCCGCGAGTGCCCACCTTGGATGTCCACATGTCGGTGGCGGCCGGGGCAAAGGTGATCCAGTTCCTGGAGCCGTGGTTGTATTCAACACCGAGCTTGGTCCTGGAGGGCAGGTCGTAGCGCAAGCCCAGGGCGATGGCGGTGCCGGTCTTGTCGCGGGGCGCTTCGGGGCTGAAGAATCCACCGGTGAGCAGGCCCTGGAAGCCGAACTGTGACGACACGTTGTCGTTGGGGTGGGTGATGCTCATGCCCAGGTCGACAAAGTAGTTGAGATCGCCCACGCCGACCTGCTTGAGGGTGCCCATGGCGCCCATGCCGTACCAGTCGATATCACCCAGGTTGACCTTGGGCATGGTGTTGCCGAAGTAGGTGTCCTGCATCTTGGGGGCGTCGAAGATCTTGAAGCCCCGGTTCCACTGCAGCCACACCCGCAGGGGGTCGGTGTCGATGGGGATGACGGACACGCCGAGCATGTCGGTATCCTGCAGCGAGTTGCCGGGGGTGGACCGGAAGCCGCTTTCGAAGCCGCGGCCGTAGCAGATCTTGCCGTAGGCGCCGGGCAGGCCGTCGATGTCGGGCGCCCAGCCAACGGTCATGCCGTCGAAGGCGTAATCCACCAGCAGCGAGGGCGTGCCGCCGTTACCGGGGCGCGGAGCGTTGAGGCGCAGGTTGCTGGGGGCACCGTGGGTGGATGGACGACGGCCCACCGAGAACCAGATGTCCTGATCGGCGATGTTGCTGACCGTGGCAAATGCCCGGTCGACGTTGAGATAGCTGCTCGACGGGATGTGACCGAGGGTGCCGTCGAAGACACCAACGCGGTCGGCGAAGTACGGGGCCGATCCGCCGTTGGTCACGGCGTCGTCGTCGCCGGCGCCGAAGGTCTTGTACATCACCAGCCGGGCGTTGACGGTCACGTCCTGGGTGGCCTTGGCGACGAGATCGAGGCCGAAGCGGTTGGTGTAGAGGGTGTCGTTGCGGGGCTTGTAGGCCGGCACCGAAACCCCGAAGCTGCCCAGCGCACCCATCATCCCGGCGTTGGCGCCCATGAAGCTCTGGGCCTGCTGGTAGGTGCGCACGCCGGCCATGTCGGAAGCAAAGCGCATCAGCCCCGCCAGCGCGGCGCCATTGGCGGACGTGGGGTTGGCGAAGAAGTTGGCCTGGAGCTGGGCCTGGGCGTTGGCGAAGGTGGCGCTCACGTCGGTGAAGGTCTTGGTCTCGCCCCACAGGCTATCGACCCGGAACTGATAGTCGCCGCCAATGGTGAGCCAGCGCTCGGAGGATTTGTCCTCGGCCTTGACCACCTTCTCCTTCAGCTCTTCCGTGGCCTGGCGGTTGGCAGTGGTGGCGGCGTTGTTGGCTTCCACCTGCCCTTTCAGGCGGGTGAGCTCCTGGGAGAGGGCTTCGATCCGCTTGAGCAGTTCGGCGTTGGTTTCGGCCTGGGCCTGGAAGGGCAGGAACAGCCCTGCCACCAGGACACCGATCAAGGTTCTGACATGACGGGTTTGCATGACAACTCCCTGTAATCTGCGTTGTTTGAATCAGTGATCGTCGTCCCAGCCGGTGACCATCGCCCGGAAGTGGGCCATTGGCGTGTGGCCGGTGGTGCCGAGGTAGATGTGCCCGATGAGGAAGGCCAGCATCAGGAAGGCGCCCACCGTGTGCACGGTGGCGATCGTCCCGAGGTCGACGCGGAAACCTGCGGCACCCAGCTCGTTGTAGAAGAGGTAGGCCAGCCCCGAGAGCCAGATCAGCGGTGTCACCACCACGGTCACGCCCAGGTAGGTCTGGGCCTGCATGGGGTTGTGCTTGCGCTCGCGGGTCGGCTTGAAGGGGTGAGGCTCGCCCTTGAAGATCCCCACCGAATAGAAGCGGACGATCTTGTCGATGTTCTTCATCGTGGGGATGTATTGCCGCCACTCGCCGGTGGTGAGGTGCCAGAACATGGCAAACACCCACAGCCCGATGAAGGCCCACACGGCGGTGGTGTGCACCCGGTGGGCCTGCTCGAAACCAAGCAGGTGATAACTGCCGTGGATCTCGAAGCCGGTGATCAGCATGCCGATGATGAGGACCGCCTGAATCCAGTGCCACAGGCGCTCGAAGCGGGTGAAGATGTAAACGCGTCCCATGATCCCGTCTCCCTGTCAGTGCTTGCGATTGACGAAGCGGATGAGGCCGTGGCCCAGCACGCCGACGAGGATCGCCGCCGCAGCCAGCCAGCCCACCGTATCGACGATGCGGTTGCCACCCCGGCCGGGGATGTAGATGCCCTCGATCTTCTCGAGACGCCCGCCACGGGCGTGACATTCGGTGCAGGCCAGCGCCTTCTCCTTGGGCGCAACCATGTGGGTGATGGGCCACATCGCCACCGTCTCGATGAAATCCACCTGGCCCGAGTAGGGCTTGCCCACCGTGGCCATGCCCGCGGTGATGGCCTTCTGCCAGTCCATGTTCTTCCAGTAGGCGGTGTCGTCCTCGCCGGCCAGATGGGCCACCACGAGGGAGCGATTGACCGGATCGAAGGGCTGCTTGCCGCGGAACACCTTCACCGGCCAGATCATCGACGTGCCATCGTCCGGCCCGCCTTCAAAGGTGTTGATGGCGATGGGCTGGCGGCGCTTGTCGATGTCGTCACCGAGCAGGGTGTATTTCACCGAGCCGTTGAACCACATGTACTCGGGGCGGACGTTCTCTTCGAGCACGAAATCGCCCTTGATGCCGTTGTAGGTGATGTGCCCGTCGTCGTTGGTGATGACCAGCGGCTTGCCCTTGGCGTCGCGCTTGCCGGCGGTGGACCAGTCCCAGGACATCTTGGTGGGCATGTCGCCCCGCGCGAAGGCGGGGATGTGACAGGTCTGGCAGGCCACCTTGTCGGTGTGGTCGTTGAGCTTGGCCATGCCGTGGGGCGCCTGGCCGTGGCAGGCCTGGCAGGTGGCCGGGTTGCTGCTGTCGGCCTTGCCGCGCATGTGCGCGCCGCCCTTGTCCATGGCGGTGGGCGCATAGCGGCTGCCGGGCACCTGGTGGCCGTCGGTCTTGTGACAGGTGGCGCAGGTGAGGTTGTTGCCCTCGGCGTCCATGTGCACATCGAGCGCCTTGTCGGGCTGCTCGAGGGAGCTGTCCAGATCGCCGTGCTTCACCGCGTCGCCGCCGCCGCCGTAAAAGTGGCATGCGCCGCAGGTTTCACGACGGGTCTTGCCGACCTTCTGGGCGATGGCCTGCAGATCGATGCCGCGGATGATCTTGCCGGAGCCTGGGGGAAACTCGGTGTCCTTGGTCACCGGGTTACCGGCAAAGCCGGCGGGCTTCTTGTACTTGCCGGTGGCGTCGTGGCACACCAGACAATCGACGTTCTCCTGGGAGGCGAAGTCGAACTTGTTGCCGTCCTCCATCCCGTAGCCGATGTGACAACTGGCACAAGCCTTGTAGTTGGACGATACCGAGGTGCAGAAATTGTTGATGACGTGCCGCTTGCCGAGCGTCTGCCCGGTGGAGGGATTCACGTACTCCCACTTCCAGTGCTGGGTCTGGTGAACCTGCTTGGCGGCTTCCGTGTGACAGGTCAGGCAGGCCTTGGTGACTTCCGGGCCAGACTGGAATGGGCGCTGGAGTTCCTTGAACTTGCTGTGATCCGCCGTGGATTTGAGCAGCGCGGCGCCCGATGCGGCCGCGTTCTGATCGGCCGCCGAGTGGGCCTGCCCCCCCATCAACGCAGCCATCGACAGCGCGAGCAACCATTGCTTGAGCACTTGCATACGCCCCCCTCTGACGAATCAACCGAATGAAGTGGTGCACCGCAAAATCAGCACAAGACAATTTTAGAAAATTCTAATGTTCGAATATTGACGTTTATCAATACCCTTGACGGTATCAGGGTCAAAGGTCGATGGAGATGGCAGGAATGTCCTGGCAAGGAAACTGTCCGCGGCGGTTTCTGGCGCAAGAGCGCGGGGACGGCGAAAGATTTCACCAACCGGGCAACCGCTGTCGTGAACGAAAAAAAGCCGCGCACGGGCGCGGCCTTTGAACATCGCTACGGTCAGCGTCGTCAGTGGGCCAGGAAATCCACCACCATCCGGTTGAACTTGTCCGCGTGCTCCCACTGCGCCCAATGCCCGCAGCGGTTGAAGATGTGCAGCTCGGCGTTGGGCATGCCCCACAGCAGGCGCAGGCCCACGTCCATCGGCACGAAACGGTCGTCGCGGCCCCAGATGACCAGAGTCTGCGCGGCGATTTCGCCCAGGCGCGGGCCGTAGTCGGGGAACTGCTTGGGATTGGCCGCCAGGCTCTTGACGAAGTTCTCCAGGTGATCCTTGCGGGCCATCATGTTGTCGAGGCGGGCCTGATACAGCGCGTCGGTGAGGCTGCTGGTGTCGAACACGAACACCGCCATCATCTTCTTGAGGTTCTCGATGGTCGGGTCGCGATACAGGCCCTGCAGCAGCTTGATGCCTTCGGTGGGCATGGGCACGAACTGGCTGGGGCCGCCGGTGCCGCCGCCCATCAGCACGAGCTTGCCGACGCGGCCAGGGTTGAACAGCGCAAATGCCACGGCGCTGTGGCCGCCCATCGAATTGCCAACGATATGCACCTTGTCGAGTCCCAGCGCATCCAGCAGGCCCTTGAGGCAGCGGGCGTTGAGCTCGGAGCGGGAGCCGGTGCACACGATCGGGTCGCTCTTGCTCCAGCCGGGGCAGTCCATCAGGATCACCCGGTAGCCGGCAGCTACCAGCGGCTCGATGTTGCGGTTGAAGTTGGCCCAGCCACTGGCGCCGGGGCCGGAGCCGTGGAGCATCACCACCGTCTCGGCACCGCTGCCGCAGTCGTTGTAGTGCAGTTGGAGGTCGAGGTCGCCCTCGGTGATGCGGACGAACTTGCTGGTCTCGGCTTCGGTCAGGGCGGGGGTTGGCGCGGCGGTCGTCATCCTGTTTCCTTTCGGCGTGACGCAGGCCGGCGTGGGGCCGGTCGCGACTTATTGTTGTGGGGTCGGGGGCGGGCGCGGCGCGGATGCGGCAGACAGCCCGGCCGGGCAGTACAGCACAGGCGGGCAGGCTCGCGCATCCTGAGCGGGCGGAATGTCCACTCCTTGCACAGCCGGCGGCGATCAGCCCTCTTCGGGAAGCATCGAGTAAAAGGTCTTCTCGATGGTGTCGATGTGGCCCACACCCAGTTCGCCGGCAATCTCCTGGCACATTTCGAAGGCCAGCACCAGCTGGGCGCGGGATGTGGCGTTGCGCAGGTGGTCGCGCACCGGTTGGTCGCCATGGCGCAGGCTCTGTTCCATGGCGTTGAGGAGATACAGTCGCGCCAGTGCGAGGGATCGGCGCTGACGCGGCGCGTGGGCCGGTGGGTCCGGCACGGGGATCGGTGCGGGCCGGCTGCGGGCATCCACCTGTGCCGAGGCGCGGCTCGCTACCGCAGCCCCCGGGCGCGGGTTGCCGACGCGGCTCACGAAGCCTTTGCCGTGGAGTGTTTCGAGCGCAAGGCGCACATCGCCGAGGCCGGCGGCGGCGTCGATCAGATCGGCCACGCTGCGCCGGCCGTCCACGAGGATCAGCACTGTCCGAAGGCGCGGGGGAACCCGTCTTGCGCGGGTTTCAATCTCCTCCAGCCCGACCGCTGTTTTGGCCAGAATCCAGTCGTTGCCCATCACGCGCCCTCGTGCAGCCTTTTGATACGGGACGCGATGATAAGGACTGAAAACTTCAGTGTCGTGACAGGCGTCTGTGACGGAAGCTCGCCGGCGCATGCGCGAACACCACCGAGAAGACGAGGATCAGCCAGAACAGCGCCGGGCGGGACGCTTCATACACCACGAAGACGCCGATCAGCACGAACTTGACCAGCAGCGAGAGGCCGGCGAGCTCCTTGAGCCACAGGGCGTTGGACCAGGCATCCAGCGCCGCCATCGCCACACCGGAAGCGACCATCAGGATCAGGAAACCATGCACCTGCACGCCGGCCAGCAGCCCGGCTCCTACGCCCACAACGCCGGCCAGGTGCGCAGCGCGCAGCAGCACGCCCAGCCAGCGTCGGCCGGGAAAATCGCGGTAGGTGGATGGGGAGCCGGCGCTCATGGCGTCACAGATTGGCGCGGGGCTCCCAGGCGTAACCGCGCCGGGTGAGTTCGTCGGTGATGCGGGCCATCGCGGTGTCAACGCTTGAAGCCGGGCCTTTCATGCCCAGCTCGATGTGACGCCGCAGCCCTTCGCCGCCAAAACTGGGCAGGCTGAAAAGGGTGGCATCGGGAAAATCCGCAGTGATGGCTTCCATCAGGTCGATGAGCTTGCCCTCCAGCGCCTCCCAGGCGATCACCGAACGCTCGACGTAATCGGCCTTGTGGTGCAGGTGCGCGAGGCGCTGGTCGAGCACCCACTCGACCATCGGCCAGGCCATCACCGGAAAGCCCGGCACGAAGTGATGGTTGGCGATGGAGAAGCCGGGGATGCGGTTGTAGGGGTTGGGGATGATCTCGGCGCCCAGCGGATACACACCCATCTGCAGGCGCTGGGGCGTGGTCTCGTCGCCGAAGCGGGCGCGAATCTCGGCTTCGGCCTCGGGGTGCAGCGCCAGCGGCAGGCCCAGCGCCTCGGCCGCGGCCTGGCGGGTGTGGTCGTCGGGCGTGGCGCCGATGCCACCGAAGCTGAACACGATGTCGCCGCTGGCGAAGCTCTCCTTGAGCGTCTGCACCAGCCGCGGGCGCTCGTCGCCCACGTGGCGCGACGAGGCCAGCCTCAGTCCGCGGGCCTTGAGCAGCTCGACGACCTTGCCGAAGTGCTTGTCCTCACGGCGGCCGGAGAGGATCTCGTCGCCGATGATGATTGCGCCGAAAGCCGGCGTGGAATCCGCAGCCATGTTCAATTTACCTCGATGATGTTCTCGCGGCTGCGCGCCACGCGCAGGGCCGAGAGCAGGTAATGCACGAAGGCCAGCCCGGAAAGCGCCGGCGCAAACAGGTTGATGAGCGGCAGGTGGGCCATCGCCGCGCCCACCAGCCCCACGCCGAACAGCCCGCTGGAATGCTGGGCCGGCAGGGCTTTCATCTCGTGGGCGTCGGCGTGGGCCATCAGCGCGTCGTAGCGGAAGGCGCGCTGGTTGAGCCACGCGGTGAGGATCAGCGAGATCAGCAGCCCGGCGCCGGGGATCAGCCACAGGGGCAGGCTCAGCACCAGCAGCACGACAAACTGGATCACCGAGGTGAGCGCATTCCAGACGCTGCCCACCTGGCTGCCGCCGCTGCGCCGGGCGATGTCGGCGTAGTCGCTGGCGGCGACCTTCTCGAGCATCAGCGGCAGCGCCACCGCCGCCACCAGAAAGGCCGCGGTGACGTAGATCACCGGCAGCGCCAGCACCACCAGGCCGATCTTGAACATCAGCAGCGCCACCATTAGCGCGCCCTCGGACGAGGCCAGCCAGTCGCCCACCAGCGGCATCGCGGTGATGAGCCCGCTACCCAGCGTCACCAGCGAACCCCAGCTCGTCACCAACAGGCCGGTCCACACGATGCTCGCGGCCAGCGTCGGCCACATCAGGTGCCACAAAATGCCCGGCCGACCCAGACTGCGGGCGGCGGAGAAGTAGGACAGCAGGATCGTCTTCATCAGTTACGGAATCCAGAATTGAAAATGGGCCCCACGGTGTGTCGGTGGCGCCTAGCCCGCATTTTCCCCGATCAACGGCCGGCGGTCACCCCGCAGGCGGCGAGCCCGGCGACCACAGCGCTGGCCGTAAGGGCGCGACGCTCGGGCGTGGCCAGCTCGATTGCCTCAACCGGATGCACGATCACCCCCGCCTCCAGCAGCACGGCGGGCACGGTGGACGTCTTCAGCACCACCAGGTTGTCGTAGTAATACACGCCGTTGATCTGATCGGCCCACGGGCGGCCGATGCCGGCGGCCTCGGCGTGGTGGGGCGTGGGCGTGAGCCCGGCCGCCCTCAGCGCGGCGCCGATGCTGCTCGCGCAGGCCAGGCTCTCGGCCAGCCGCGGGTTCTTGCGCGACACGAACAGCGAGAAGCCCCGTGCGTACTCCGAGTAGCGCTGCTCCTTGCCATCCACCAGCCACGTCTGCTGGTACTCGGCCTTCACCGAATCGTGATGCACCGACAGGAAGAACTGCCCGCCCGCCGCCTCGGCCTGGGGCGCGCGGGCGTAGAGATCTGCCATCTCGCCCTTGTAGCCGATCAGCCGCACCGGCACGCCATCGGCCTCCAGCCGGGTGGCGATCACCGCGGCGAGGTTCTGGTTGTATTCAAACTCGGTCACCCCGTAGGCGCTGGTGGCGCCGGGCTTCTCGAGGAAGTGGCCGACATCCACCGCCACCGGGCCCGCCGCAACAGCCACACAGCCCGTCAGTACGAGCCAGAACGCCAGCACGCTTTCACACATCCACTTCATCAACGCACTCCGCTGAAACTCAGTTCGCCGTGGGGCGAGTAGTCGAGGCGTGGCGGCGTGCGGGTCGGGTCAACGATCAGCGCCGTATCGCCACCGTCATTCACCACGCGACCACCAGCCTCGCTCACCCGCAGCGTCACCGCGGGAATGCGCGGGTAGTCGGACGTGAGCCGCACCGTGTAACGGTCGACAAACTCGACGGTCACCGACACCCCATCGCGGGAGCCGCCCTTCGAATCCGCCACCACCGCACCACGATACACGCCGGCGATGCGCGCGGCCGACCACTCGCCCTCGCCCAACGCCGCACCTTGCTGCGCCGGCACCGGCACCGCTGGCGGCGCAGCCCGCTGGGACACGCCCCACAACACCCCACCCGCGAGCACCACCACCAACGCAGCCAGCAGCGCCGGCCGCCGGCCACCGGCCGGTGCTGGCAGCGTGGGCGGCGCCACCGGTGCTCGGGGCGCGTCGCCCAGCAGCGGCTCCACCGCCTCGCACAGCGACGCAAAGCCCGGATGATCCGCCGCCCCGCGCCAGTCGGTCAGATCCGCCGTCTGCTTGCGGCGGAATTCCAGCGGCAACTTCACCGGCACGATCATTGCCGGCACCAGCACGCCCCGCTCGGCGCCCACGGCCGCTTCGTTCTTCACCCATTCCGACGCCGCCGAATCCGGCGACCACAGCACCACCACGCACTTCGCCGCCTCCAGCGCCTGCTCGATGGCAGAATCGAAAGCCTGGCCCGGCACGATCCGCCGATCCCACCATACCGACCAGCCTCGCGCCTCGAAGGACGAGGCAAACTGCCGGGCGCACTCCCGGTCTTCGCTGGCGTAGCTGATGAAGATGTCGGTCATGCCTGCTCCGCGTGATGGGCGTCAGTCGTTCGCATCGTGCACCTGCCGCAGCGTGTAACCCCGCGCCGCGAGGATCTCCAGCAGTCCGCCCTTGCCGCCGATGTGCCCCGCCCCCACCGCAATGAACGGCCGGCGGCCGGGCTTGAGGCCGCGGACGATGGCCTCGGCCATCGCCGCGTTGCGCGCGTCGAGCAGCGCCTCGAGTAGCGGTGCGGCGTCGGGCCCGCCGGACTCCTCGCGCAGGATGCGGTCGATCTCGGCCACGTCGCCGGTGCGCCAGGCGCGCAGCATCGCGGCAAAGTAATCCGGCGCCGCATCGTCCTCGATCAGGGCGACGATCTCGGCGAGGTAAGCCACCTGGGCCTTGTCGCCGCCCGCCGAAAGCGCGGCCAACTGCTGCTCGACCTGCTCAAGCGCCCAGAGTTCGATGCCCCGTGCACGGGCGTCGCGGGCCAGGGCAAGATCAACCCCCTGACTCGCCCCATAGCCGGCGTGCTCCGCCGCCTTGATGGTGAGGAGCGTGCTGACCATCCACGGCTGCATGCCCTGGAGCACCGCCTGTGGCAGCCCAAGCCGGTCGATGGCGCCTGCCACACGGGGCCGCAGCGCAGGCGGCAGGATGTCGTCGAGGCGCTCGCCGGCCGGCAGCCGCGCCGCTTGCAACAGCAGCCGGGTGAGACCCGGATCTTGCGGGTCGAGCTCCAGCGCCAGACTGTCGGCGCCGGCAAAGGCCGCGCGCACATCCTGCGGCAGCGGAAAGCACGCCGCGTCGCACACATGGATCGTGCCGTACAGCCAGGCGCGAAGCTCTCCATCGCCATCGCGCAACTCCCACAGATACAGCGGCCCCTTCGCCGCCGCCAGCCCCGCCCACACAAGCAGCACGCCAGCCACCAGCGCCCGCCCGATCCCACTCCAGCCCGATGCGTTCAACCGAATTTCTCCACCCGCTACAATGCGCGATTGCCAAGGCCCGAATCATGCCCGAAACCACGCCGCTTCCGCCCGCCATCCTGTTACTCGGCCCCACCGCCAGCGGCAAGACCGCCTGCGCGCTGGCCCTCGCGCGGCGCCTGCCAGTGGAGATCGTCAGCGTCGATTCGGCCCTCGTCTACAGGGACATGAACATCGGCACCGCCAAGCCCAGCGCCGACGAACAAGCCACCTGCCCGCACCATCTGATTGACATCGTGAGCCCCGAAGAAGCGTACTCGGCCGCGCGCTTCTGCGAGGACGCGCGCCGGCTTATGGGCGAGATCACCGCCCGCGGCAAGGTGCCGCTGCTGGTGGGCGGCACCATGCTTTATTACAAGGCCCTGCGCGACGGATTATCCGAACTGCCCGAAGCCGACCCGCAGCTGCGAAGGGATATTGAAGACGCTGCCGCGCGCGACGGCTGGCCAGCGCTCCATGCCCGGCTCGCCGCGCTGGACCCCGACGCTGCCGCCCGCCTCAAACCCAACGACGCCCAGCGCATCCAGCGCGCGCTCGAGATCGTCCGCCTCACCGGTCGCCCGCTGGCCGACAGCTACGCCAGGCGCGACGAAGCAGCAGAGACCCATCGCTACATTCCCATCGCCCTCGCCCCCAGCGACCGGGCCGTGCTCCACGCCCGTATCGAACGCCGCTTCGACGCCATGCTGCTGGCCGGCTTTGTGGACGAGATGATCCGCCTGCGCCGCCACTACCGGCTCGACCCCAACCTGCCATCGATGCGCTGCGTAGGCTACCGCCAGGCGCTGGAATACCTGGACGGCCAGTGCGACATGCGCACCTTCCGCGACAAGGGCGTCTTCGCCACCCGCCAGCTCGCCAAGCGCCAGCTTACCTGGCAACGCAACTTCCGCGAGAACTGGGGCGATCTGACTGAGGTGGATTGCCTCGCGGCGGATGTGGAAGCCCTGGTGTGGGAGAACGTCGCCCGCGGGCTCGGCTGAATCGACGGAAACGCCTCGCAGCTCCAGCCTGGACATACGTGCCGGGCAGGCACCCAGTCGACATATAATCCGGGCATTCCCGCCCCCCCCGGACACGCAATGAAGCGCCTGCTGATCCTCTTCCTCGTCGGGCTCGCCGTGTGGCAAGCCTATGGCAAATACAACAGGCGCGACCTACCCGCCGCGACCATCGAGCCGATCGCCGACGCCCGGCCCGCCCGCCAGTCCAGCGAGCGTCCAGCCCCGGAACCCCGCTACACCTGCGACGGCCGCACTCACTGCTCCCAGATGACCTCCTGCGAGGAGGCCACCTGGTTTCTGCGTAATTGCCCGGGCACCAAGATGGATGGCAACAACGACGGCGTGCCCTGCGAAAAGCAGTGGTGCCGCTAGCCGTGCACTCATCCCTGCAGGTCGGACTTCAGTCCGACACGTCGGCTCAGATCAACCCGTGCTGTCGGACTGAAGTACGACCTGAACCCCGACCTGCGACACGCATCCCCGATCAGGCCGACACCGACAGCACGCTGCTCGCCGCCGACGTGCTCGAATCGCCACCGTAGGCGCGCATCAGCTCCATCAGCCGGTGGGCCAGCATGGCGTCGGTCTGGCTCGACGAGCTGGCGCTACCGGTGCCGGTCAAGTTGCCCGAGCTGCTACCCTGGGTGGATTGCTCATAGGCCATCGCCTCGGTGGCGCTCACCTTGCCGTCGCCGTTGGTGTCGGCCTTGTCGAAGTTTTCCACCACGCTGGAGATGAGCGACGAGCGCTTGCTGTCGGTGCTGCCGATCTCCTCCAGCTGGCTCTGCAGCTCGTCCTTGGTGAAGCCTGCATCGTCCTGGCCGCCACCCGGCGGCGGAGGTGGCGGCATCCCGCCAGCCCCGCCCATGCGGCTGCTGAAAGCCTGGCTGTCCAGCGCCTCGGCGAGCTTCTGCATGCCGGTGGAGAACTCACTTTCCGTCACCTTGCCATTGCTGTCGCCATCCAGGGCGCTGAAGAGCTGGCTGCTGGCGTCGTTCGCCTGGGACGACGAGGCGTTACCGAAGACTTGGCTGAAGGCCGACTGCAGATCGCTCTGCTCGATGAATCCCTGCCCTTTCGTATCCAGCCTGGAGAACAGCTTGCTCGCCATCTGGCTCGGGTCGGGGCGCGTCATCGCCATTGCCGACGCGCTGCTGTGACCGCTGATGCTGCTGACCATGATCTTTCCTTTCCGCTGTGTTGCCGTGTGTTGCCGGAATCACTCCGGGCGGCCTGCGCCTGCCTCCGGTTCCTAGCAAGATAACGGCCCAAACCGGCCCCCGCTTGGTAGCGGATCGGGTTAAGGGAGGTAAAGTTGAGTTAAGACATTGGTCTGCACGCCGCTCCGCACGCGATGCCCCGCGCGGGAAACGTCGCGCCGGGCAAAAGCTGCCGGCTGGTATCCGCTGCCGATTGCCGGAACGGCAGGGGTCAGGTGCGGCGGGTGGCGCGAAATCCGGTGGGTATCGTGGAAAACGGCAGAAAGTTCCGGTCCGGAGCGCCGCAGGGTCGCCCCGGACCGGAAGGTATCAATCCGGCTGGATGCGGCCACCTTCGATGTACTGGCGCGCATAGCGCCGCCCCAGGCCGGTGAGGATCTCGTAGCCAATGGTGCCGGCCCGTTCGGCGACGGCATCGACACCGTTGATGGGGTCGGCAAGATCGACGAAGGCGCCCTCGACGATGCTCTCCCCGGGAACGTCGGTGACATCGACGATGATCGTGTCCATGGAGATGTTGCCCACCAGCGGCAGCGGGACGTCTTCGTAACGGGCGATGCCGCGATTGCTCAGGCTGCGCAGGTAACCGTCCGCATAGCCCACCGCCACGGTGGCAAGCCGGGACGGGCGGCTGGCCATCCAGCTGTGGCCGTAGCCCACCGCCGTGCCCGCGTCGATGCGTCGGGTCTGCAGCACCTTGCCCTGCAGGCGGATCACCGGCCGCATGGGGTTGGGCTGCCCGGCCACCGGGGCCACGCCATACAGCGCGGCGCCCGGGCGGACCAGCCCGAAGTGGTACTCGCCGCCCAGGAAGATTCCCGACGAGTTGGCGAGGCTGCCGCGCATTCCCGGCAGCTGCGCCAGCGCCGCCTGGAAGCGCGCCAGCTGCCGGCGATTCACCGGGTCGTCCTGCGCTTCGGCGCTCACCAGATGGCTCATCACGAACTGCAGGGCCAACCTGTCGAGCAGCGCCGGATGCGCGATCAGGCTGGCGAACTCGTCCTCGCCCAGCCCGAGCCGGGCCATTCCGGTATCCACCTGCAGCACGGCGGGGAGCACGCCGTCCTCCCACTGGGCGAGGGTCTGCCAGGCCTTCACCTGGGGCAGGCTGTTGAGCACGGGCACCAGCCGGCTGCGGACGAAGTCCCGCTCCGAACTAGGATGCGGGCCGTGCAGCACGTAGATCATCGCGGACTGATCGGGCAGCACCGCGCGCAGGCGGATGCCTTCGGTCAGGTGGGCCACGAAGAAGCTGCGGCAACCGGCGCGATACAAGGCCGGAGCCACGCGTTCGGCACCGAGGCCATAGGCGTCGGCCTTGACGACGGCGGCGCATTCGGCGCCCTCGGCCTGCCGCCGGAGCAGGCGCCAGTTGTCGCACAGGGCATCGAGATCAATGGTCAGCACGGCGCCAGCCTTGGTCACGTTCGAGTCGATCATGCTTGGGTTCTTTCAGGATTTGGATTCGGATTGGTGCCGGGCGGGCACCGGCGCGTGGGCGGACGCCCCGGTGTCGGCGCAGAAGCGATAGCCGATGCCCAGCAGGGCGAACCACACCGGCGCCACGTAGAGCGCCACGCGGGTGCTGGGGTCGAGGGCCAGGAGGCCGCACACCGCCACCATGAAAGCCACCACGACCCAGTTCATGTAGGGCGCGCCGGGCATCCGGAAGGACACCGCCTTGACGGTACCCGCCGCCACGGCCCGACGGTAGCCGAGGTGGGCGAGGACGATGATCGTCCAGGTCCACAAGGCGCCGATGAGCGAGATGCTGGTCACCCACACGAAGACCTGCTCGGGCACCAGATAGTTGAGCACCACGCCGATGCTCATCACCAGTGTTGAGAGCGTGATGGCGTTGGCCGGCAGATGATGACGATTGACCCGGCCGAGGGCCTGGGGCGCCTGTCGGAACTGGGCCAGCGTGTAGAGCATGCGCCCGGTGCTGAAGATGCCACTGTTGCACGACGAGGCCGCCGCGGTGATGACCACGAAGTTGATGAGGCCAGCGGCGCCGGGGATGCCAATGCGTTCAAACACGAACACGAAGGGGCTGACGCCGGGCCGCAGCTCGCTCCACGGCACCAGCGCCATCATGATGACCAGCGCGCCCACGTAGAAGGCGAGGATCCGCCAGATGATGCTGTTGGTGGCGCTGGGCAGCACGCGCTCGGGGTTCTGGGCCTCACCCGCGGTCACGCCGATCAGCTCGACGCCCTGGTAGGCGAACATCACGATCTGCAGGGTCATCACCACGCCAAGGATGCCGAAGGGCATGAAACCGCCGTGGCTCCACAGGTTGGAGAAGCTGGCCGTCTTGCCCAGCGGGGTGATGTCGAAACAGATGATCGCCAGACCGACGAGGATCATCCCGACGATGGTGACCACCTTGATCAGCGCGAACCAGAACTCCAGCTCGCCGAACAGCGCCACCGAGATCCGGTTGGCCGAATACAGCACCGCAAGCGTGACGAGCGCCGGTATCCACTGGGGCACCTCCGGAAACCAGTAATTCACGTACACCGCCACGGCGGTGATCTCGGCCATGCCGATGGTCACCCAGGTGAACCAGTACGACCAGCCGGTGGCAAAGCCGGCGAAGGGGCCGATGAACTCCTCCGCGTAGGACGCGAACGAGCCGGCCACCGGGCGGTACAGCAGCAGCTCACCGAGCGCCCGCATGATGAAGAAGATGATCACGCCGCCCACCGCGTAGCTCAGCAGCAGGCCCGGCCCGGCCACCGAGATTGCCCGGCCGGCTCCGAGGAACAGACCGACGCCGATCGCGCCGCCGAGGGCGATCATCTGAATGTGCCGGTCCTTGAGGCCACGATGAAGATCGCGCGCCTCGTGGGCGGCCTCCTCGGCCAGCATTGCTTTTACATCTGTCATGACAAGATCCTTTCATTGCGGCCCGGGTGTGAGCGGGTTGTCAATCCGGCACGGGCTGGAGCGCCCGCCACCGGACGGATGATGGGGAAAAGCAATCAGGCCAGCCGGGCCACCACTTCGATCTCGACCTTCACGTCCCGCGGCAACCGCGCGATCTCGACGGTGGAACGGGCCGGCGTGTGTGCGCCGAAGCGGCGGGCATACACACTGTTGAGGCGGGCGAAATCCTGCAGGTCCTTCACGAAGACCGTGGACTTGACGACCTGGGCGAGGGACGCGCCGGCCGCGGCCAGCACCGCCTCGAGGTTGTCGAAGACCTGCTCGGTCTGCGCCTCGATGTCGGCGCCGGCCAGTTGGCCGTCTGCGGTGAGTGGAATCTGGCCGGAGCTGAACAGCCAGCCGTCGATGAGCACGGCCTGGGCGTAGGGGCCGATGGCTTTGGGCGCGGCGGCGGTGTCGATGATTTTCATGGGGGTCTCGTCTGGTGTGGGGTGGGTGGATAGGTGGGAGGGCCGGGTTCAGGCGTAGCGGGCGACGCTGAGGTCGGCGACGGGGATCTCGGGCTGGCGTCCGCTCACCATGTCGGCCACGACGCGGCCTGTACCGGCGGCCATCGTCCAGCCCAGGGTGCCGTGGCCGGTGCTGAGGGTGAGGTTGGAGAAGCGGCTCGGGCCGATGATCGGGGTGCCGTCGGGGGTCATCGGACGAAGACCTGTCCAGAATTCGGCGCGGGAGACATCGCCCCCGTGGGGGAAGAGATCGGACACCACGAACTCCAGGGTCTCGCGGCGCCTGCTGTCGAGGCTCAGGTCGAAGCCTGACAGCTGCGCCGTGCCACCCACGCGGATGCGGTCGCCCAGGCGGGTTACCGCCACCTTGTGGGTCTCATCCATCACGGTGGATTCGGGTGCCATGGCGGCATCGGTGATCGGCACGGTGATCGAGTAGCCCTTGACCGGATACACCGGAATGTCGATGCCCACCTGCCCGAGGAGCTGGGTGGAATAGCTGCCGAGGGCCAGCACGTAGTGATCGGCGGTGAGCACACCGGCGTCGGTGCGGATGCCGGTGACCCGCGCGCCGTCCTGCTCGATGCCGAGGATCGAGGTGCTGAACCGGAAGCGCACCCCAAGCTCTTCGGCCATGCTGGCCAGCCGGCACGTAAACAAGTGGCAGTCGCCGGTTTCGTCGCCGGGCAGGCGCAGCGCGCCGACGAACTTGTGCTTCACCGCGGCGAGTGCCGGTTCGTAGGCCAGGTAGCCGTCCCGGTCGAGAAGCTGGAAGGGGACGCCGGATTCCCGCAGGATGTCCACATCCTTGCCGATGCCGTCCAGCTGCTTCTCAGTGCGGAACAGCTGCAGCGTGCCCTGGGCGCGCTCGTCGTAGGCAATGCCGGTTTCGGCGCGCAACGCCTTCAGGCAGTCGCGGCTGTATTCGGCGACGCGCACCATGCGCGCCTTGTTGATGTGGTACGCCGACGTGGTGCAGTTCTTCAGCATCGCCACGCACCAGCGCCACATGGACGGGTCCAGCAGCGGCTTGATGACCAGCGGGCTGTGGTGCATCAGCATCCACTTGATGGCCTTGACCGGCACCCCGGGGCCCGCCCACGGCGCGGAATAGCCCGGCGAGACCTCGCCGGCGTTGGCGAAGCTGGTCTCTTGAGCCGGGCCGGGCTGGCGGTCCACCACCGTGACTTCATGGCCGGCCTTGGCCAGGTAGTAGGCGGCGGTGGTGCCGATGACGCCGCTGCCGAGGACGAGGACGCGCATGGGGATTCTCCTTTTCAATTCGGGTTGTTCATCTGTCTGCAAGACCTATAGCCAGTCTCGTGCCAGATCAAAAAACCTTTTGAAAACAACACTCTGAAGAATCAACCCATTCATCCGGGCTTCGCATCGTATCGATTTCGTTACAGCGAGCCTCCCGCCATGTGCGCTCTGGCAGGCGCTTTTTCTTTTATTTCAAGGAGTTGAAAAGGACGTACACTTTTCGTTACACTGTAACGAAATTGATACAAAGGTAAGCCCATGCGGATCGACGTGTTCTTCTCCGACCGGGTCGGGATCGCCCAGGAGGTGCTCGCCGAGCTGGCCCGGCGGAGCTTCAACGTCACCGCGGTCGAGGTGGACCCGCCCCACATCTTCATCGAGGCCCCGGAGCTGGACGCGCGAAGCTTCAATACGCTGCGCGAGCACCTGCTTCTGCTCAAAGGCGTGCTCAGCGTCGAGCCAGTGGGCATGCTGCCGGGCGCCCAGCGGCGGCTATATCTCGACGCCCTGCTCGCCTCCCAGCCCGACCCGGTGTTCGCCATCGACGAAGCCGGGCGGGTGGTGATCGTCAACGGCGCGGCCAGCGCCGCCTGCCGGCTGGCCGAAGGCAGCCTGATCGGCACCTCGATCCAGGGCCTGATCGGCAAGCCCGACCTGCTGCGCGATCTGGCGGCGGCCGACTACCACCTGCCGGCGTGCGAGGTGGCGATCAACGGCGAACCCTTCCTGCTCGAGACCATGCCCCTCCACGAAATCGGCGGGCGCGTGGCCGGCGCCGTGCTCACCCTGCACACCCCGAGCCGCATGGGCGAGCGCATGAGCGCGCTGCAGAACTACGACCCCGGCGGCTTCGACGCCATCCTCGGCACCTCGCCGGAGATCGAGCAGCTCAAGCAGCGTGCGGCGCGCATGGCGATGGTCGACGCACCGCTACTCATCACCGGCGAGACCGGCACCGGCAAGGAGCTTCTCGCCCACGCCTGCCACGCCAGCAGCAGCCGCCGCAGCCAGCCCTTCTTCGCCCTCAACTGCGCGGCCCTGCCCGAAAACCTCGCCGAGAGCGAGCTCTTCGGCTACTCCGCCGGCGCCTTCACCGGCGGCCTGCGTGGCGGCAAACCGGGGCTGCTGGAGCTTGCCGACGGCGGCACGGTGTTTCTGGATGAAATCGGCGAGATGTCGCCCTACCTGCAGGCCAAGCTGCTGCGCTTCCTGAACGACGGCAGCTTTCGCCGGGTCGGCGGCGAGCGCGAGGTGCGCATGAACGTGCGCATCGTCAGCGCCACCCATCGCTCGCTGGAGGCGATGGCGAGCACCGGCCATTTTCGCGAGGATCTGCTGTTCCGCCTCAACGTGCTCAACCTGCAGGTGCCGCCGCTGCGGGAGCGGCCCGGCGACATCCTGCCCCTCGCCCACACCTTCCTCGCCCGCGCCTGCGCCCAGGCCGCCAGGCCACCCATGCGCCTGTCCCAGAGCGCCTGCGCGGCAATGCTCGAAAACCCGTGGGCCGGCAACGTGCGGCAGCTCCAGAACGTGATCTTCCGCGCCGTCACCATGACCGAGCGCAGCATCATCCAGGCCGAAGACCTGGAGCTTGCCCAGGTCACCACCCCCGCCCAGCCCGGCGAGGTGCTCAGCCTCGAACAGGCCGTCGCCGATTTCGAGAAGGAACTGCTGCAGCGGCTCTACAAGGAATTCCCCTCCAGCCGCCGCCTCGCAAAACGCCTCGGAACATCCCACTCGGCCATCGCCAACCGGCTGCGGCGCTACGGGATCGACTGAGAGGATGACGGATACGGGAATCGACCAGGCGATGACCGTCAGCAGGACCGGTGCGAGCCCGATCTCATGGCGCTGGGTGTGCGAGGAGAACCTGCTGCCCGCCGGCTGAAGCCATGCTCGCGTTACCATCCAGCCCACAACACTCACCACACCGGAGACAGCCCATGGACACCCGCTACCTTGACGACCTCACTCCCGGCGACCGCTTCGTGAGCGGCGGCTTCACCTTCACCGAAGCCGCCATCATCGACTTCGCCTTCCAGTTCGATCCGCAATCCTTTCATCTGGATGCCAACGCCGCGGCGGATTCGCCCTACGGCGGGCTGATCGCCAGCGGCTTCCACACCATCGCGGTGTGCTTCCGGCTGTTCATCCAGAACGGCATCTTTGCCCAATCGAGCATCGGTTCGCCGGGGCTGGACGAGCTGCGCTGGCTGGCGCCGGTGCGCCCCGGCGACACCCTGCACAGCGTGGTCGAGGTGCTCGAGGTACGTCCGTCCTCATCCAAGCCCGACCGGGGCATTGCCCGTCTGCGCTACACCGCGGTCAATCAGCGCGGCGAGACGGTGCTGTCGTTCATCGGCAACAACCTCCTCAAACGCCGGCCGGTGTAAACCTCAGGCTGCCAGCACGGTGGCCAGCCAGTCCTCGATGTCGCGCACTTCCTCCATGCACAGGCTGTGCTCCATGCGATAGCTCCTCCAGGCCAGCGGATAGCCGGCGGCGGCAAGCTGATCGGCCGAACGCCGGGCAAAATCATGGGGAATCACCGGATCGGCCGTGCCGTGGGCCATGAAGATCGGCACATCGCGGTTGGCCTCGCTGGCCTCGCTCGCCAGGGTGTCGGCCAGCGGCAGGTAGGTGGACAGCGCCAGCACGCCGGCCAGCCGGTTGGGGTGGCGCAGCGCGCTATGCAGCGCGATCGCCCCGCCTTGCGAGAAGCCCGCCAGCACGATGCGGCTGTCGGAAACGCCGCGGGCGTTCTCACGGGCGATCAGCGCCTCCACCTGGGCGGCGGATTCGATCACCCCGCGGGCATCCTCGCGCCGGCCGTTGAAATCCTGCGACAGGATGTCGTACCACGCACGCATGATGTAGCCGCCATTGATCGTCACCGGCCGTTGGGGCGCGTGGGGGAAGACGAAGCGCGTCGGCGGCAGGCGGTCGATATCGAACTCATCGACCACCGGTTCGAAATCATGGCCATCGGCCCCCAGCCCGTGCATCCAGATCACGGTGTGGGTAGGCTCGGCAGCGGTGCTGATCTCGACGGCGGGCAGGATGTTGGCGCTCATGGTGATTCCTCATAAAGTGATTGTGCAATTCTAACTGCGGCACATGTCACACCACGCCACGGCCCCGCGCACCGATACCGCATTTTTTTGCGCCAGATCATGACGCCCGGGCAAGGGCGGAGTAGATTTACAGGTTTTATCCCACGCAGCGCCCGAGTTTATGGAAAACACTGCCGCCGACACCCTGATCCGAACCAACCTGGAGTTCCTGCGCCGCCACGCGCCCTTCGACCGGATGGAGGCGGAAGCCCTGCGCTTTCTTGGTGAGCGGCTGGCCACGGCCTACTATCCGGCCGAATCCGAAATCCTGATGCCCGAAGACGGCCCGCCGCGATTCTTCTACATCGTTTATCGCGGCAAGGTGCAGGCGCGCCAGATGGGCGGCGTCGCCGTCACCGAATACGCCACCCTCACCCTGGGCCCCGGCGAAGGCTTCCCCATTGGCGCCATCTCCGCCGAGCGGCGCTCCACCAACAGCTACATCGCTGTTGAAGACAGCTACTGCTTCCAGCTGCCGGCGGCCGATTTCCTGCGCCTGCAGGAGCTCTCGCCCACCTTCCAGATCTTCTGCACCCGCTACATCGCCAGCCTGATGAGCCAGTCGCGGGAGCAGCTCCAGGCCCAGTTCTCCCAGCGCGCCGCCGAGCAGCAGACGATGACCACCTCGCTGGCCAATCTGGTCAAGAAGGCGCCGATCTTCGTGCAGCCCGATGTGGCCACCCGCGGCGCCCTCGAGAAGATGGCCGAGGCCGGCGTGGGCTGTCTGGCCGTGGCTGGCGAAGACGAGAAACCCGTCGGCGTACTCACCCAGAGCGACATCCTCAAGCGCATCGTGCTCACCGGCTTCGATCTCACCCGGCCCATCGCCGACGTGATGACCACCCCGCCCCACACCCTCCACGCCAACGCCAGCGCCTACGACGCCGCCCTCGAGATGGCCACCCACGGCGTGCGCCACATCCTGGTGGTGGATGCCGAGGACAAACTCAAGGGCGTGATCTCCGAGCGCGACCTGTTTGCCTTGCAGCGCATCGGCCTGCGCCAGATCCGGTCCGGCATCGAAAGCGCCGCCGACGTTCAGGCCCTGCAGCGCGCCAGCCGCGACATCCGCCAGCTGGCCCTCAACCTGCTCGCCCAGGGCATCGGCGCCGAGCAGCTCACCCAGTTCATCTCGGCCCTCAACGACGCCCTAACCCGCCGCATCCTCGAACTCAACCTCGACCGCCACGACCTGCACGGCATCGAATACGCCTGGCTCGCCTTCGGCTCCGAAGGCCGTCACGAGCAGACCCTCTCCACTGACCAGGACAACGGGATCATCTACGTGCTGCCCGAATGGGCCGACAAGGAACCCCTCAAGCTGCGCCTGCTCGAGTTCGCCAAGGATGTGAACAACGACCTCGCCGCCTGCGGCTTCCCGCTGTGCGAAGGCAACATCATGGCCAGCAATCCCGAGCTGTGCCTCACCTTCGACGAATGGCGCGAGAAGTTCGGCCAGTGGATCCGCGAACCTCACCCCGAGGCGCTGCTCAACGCCACCATCTTCTTCGATTTCCGCGTGCTCTACGGCGACGAGAAGGTCGCCCACAAGCTGCGCCACTGGCTGCTCTCCATGACCGGCGGCAACCCGGCCTTCCTCAAGGCAATGGCCACCAACGCGCTCGATGTATCGCCGCCGCTCGGCAAGATCCGCGATTTCGTCACCGACGACGATCCCAAGCACCCGGGCACCATCGACCTCAAAAAGTTCGGTGCCCGCCTCTTCGTGGATGCTGCCCGCGTGCTCGCGCTGCGCACCGGCGTCGACGCCACCAGCACCGCCCAGCGCCTGCGCCAGGGCGGCAGCCGCATCGGCATGCCGGCCGAAGAGCTCTCCGCGATGGCCGACGGCTTCCACTTCATCCAGCTGCTGCGCCTGCGCCACCAGCACCTCGACACCGACCACGGCGCGCCGGGCGACAACCGCGTCAAACCCGACGACCTCAACGAGCTCGATCGGCGCATCCTCAAGGAAGCCTTCCGCCAGGCCCGCAAGATCCAACTCCGACTCAAGCTGGACTACCAGATCTGACGACCATGAACTGGCTCTCCCGATTTCTCCCCGGCGGCGGTGCAGCCGTCAGCCCCAACCTCCAGGCCGAGCTTGACGCCGTGGCGGCGCTGCCCGCCCCCGAGCTGACCCGTGCCCACTACGAAACCCGCTACGTGATCGTCAATGCCGAAGCCGGCGCCGATGGCAGCGGCGGCAAACAGCTCACCGGCGTCGGCGCGGTGGCGATCAACCAGGGCCTGCTGCGTCCCGGCGACGCCTTCTACGCCCAGCTCGGCAACAGTCCGGCGGAGGCCCTCGTCGCCCTGCTCCGCTTCATCGCCCGTGCGCCGGTGGTGGTCTTCAACGCCCCCTTCAACCAGGGCATCGTCGAACGGGCGCTCGAACAACATCTGGGCAGCGTGCCCGAGCTCGACTGGATCGACCTGATGGTGCTGCTGCCCAGCCTGTACCCCGAGCGCAGCGCGGGCCTGGCGCGCATGGATGTCTGGCTCGCCGCCTTCGGCATCGAACGCCTCGACCAACGCAGCGCGTTGCTCGAGGCCTGCGCCGTGGCTCAGCTGCACCAGGTGGCGCTGGCCGGCGCCCACGTACAAGGCCTTGCCACCCCCCGCGACCTCCAGGAAACCCAGAGCAGCCGCAAGTGGCTGCGCGGCAGCTAGGACGATTCACCATCGGCGGCCCAGGCCGCCCGGCAGATCTCCGCAAAGCGCACCGCCAGCGGCGACGGCTGGCGCGGCAGCAGGATCGCCGCCGCCGCCGTCGCGTCATCATCCGCCAGCGGCACCAGCCGCACGCCCTGCCCCGCCAGCCCGGCCATCCCCGCCGGGATCACCGCCACGCCAAATCCCGCGCCCACCAAAGTCAGCATCGACGTCTTGCGGGAAATCACCGGCGCCATCCGGGGCACAAACCCCCGCGCCAGACACAGGTCCGTCACCCGCCGCGCCAGCCCGCCCCGCTCCCGATGGACCGCCGACACAAAGGCCTCGCCAGCCAGATCGGCCAGCGGCAGCGCCGCCCGACCGTCGAAGCGATGCCCGGCCGGCAACGCCGCCAGCAGCCGCTCTTCCGGCAGCGGTACAAACTCGACAGCCGGATCGCGCCGCAACACCGGCAGACGCGCCACCCCCACATCTGCCCGGCCGGCCGCCACCTCGGCCACCTGGGTTTCGGAGGCCACCCGATCCAGATCCACCCGCGCCGCCGGCACATCCCGATGGAAACGCCCCAGCGTCGCCAGCAGCGGCCCCGCCAGCGGCACCGAACTCGAATGCAGCAGGCGCAGCACACCCGCCTCGCCGCGAGCCAGCGCCCGGGTGTCGTCCGCCGCGCTGGCCAACTCTGCATCCATTCCCGCCACCCGGGCCCGGAACAGCTCGCCCCCCGGCGTGAGACGCACGCCTCGCGCCTCGCGCACGAAGAGCGTCACCCCAAGCTCCTCCTCCAGCGCAGCGATCTGTCGGCTCAGGGCCGGCTGCGCCACAAACAGCCCGGCCGCCGCCTGGGAGAAATTGCCGGCCTCCGCCACGGCCAGGAAATAGCGGATCTGCCTGAAGCTAATCATTCTTAAATGTAATAGGTAGAAGATTTATTCGATATTGGCGTTATAGCATGCCCACCGCCACACTCGGGGAGTCGTTCAACACCGGATCGCCCCCCATGCCCGCGCCCATACCCGCCCTCCTCGACGCCCACTTCAGCACCAGCCCCCTCACGCTCCTCGGCATCTTCGCCGTGCTCACGGTGGCCTACGCCCTCTTCTCGCTGGTGGGTTTTGGCACTGCCCTCATCGCCGCCACGCCCCTCGCCTGGGCCATGCCGGTGACGCGCGTCGTGCCGCTGCTGGCGCTGCTCGACGCCACGAGCGCCGTCCAGCGTGGCTACACCCTGCGCCGCCAGGTAGATCGCCCGGCCCTGTTGCGTCTCGTGCCTGGCATGGCCCTTGGCCAGGCCACCGGCGTCGCGCTCCTCAGCGTGCTGCCGGTTTCGCTGATGGCTGCGCTGCTCGGCGGTTTCGTGATGGCTTACGGCGCCTGGAGCCTGCGTGGCGGCGGCTCCGGCGGCTGGCCGTCATCCGGCGGCGCGTGGCTCTGGGGCATCGGCGGCGGCCTGCTGGGCGGGATGTTCGGCAGCGGCGGCTTCGTCTATGCCGCCTACCTGCAGCCCCGCCTTCCCGACCGCGACGCCTTCCGAGCCACCCAGGCCGTGCTGATCTCCCTCTCCACCCTGTGGCGCGCGGCCCTGTGCGCCGCCAGCGGCCTCGTCGATGGTCCGCTCCTGCTCACCGCGCTCGTCCTGCTACCCGCCACCCACCTGGGCAAGCACATCGCCGGGCAGGTGGATCGGCGGCTCTCGGTGGAGGACTTCCGGCGCGTGCTCGATGGGCTGTTGATCGCGTCGGGGCTGGCCCTGGTGTGGCGGGCTAGCGGCGATCAGCTGGCAGCGGCATGACGCCTCGCCCTATTAGACAGCAGCAGTCCCTGATCGCATTTTTTCCCGAACAGTCGCTCCCCCAACCGAAAAGTTGATCCGGATTTGGCAGCGGTCAATCAACTTCGACGCCACGTACATCCAAATGGATGCCGACGTGAAACCGGGCGGCACAAGGATGGGCAAGCTCGACCTGAACCGCGCCCCACGGTGAGGGCATCGGCTACCGCTTCCGAACGCTCAGCGCTGTCAGCATTAACTCCGCACTCTGGACCGTTGCAAAAATCATGGCATGAAAAACCCAAAGGACCGATCCCAGGCGGGGACACCCGCCCCCCAGTCGGGGCACTGAAACTCCAGCCCGCGGGACGCGCCAGCCTCACTCGTCGTTTCCACCTCCAGGCTACGACAGGCCTCGTCCAGCGCATCCAGATCCCAGCACAACCAGTCGTTGGGTGCCCGCTCAACGACCTCGGCGAGATTGCGCTGGACGCTGCCGCCCAGCAGCGCATCGTCCATCCGGAACACCCAACTCCCATCTTCCCGAACGAAGCGCCATGTACGCTGAGGCGCGCCATCACGCAGACGGTAGCAATCGTAGAACCCCTGGGTCATCCAGCCGGAGGGATTGGCGTCTGCCCCGAGCAATGTCTTCATCGGCTCGGCGAGACGCCCCCCAACGATACGATCCTCCTCGGTCGCCATCTGGCAGTCACCAAGTCTCAACCGGACATCCAGCCGATCCAGATCCGCCCCCTTCAATAGCACTTCGAGGTCCGCACTCCGATAACGCCACATCCCGGCCTGCCGGGATTCGAGCCCCGGACGCAGGAACACCGCATCCCCTTCGCGCCCTGTCGCCCAGCGGGCGTTGTAGCGCAGGATCGCAACGTTCGGACTTGTGACCGGCACAAGCCGATGCCGATTGACCCGCCCCGCGGCCTGAACGATGGACTGCGCGCTGGAAGGCTCGATCACGCCCCAGTCAAAGTCGTGATCGCGACCGATTTCTTCCACCGGCGTCGCCACCACAATGAAAGGCACATCGCCGTCTGGAGAGGCCACAAGCAGTCCGGCAATTTCCGCATCGGCAACAATGTGCCGGTCTCCGCGCTTGCGGTTGAGCAGAAAATCCAGCCGCTGCTCCTTCAGGTGCCGGTGGATGCGCAAATCCCGGGCGTGATAGCAAGCCACCCGGGCATGCGGCAACGCCCGCGCCAGCACCCGGGCCGTCGCAATCGCCGTACGGATGTTGGCCACCCGCACCAGGCCGAAAGACAGCGTCTGCCCCTGGCCCGCACGCCAGCGGTGCGCCTCGTGCAACTGGCGCACCGCATCCACCACGGCCGACTCGAACCCTTCCTGGCTACGCGCCCCGACAGGCTGAACAAAGGCACGCCGCACCGCCCTTGCCGGCAGCTTCATCAAGGTATCCAGATGCGCCTGGAAGCGCTGCGCAAAATCCTCGCCGGCCTCGAAGACCGAAGCCGGCCCACGATCATCCACCACGACGACGCCAAACTTTCCGTCGCCCCCTTCGAGCGCGCCGCGCATCGCCACGCCACTCCCAAACGCGCGGTTCACCGCCTCGGCCACCGGCACGGGGAGCGTCGCCGACGAGCAGACCACGTTGCGCCCCATCAGCCCCGCGGTCTGGATGAGCCGCAGCACCGCCACCAGGGCTTCGGGTGCATACGCATCCACCTCGTCCAGCACCAGATCGCTGTCGGCAAGGCGCAGCAGCGCCCCCACGTGATGGGCCTGCCGTCCCGGTTCCCCCGCGTTGATGAGGTAATCGATGGTCGACACCAGCACCGGCGCCCCGATCACCGGCGCAAGGGCCGGACGCGCGTCGGTCAGTACCTTCATCCAACCGGGCAGCAGCACCGCGCCGCCCAAGGCGTCGTACTCGGTGGCCGGGCCGTCGGTCTCGAACGTGCCGGCGTAGGCGCCCTGCTCGCGGGAAGCCGCATGCAGGCGCGCCGCCACCCGGTCGCCGATCACCGTCGCCATCTCATCCGCCCCCAGGCCCAGCGACTCGCGCAGGGCGTCACCCGTCTGGAGCGTCAGCGTGCGCAGGTTCAGTGCAATCGCAAAGCGCGGCCGGGGCGATGCCACACAGGCCAGCTTAGCGTTCGCGATGGTCTTGCCCGCCCCGGTCGCCGCCACATTGAAGATCAGCAGCGGCGCGTCGCTGCGGGCCCGGAACGCGCTCACCGCCGCCACCGCACGGTTCTGCCACGCAAAGCGGCCCCGCTCGTCGGCCGGCGAGAGGATGTGCTCCACCGTCTCGGTCGCCAACCCAGGCAGGCGCAAACCGGCGATGCGCCAGGCAAATTCCGCCGCCCGACGGCTCACGGTCTGCAGATGCCAGCACAGGGGCTGGTCGAAAGCCCCGTTCTTGGTGTTGGCGTAAAGGCCGCAGCCCGTCACGCCGGGCAGCACCGGGCGCGACGACACCTTGTGATCGGCCAGGATCAGCGCGGCCCGCGCCAGCACCGCCGCCCCGCGCCAGAAGGCCGGCGGACGCTCGCCAGCACGGCGGTTCAACCGGGCCAGTACGCGATCCAGTTCATTCAGGATGTCAGCCGGCAACGCCCCCGCCAGCGTCAGCTGCCGGGCTTGCCCCGCGTCGTGCACATGCCGGTCGCAGGTTGGCGTGGACGATGGCGTATCCCTCGGGCCGAACAGCCGGTGATGGGTCGCGACAATGTAGTCCAGCGCATCCGCGGGGCCGGCGATCCCACGATCCTCCAGCCCGTCCATCTCCTCCACCGGACGGGCCCGGGTCAGCGCCGCCCACGCGCCAGGCCAATCCTTGCCACGCCTGCGCAGTTGCAGCACCCGCATCGACAGCCACTCGTGACGCACCGGGTCTGCCTCGGCCTTCGCAGCGGGCGCCGCCACGGCGCGGGCCAGCTTGTCGGCGAAGAAGCTGCCGGCCTTGCCCAGGTCGTGCGCCAACCCAGCTGCCTGGGCAAGCAGGCTGACCACCGGCAACCACGGCGGGGGGCGGCGCTTGCGGCGCATGGTCCCGGCGGGAAAGTGCCCGCCCGGGCCAAACGCATCGCGAGACCCGACCACCCACAGCAGTCGCATCCGCTCGCGCCCCTCGTTGCGATAGCAGGCCACCGCGGTCTGCCGGGTTGCGGAGGTCTTGAGCAACGCTCGCAGCTCGCGCAAGCCTTCCAGGGTGATCGGCGTGGCCCATGACCGTTCGCCCGTGCGGATGGCGTAGCTGTCCAGCACTGCGCGGCTGCGCTTGATCGCCCGACGCTCGCAGGCGGAAATCAGGGTGATGTGCATTCTGGCCCCGGCTCGTCCGTGATACCCTGCCGCGGCCACCGAGGCAGGTGGTTTAGAAGTAGTAGGTCCGCAAGGAGCAACTCAGTTCGCCGCCGAGTAGGCGGAACACCGTAAACCGCACTCGCGGGATTTTTTACCCTAGTAAGACCGAAAGTAATATGTTGACGCTCTTCAAATATAAGACTACGCTGTCGCCATCATTCTGCCCTACCCAAGGAGCATTGCATGGCCAGAACCCCAAAAGCGATACCCGACGCCCCACCCTGGGTTTCCCTCCCGCCAGAACTCTATGGCGAAACCATCGACAATCTGGTCACGTTCTCCCACAAGACCACCAACTCCAACATCCCCGCCGGCGGTGTCCGCCTTGCACCAGCACAGGCCCTCAAGCTGCCTTACGTCGCTGCGCGCACCCTGCTTGCGGCGGGCGAAGTCCCCGATCTGGACTACACCGCCAACGCCGGCAAGATCGCCACTGCGGTCAAACAACTCCGCCAGGTGCAGGAAGGCAAATCCACGGCACCCGCCGATGAAGCCCGGCACCTGCTCGCCAGACTCGCCGAAGGCGCCCGGCGCGGCTGTGAGATCGGTACCGAACGGGTGTCGCTCCGCGCCCGGCAGCTCCTGCTCCCACGCCAGGACGGCAGCTACGTTTCCGTCACACCCCTCAGCGCCGGGGGTGTCAGCCGCTCGATCCGCTCAGCCACCCGCGCCCACAACGACACCCTGCGCAACCCCGGCGACACCGACACCAGCACGCTGCAGCGCATCTCCACCGTCGTGTTCGGGCTCGGGGGCGCCAATCCTCAGAACGTGGGCTCCCTCGTCCGCGAGATGCAGCGCCCGCTGGTCTTCTTCCCGCCCACCGAAAACCGACAGGTCAAGGCCGTCCTCGCCCAGCACTTCCAGGGCATCCCGATCCGCCTGCCGCGCCCGCTGCTGATGGGCTTCCGCGACTGGTGCCACGCCGCCCGCGCCCGCAATGGCGGACTCATCCCCACCGACATGCACACCCGCGACGAAGAATCCGCCCATGTCCGCCAGATCGTCGACGCCGTGCTCGCCCAGGGCGAGCGCGCCCGCCAACAGCTCTTTGAGCACATGGACGTGCTGCCCAACGGCGGCTCGCCGCTGGTCTCGATCAACGCCGACCCGATCGCCCGCGGTCTCGTCGATCCCGATCTGCGCGACCGCGACTGGCCGCGCGCCTTCGCCACCCGACTGGCCACGCTGATCGCCGACTTCCGCTTCGGCGACGAGCACGGCGACTTCCACTTCGACCAGCAGGATCTCTACCAACTCCAGGCCATCGCCGAGGACGCCGCACGATGAGCTACCTGCACCTGTCCCGAATCCGCGTCCGCGCCGCCAACGCCCTCGCCGGCAACTACGCCATCAACGCCGCGCCCGTCATGGCCATCGTGCTCTTCGTGCACAACCTCGGGCTCAAGACTGGCTGCCGCCCACGCCGCGTCGCCATCCTCCACCACGACGGCCAGCTCCTGGGCGAGTTCGGCAGCGACGGGTTCTACGACTTCCATCCCCAGCAGCGGCGCGGCGCCACCTTCATCGACGCCACCGACTACTCCTCCAAGAACCCCCACGCCCTCTCGCTGCAGCCCACCGCCTCCTGCCACCTCGTCATCTCCCTGCTCATCGAGGTCGACGGCCCGGTCAATCAGAAGAAGGTCCAACGCTTCCTGCACAGCGCCCGGATCGCCGGTGGCAGCGTGGATGAGGTCGGCGCCGTCGAGGTGCAGGACGACCCCGACGCCCTCCAGCTTCGTAACGGTTTCTGGCTCATTGAGCGCAGCGACCTGATGGCCACCCACGACCATCCGGTCGATGCCCTCGTCGCCGCCATCGGCAGCCGCGCCACGCGCAGCAAGGCCGAGCCCGAAGACAGCCCTACCCTGCCCACATCCTGGCTCGCCGCCACCGTGCTGGGCTACGCCGCCATCACCCCCTTCGCCCGGCGCGACGGCGTGCGCATGACCGGCAAACACCCCGACGACCACGGCGAACAGCCGCTCCACGCCTACAGCGAACCCCTGCTCGGACTCGTGCAGTACGTCTCCCGCCGCGACTACGGCCCCCGCCCCATCCCCTTCTGGGAACACACCTGGCTGCAGGACGACGTCTTCGTCGTTCGTCAAACCCAAACTTCGTAAAGGAACCCGCACCATGAACGCACCCGAATTCAAGAAGCTCCCCGGCGTCCTCTCCTTCCAGCGCGGCCTCGTCATCACCGACGCCCCCTTCTTCAACGTGCTCGCCGACGGCCAGAGCCCGGTGATGGTCGTGCGCCACGGCATCCGCGGCACCCAGAACGTCAACAAGAGCGGCGACGCCGAGAAATCCACCGCCGCAGCCGCCAAGCGCGCCGAAGTCTCCAACATCCAGACCACCGACACCGCCAAGCTCGACGAGCACGCCCAGGCTCTCGCCGTCCGCTTCGGCCTGCGCTGCCTCGATCTGGAGAACGTGCTCTTCGCCTGCGCCCCATCCAGCACCGACAAGGACGACGACGTGCGCAACTACCGCGACAGCGTGCGCAGCTTCGTCGAGCGCGCCAAGGCATCAGCCGGCCTCGACGAAGTCGCCGCCCGCTTCGCCCGCAACATCGCCAACGGCCGCTGGCTGTGGCGCAACCGCACCATCGCCCGAAACGTGCGTGTCGATGTCGCCCGGATCGACGTCGAGGGCCGCGCCGAGCCCCTTGCCCGCTTCGACGCCCTCGCCACCCCGCTCAACCACTTCGACGCCATCAGCGATGACGAGCGCCGTATTGCCAGCGTGCTGGCCGACGGACTGCGCGGCAACGACGACAGCGGCCTGCGCATCGAAGCCCACGTGGACTTCGGCATCGCCGGTGCCATCGAAGTCTTCCCCTCGCAAAACTATGTCGAAGACAAGCCCCGGGGTTTCGCCCGCCCGCTCTACTGCCTCGGCGCCCCCGAACGCAGCGCCCGCAGCAGCGGCATGGACTTCGCCAGCACCCGCAGCATGGGCCACGCCGCCCTGCGCGACCAGAAGATCGGCAACGCCCTGCGCACCATCGACACCTGGTATCCCGCCTATACCGAACACGGCCGGCCGCTGCCCGTCGAGCCCAACGGCGCCAGCCTCGAAGCCCAGGAATTCTTCCGCGACAAGAAAACCTCCGCCTTCGAATTCGCCCGCCGCCTCAACACCCTCGACCCCAACTCGCCCGAAGGCATGTTCATGATCGCCAGCCTCATCCGCGGCGGCGTCTTCTCGGGAGGCAAGGAGTGATGCACCCCCGCTGCTTTGTGGATCTCACCCTCGAACGGCAGGCCTCGCCGCTCGCCGCGGCGGCCGTGCTGCGCGTGCTCCACGGCGCCTTTCGCCAGCAGCCGGGGCAGTACGCCCTGGCGCTACCCGACTACCCGCGCGTCCTGCCGCGCCTGCGCATCTTTGCCGAAGCCCGCGACGCGCTCGACGCCCTCGTCGTCGCCACCGAAGGCCACCGGGCCATCGCCGAGCACGCCCGCTACACCTACCCCCGTAACGTCCCCGACGACTTCGCCGGCCCCTGGACCAGCTTCCGCCGCTACCGCATCCCCGCCCGCAAGGCCGAACGCAAGCCCGACGGCAGCCTGCGCCTGCGCCGCATCCAGACTGCCGACGACGCCCGCCTGCCCTACTTTCCGCTGCGCAGCGACAGCAACGGCCACACCTGGCGACTCTATGTCGAAACCCTCCCGGCAGACGCCGGTGGCGAGGCCAGCCCCGACGCTTACGGCCTCGCCACCGCCACCCGCCCCTTCGGCCTGCCCGACCTGCCATGAACAAGCCCCGCGCAAAGCCACGGCAGATCCTCCTCTCCAAGCGCGCCAACATCTTCTACCTGGAGCACGCCCGCGTGCTCCAGAAGGACGAGCGCATCATCTGGCTCACCGAAACTGGCGAAGACGTCGAGCAATACTTCAACCTCCCCGAACGCAACACCGCCCTGCTGCTGCTCGGCAAAGGCACCTCCATCACCGACGCCGCCGTCCGCCGGCTTGCCGAATCCAATGTGCTCATCGGCTTCTGCGGCAGCGGCGGCTCGCCCCTCTTCGCCACCGCCGAACCGGTGTTCCTCACCCCGCAAAGCGAATACCGCCCCACCGAATACATGCAGGGCTGGGTCCGCCACTGGAGCGACGAAGCCCGGCGGCTGCAACTGGCCAAAGCCCTCATCGCCGAACGCATCGACCTCACCGCCCGCGTCTGGCAACGCAACCCCGATCTACTGCAACGGCAGATCGCCCTGCCGCCCGGCGCCGCCGACCGCCTCAAGGCGCGCAGCGAAACCGCTGCCGACGTACAAGCCCTGCTCCTCGCCGAAGCCGAATGGGCCCGCGCCCTGTATGCCGGCCTGTCGTCCGGCTACGGCCTTCAGTTCACCCGCAATGAAGGCGCCGGCGCCCGGGAAAGCCGCGAAGACCGGGTCAACAGCTTCCTCGACCACGGCAACTACATCGCCTACGGCCTCGCCGCCGTCGCGCTCAACGGCCTGGGCATCAGCTACGCCTTCCCCCTCCTCCACGGCAAGACCCGCCGCGGCGCCCTCGTCTTCGACGTGGCCGACCTCATCAAGGACGCCTACGTCATGCCCCTCGCCTTCGAATGCGGCGCCGACCCACGCGTCAAGGACAACACCTTCCGCGCCCGCCTCATCGAAACCCTGCAAGACGCCGAAGCCCTCGACCTGCTGTTCACCTTCGTCAAATCCCTGGCAGAGAAACCCATTTGAAAACAAGGAGATCGACAATCATCAAGAAAACGAAGCCAAAGCTGAGAAATGCTAGCCAACCCCCTGATCCGTCATGGGTTTTCAGCCAACAAGCCCAGTTCGCCGCCGTGCAGGCGGTTTAGAAGAACGCGGAAAGAGACACATATCCACTCGACTGGTTCGCCGCCGTGCAGGCGGTTTAGAAGGTTTCACCGGGCTGACCAATCTGCAGCTGTGGGTTCGCCGCCGTGCAGGCGGTTTAGAAGATGAAGATGGCCGAGGCGATGGAGGCGGCCAGGTTCGCCGCCGTGCAGGCGGTTTAGAAGTGCAAGATCCGTGCGACAAAAGCGAAAGTGTCGTTCGCCGCCGTGCAGGCGGTTTAGAAGTGTACTGCCCGGCGCTGGAATCCATCGGCCTTGTTCGCCGCCGTGCAGGCGGTTTAGAAGTGCCTCGGCTGCCGTTACGTCGAGCTGATCACGTTCGCCGCCGTGCAGGCGGTTTAGAAGTCGGCGCGGAAGCGAAGGAAATTTCAAATGTTGTTCGCCGCCGTGCAGGCGGTTTAGAAGACGGCCATATACCCTTCCGGCGCCTCGTTCGGGTTCGCCGCCGTGCAGGCGGTTTAGAAGTTGCGCGTTTCGACGTACTGGTACACGTGCTGGTTCGCCGCCGTGCAGGCGGTTTAGAAGAGTTCGATGACCTCGCCGACACCATCGACATGGTTCGCCGCCGTGCAGGCGGTTTAGAAGTGCTGATGATCCACGCGCCGTGGGCCTACGTCGTTCGCCGCCGTGCAGGCGGTTTAGAAGTCGACGGCTTCGCCGATTGAGACGCCGATGGCGTTCGCCGCCGTGCAGGCGGTTTAGAAGGGAAGCCGCCGGGGCGGGTAGCGCATTTGCGCGTTCGCCGCCGTGCAGGCGGTTTAGAAGGCAGCGCCACGCCGTCGATGGCCGCCGCTCTGGTTCGCCGCCGTGCAGGCGGTTTAGAAGCAGCGGAGAAGCATTGGGTAGTAGCAGTCTTTGTTCGCCGCCGTGCAGGCGGTTTAGAAGTAAAAATGTCAGCGTCCCAGTAGCACCATAGCGTTCGCCGCCGTGCAGGCGGTTTAGAAGCGGAGCAGTACGTGGTGGTGCGTACGCCCGCTGTTCGCCGCCGTGCAGGCGGTTTAGAAGACAATCTGATCAACGCCTACAACCTCCTTTTGGTTCGCCGCCGTGCAGGCGGTTTAGAAGTTCACCGCCGCCAACGGCGCCGGACACAATGAGTTCGCCGCCGTGCAGGCGGTTTAGAAGACAAGAGAGTGGGGTCGCCTCCCGCTGCCGCTGTTCGCCGCCGTGCAGGCGGTTTAGAAGATCACGATGATTCATGCGCCGTGGACTTATACGTTCGCCGCCGTGCAGGCGGTTTAGAAGTGCTCCGGCTTCGGCTTTCGGTCTCGTCCGAGGTTCGCCGCCGTGCAGGCGGTTTAGAAGTCGATCATCTGGGCAGCGCGGGGCGTCCAGGAGTTCGCCGCCGTGCAGGCGGTTTAGAAGTCAAGGCCTACGCCGACACCGAAGACGCCAGCGTTCGCCGCCGTGCAGGCGGTTTAGAAGGTTAGACGGCTCAAAGCTGCGGTACGGACCCTGTTCGCCGCCGTGCAGGCGGTTTAGAAGACCGAGTTTCAGCGCTACACCGATTCCGCTTTGTTCGCCGCCGTGCAGGCGGTTTAGAAGAGGAGGTTCATGGTTTTTTCGAGACGATCAACCGTTCGCCGCCGTGCAGGCGGTTTAGAAGTATCTGGTCCTGCTCAAGCTTGAAAACTGGATGTTCGCCGCCGTGCAGGCGGTTTAGAAGTTGCGCGCGCCGAGCAGCTGCTGGCTATCTGGGTTCGCCGCCGTGCAGGCGGTTTAGAAGGACGCACAAAAGACGCCTGCTCGACGCCCGCAGTTCGCCGCCGTGCAGGCGGTTTAGAAGTGCTGGGCATGGTCAAGCGCGTGATGGAGCCCGTTCGCCGCCGTGCAGGCGGTTTAGAAGATGGAAAACACCACGCTCAAGCCGCTCAATGCGTTCGCCGCCGTGCAGGCGGTTTAGAAGGGAATCCTGCAGCAGCTCGACCGGCACGGAAAGTTCGCCGCCGTGCAGGCGGTTTAGAAGAGGGCCATGCGGCCGACGCCGCGCCCGGAACCGTTCGCCGCCGTGCAGGCGGTTTAGAAGTGAGCTTCAGCAGCGACGAGCCGGTGGACATGGTTCGCCGCCGTGCAGGCGGTTTAGAAGCATTGCGGGTGCCCAATAATGCCTGGGGTCAGGTTCGCCGCCGTGCAGGCGGTTTAGAAGCCACCCACCGCATGCCCGCCGGGCAGCCAGATGTTCGCCGCCGTGCAGGCGGTTTAGAAGACCGTGAAAGAGGTAGGTGTAAAGCTCGACCAGTTCGCCGCCGTGCAGGCGGTTTAGAAGTCGGCCAACGCCCCCGAGGATTCGCTGGCTTAGTTCGCCGCCGTGCAGGCGGTTTAGAAGACGCGAACATTGAGTGGGGGTCGGCGTCTCTTGTTCGCCGCCGTGCAGGCGGTTTAGAAGCCGTGGGCTTGGGCGGCGAGAAGATTTCGCGCGTTCGCCGCCGTGCAGGCGGTTTAGAAGAAACACCCGCATCAATCAATGCACCGACAAACGTTCGCCGCCGTGCAGGCGGTTTAGAAGATCACGTAAAGCGCGTCAAGCTTCTCCCAAACGTTCGCCGCCGTGCAGGCGGTTTAGAAGAAGCAAAAGGGGCAAGACGCCATCGCCACCTTGTTCGCCGCCGTGCAGGCGGTTTAGAAGTTACCGGCTTGATCCCCGCCGCCCGTGGCCAGGTTCGCCGCCGTGCAGGCGGTTTAGAAGCCGGCCTTGCAAGCGCGGCGGCGAACACGTCGAGTTCGCCGCCGTGCAGGCGGTTTAGAAGTGGCGTTGCCTTGCTCGCTGCGCATGGATGCGGTTCGCCGCCGTGCAGGCGGTTTAGAAGCCATCGGTCGCCTGAAACACCAATGGGATTTTGTTCGCCGCCGTGCAGGCGGTTTAGAAGTGGTGCTCGCGGTTGTTTGTGCTGGCGCTGGTGTTCGCCGCCGTGCAGGCGGTTTAGAAGATTTACGGTCCAGCGGCTGTGCGTGTTGTCGAGTTCGCCGCCGTGCAGGCGGTTTAGAAGTTCAGCACCGACGCACTGCAGATGGCCCACAAGTTCGCCGCCGTGCAGGCGGTTTAGAAGATCAGATGCAAGCGTGGGGCTTTTGGTTGGATGTTCGCCGCCGTGCAGGCGGTTTAGAAGTGAATCGGCCGACGCGCCACGATCTGGTCGTAGTTCGCCGCCGTGCAGGCGGTTTAGAAGCGCGCCAAGACGGCCTTCCGCGTCACCATGCCGTTCGCCGCCGTGCAGGCGGTTTAGAAGAGCGCCACCTCGTACATATTGCCGTTGAGATCGTTCGCCGCCGTGCAGGCGGTTTAGAAGCAGCTCGTGCGCCAGCCGCACAAACATGCGCAGTTCGCCGCCGTGCAGGCGGTTTAGAAGTCGCTGACGTTCGCCGGCAGGCCGGCTACCAGGTTCGCCGCCGTGCAGGCGGTTTAGAAGTCATCGGCATCTCACGCGCTGAGGCACTGGCAGTTCGCCGCCGTGCAGGCGGTTTAGAAGTCGGTGGCGATCCCCAAGCCGGGCGAAATCGAGTTCGCCGCCGTGCAGGCGGTTTAGAAGTTCAAGGTATTCGAGCCCAAGCCTCGGCTCATGTTCGCCGCCGTGCAGGCGGTTTAGAAGGTGGTGGCCTCGATGTAGGTGGTGACGCTGGCGTTCGCCGCCGTGCAGGCGGTTTAGAAGTGGTAGATGGTGGCGAGGTTGCTGGCGTTGATGTTCGCCGCCGTGCAGGCGGTTTAGAAGAATTCCGACACATGGATCTGATCTCTCTCACTGTTCGCCGCCGTGCAGGCGGTTTAGAAGATGAAATCACCGCCGAGCGGCTCGACGCCCTGGTTCGCCGCCGTGCAGGCGGTTTAGAAGGCTGCCACCGCGATCGCGGCATCTGGCGCGCCGTTCGCCGCCGTGCAGGCGGTTTAGAAGTTTGCTTGCCATCTATCTCTCCTTCAGCCCGGGTTGCTGGAGTTCGCCGCCGTGCAGGCGGTTTAGAAGTGCTCCACGGGCTCCTCCGGCGTGGCGACTTCGTTCGCCGCCGTGCAGGCGGTTTAGAAGTTTGGCTCTAGTGACTTTTCCATCCTCTGCACGTTCGCCGCCGTGCAGGCGGTTTAGAAGAGCGACGCGCAGAACACGCGGTAGCGGATTCCGTTCGCCGCCGTGCAGGCGGTTTAGAAGGACATGATGTCCGACCTGGCCGGCTCCATCGTGTTCGCCGCCGTGCAGGCGGTTTAGAAGCCGGCTGGATGGCACGAAGGCGTCTGGATAGGGTTCGCCGCCGTGCAGGCGGTTTAGAAGTTCTGCAGCAGAAACACGATGTCAGACTCGCCGTTCGCCGCCGTGCAGGCGGTTTAGAAGTGGGCGAAATCACCGTCGGCGCCCTCGAATTCGTTCGCCGCCGTGCAGGCGGTTTAGAAGCCAGCGCTGGCACGGTGGGTGCGCAACAACGCGTTCGCCGCCGTGCAGGCGGTTTAGAAGTCCAGCAGCATGGACCCTAGGCCGTCTGCGGTGTTCGCCGCCGTGCAGGCGGTTTAGAAGTACACCCGGTAACCCGCCATGGCCTACACCGTGTTCGCCGCCGTGCAGGCGGTTTAGAAGATTTCTCGCAACGCCCAATGCAGGCCGCCAGCGTTCGCCGCCGTGCAGGCGGTTTAGAAGTTTTCCGTTGGTCGCCTTGTCGGTCAGCCATTGTTCGCCGCCGTGCAGGCGGTTTAGAAGTGGGCCGACCTTCGTGCAGCCGGTCCAAGGATGTTCGCCGCCGTGCAGGCGGTTTAGAAGTGGATGGCGCGCTGCCGGGCTACGTCATGCGCGTTCGCCGCCGTGCAGGCGGTTTAGAAGATTAGCCGCTTTCGAGCAGCCGGGCGAAAATCGTTCGCCGCCGTGCAGGCGGTTTAGAAGTACAAGCTGAGCGCCGAAGATGACCTATCGCTGTTCGCCGCCGTGCAGGCGGTTTAGAAGAGCCATTCGATGTCGCCCGTCCTCTAGCCGGAGTTCGCCGCCGTGCAGGCGGTTTAGAAGAAGAACGCAAAAAGCCCGGCGCGAATGAACGGGTTCGCCGCCGTGCAGGCGGTTTAGAAGTCAGTGAGCAACTTTGCATCGCGCAACGACGGGTTCGCCGCCGTGCAGGCGGTTTAGAAGATCCCCGGCCTGCCGTCCGCCATGTCCTACAAGTTCGCCGCCGTGCAGGCGGTTTAGAAGGCCAAGAGCCAAGGCGAAAAGGCGATCGCCAAGTTCGCCGCCGTGCAGGCGGTTTAGAAGAAGCCGTCGTAGCCGGGAATGAAGATGGGACGGTTCGCCGCCGTGCAGGCGGTTTAGAAGAGTCCGGTATCTGCCCGCACGTCGGGGGAGGCGTTCGCCGCCGTGCAGGCGATTTAGAAGCACACGCACTCGTAAAACATGGCGGTCTCGGTGATCGACCCTATTTCGAAAGACCTTCAGATAATTTGCCTGGCTGGATTATTTATTCCCGCAACACGCCAGAAAAATCCGACTTATCCACAGGCCTCGCCTGGACGAGCAATTTTTTAGTCGAAAATCGGGCCAGACCTCGGCCGAAACAAGCGAGGAAAATTCCGTTTCTGCCCAGGTAATTTGCTCTGAGGATATTTTTAATCCCGGATATCCACAGGGCTGGCGCGGCGCGGGTATTTTTCTGGAGGGTTTGCGGATTTAAGGATTCCGGTGGGCGATTTAGCTGGCGAGATTCGGAATCTTGCTGGGCGGGGACGTGAAAAAGGCAGGTTACCCTGCCTTTTTGCTGGCTTGCGCCGGGGTCAACCTTCGGTTTGGTCGTCTTTCCGGGGACGGCCGGGGCGGCGGAGTCGCATGGCGTCCTGCAGCTCTGTAAGCCCTTCGGCTTTTCCGAAGAGTTTCATGAGCGCGTAACCTTCGGACGAGGCCACCATCACGTCGCTGCCCAAAGCGATCTGGGTGTCTTCCATCTTGGCCAGCACTTCACGGATGCGCAGGACACGGGGCGCAATCGCAGCGTGGTCGGCCAGGTCGGTCTTCATCTCTTCGTAGTCGAAAGTGGGCGGCAGGATGTTCTGGTTCTGTTCCAGCACCATGGCGGTCTGCTGGCAGAAGAGGATGGATTTGTCGCCCATCTTGAAGAGCTCTTGCTTCTGCTGGTTGGTGAGGGTGATGAACGGGGCCGTGAAGGCTTCGAGGATCTGGATGGCCTCGTCGACCTTGGCGATGGCGTCGGGGGTGATGTCGAAGGAGATGAGGTTCTGCGGCATGGTTCGCTCCTGGGTGCAGGTGATTGAAAAGTGCTGACGAGCTGGATTTTTATCCAGCCTGAAGCAGGAGCGAATGCTACATCAATTTACTCCAATCAGATACCTGAATGCCTACGTCAACATTCAAGAGCCTTTCCGGATTCATGGTGGGCGTGGCATCCGACAGCCGGGCCTGGGCTTTCGAACGGTCGCACCCCAATGCCGTCAGGCCTGGCTGTCAAGCGGCGGGGCCGCTACCGGCGGCCCGTGGGGTGCGCTGCGCACCGCGGCGTGCGGGGCTTCAGTCGGCCGGCGAAACCGCCAGCACGGTGAGGCGGATGGCGTGGCCTTCGGGGGTCTGCCAGTCGATCTGCTGGCCGACGGAGAGGCCTAGCAGGGCGCTGCCGGCGGGCGAGAAGATCGAGACACGGCCGGCGGCGGCGTCGGCTTCGTGGGGCCAGGCGAGGGTGAGTTCGTAGTCGCGGCCGGAGGTTTCCTCGCGGAAACGGGCACGGCGGCTGAGGGTGATGAGGTTGTCGGGGGCGGTGTCGACGATGTTGGCCCGGGCGAGCTCGTCGCGCAGGCCGTCCAGATCGCTGCGGCCGCGGTTCGGCGGCATGGCGAGCAGCATTTCCAGGCGGTCCAGGTCGCAGGCGGTGACGGTGATTTCGGGTTTCATGAGGGCTCCTTGCGGGTGGTGGCTGGCGCGACGTGGATCGACGCGCCAAAGAAAATGGCCGAATCGGCACAGGGCGATTCGACCACTTGTTAAACCAGCCGGCGGGGCGAAACGGTCGCGCCCGCTGCGGTCAGTCCGTAAAGACAGACCGCAGCGGGCGCGGACGGTTCCTCAACCGTATATCTTGCACATCAGGGGCGACACCGTGCTGTGGCTGAAACGCCCGAGCAGAAAGAAGAACGCGCACACCAGCAGCAGGCCGATCACCCGGCGCCGGTTGCGCTGCCACCAGGCGCGGAGGGTGGCGCGGTCCATCGTCACACCTTCAGGAAGTGTTCGCGGTAGTAGCGCAGTTCGGCGATGGATTCGAGGATGTCGTCCAGGGCCTTGTGGGCGCCCTTCTTTTCGAGGCCCTTGTACACATCCGGGCGCCAGCGGCGGCAGAGTTCCTTGAGGGTGGACACATCCAGGTTGCGGTAGTGGAAGTAACCTTCCAGGGTGGGCATGTAGCGGGCCATGAAGCGGCGGTCCTGGCCGATGGAGTTGCCGCACATGGGCGTGGTGCGCGAGGGCACGTACTGCTTCATGAACTCCAGGTAGGTGGCTTCGGCCTCGGCTTCGCCGATCGTCGAGGCCTTGACCCGCTCGATGAGGCCGGAGCGGCCGTGGGTGTTCTTGTTCCACTCGTCCATGCCGTCGAGCACCGCGTCGGTTTGATGCACGGCGATCACCGGGCCTTCGGCCACCACGTCGAGGTTGCTGTTGGTGACGATCATCGCCATCTCGATGATGCGGTCGCTGTCGGGTTCGAGGCCGGTCATTTCCATGTCCAGCCAGATGAGGTGATTCTGGTCCTGTGCCATAATCGGCTCGCTTTTTCGGTAAAGGCGCGATTCTACGCCCTCGCCTCCGGTTTCCGCCGCCTTGCAGGCGTGCTGCACCCTTCTGCGGCGCCTTCCCTGGCGGCGTCTCCTCCCCGGATTTGCCCGTCGTCTTCTCCCCACCCTCAGCCTCTAACCGTACCCGATGAACGCCAGCAGTTTCTCCATCCTGTTTATTGCTGCCCTCGGCGCTGGCCTGCTCGTGCGCCTGTGGTTGGCCACGCGCCAGATGCGCCACGTGGCGGCCCACCGGAGCGCGGTGCCGGCCCCCTTCGCGGCCAGCATCTCCCTGGATGCCCACACCAAGGCGGCGGATTACACGGTGGCGCGGGTGCGCCTGGGGGTGGTGGATCTGCTGATCTCGGCGGCGTTGATGATGGCGCTCACGGTGGGCGGTGGGCTGCAGGTGCTGCACGATCTGGCGGGACACTTCTTCGAGGCGGGCGGGCTGGCCCACGGTGTGGCCTTCATTGCGCTTGTTGCGGTGCTGTCGTGGCTTGTCGACCTGCCGCTCACCCTTTACCGCAGCTTCGTGCTGGAGGCGCGCTTCGGCTTCAACCGGCTCACGCCGGGGCTGTTCATTGCCGACACGATCAAGGGCGTAGCCCTGTCGGCCGTCATCGGCCTGCCGCTGATCGCCTTCGTGCTGTGGCTGATGGGCGCCATGGGCAGCCTGTGGTGGTTTTATGTGTGGGGTTTCTGGCTGGTGTTCAACCTGCTGGTGATGCTGATCTACCCGACCTTCATCGCACCGCTGTTCAACAAGTTCAAGCCCCTGGACGACGGCGCCCTGAAAACGCGCATCGAGGCGCTGCTCACCCGCTGCGGCTTTCGCTTGTCGGGTCTGTTCGTGATGGACGGCTCGAAGCGCTCGGCCCACGGCAATGCCTACTTCACCGGCTTCGGCGCATCCAAGCGCATCGTGTTCTTCGACACCCTGCTCGACAAGCTGGCCCCGGCCGAGGTTGAGGCGGTGCTGGCCCACGAGCTGGGCCACTATCACCACCATCACATCTGGAAGCGCCTGGCGGTGATCGGTGCCGGCAGCCTGGCCTTCTTTGCGATGCTGGGCCATCTGGCCGGGCAGGCGTGGTTCTTTGAAGGGCTGGGGATGCAGGCCAGCGGCACCGCACCAACCCTGGTGCTGTTTGCGCTGGTGCTGCCGGTGTTCAGTTTTCCGCTCACCCCGCTGATGAGCCGCTGGTCGCGCAAACATGAATTCGAGGCCGATGCCTACGCCGCCAGCCACGCGCCGGCGGCCGAGCTGGTGAGCGCGCTGGTCAAGCTCTACCGGGACAACGCCGCCACGCTCACCCCCGACCCGGTGTATTCCAGCGTGTATGACTCCCATCCCCCCGCGGCGATCCGCATCGCCCGTCTGCAGGAACTCGCCCGTTGAAGACCACCGGCACCCTCATCGCCGCCTTCGGGCGACAGTACGAAGTGAAAACCGACGCCGGCGAGATCCTGCTGTGCGTGCCCCGCGGCAAGAAAAGCGTGTTCGCCTGCGGCGACCGGGTTCAGGTGGCCAGCACGGGCCCCGGCCAGGGCGTCATCGACAAGCTGATCGAACGCACCAGCCTGCTCTACCGCTCGGATGCCTGGCGCCAGAAGCTGATCGCCGCCAACGCCACCCAGGTGGTGATGGTGGTGGCCACCGAGCCGAGCTTTTCGGATGAGTTCGTGTCGCGCTGCGTGTGCGCCGCCGAAGACCAGCATCTCAAGGTGCTGATCGTCCTCAACAAGACCGACCTGCCGGCCGGGCTGGCCGACGCCCGGGCGCGCCTCGCCACCTTTGCGGCGCTGGGTTACCCGGTGCTGGAGCTGTCGGCGCTGGACGACGTGGAGGCGCTCCGCGCCCGCCTGATCGGCGAGACCAGCCTGCTGGTGGGGCAATCGGGGATGGGCAAATCGACGATCACCAACGCCCTGATTCCCGAGGCCCGGGCCGAGACGCGGGAGATCTCGGAGGTGCTGGATACCGGCAAGCACACCACGACCTTTGCCCGGCTGTATCCGCTGCCCGAAGGCGGCGGCATCATCGACAGCCCGGGGATGCAGACCTTCGGGCTGGTGCACCTGGATTCGGAAGCCCTGGAGGCGAGCTTCCCGGAGTTTCGGCCCTATTCGGGCTCATGCCGCTTCCGCGACTGCCGCCACGACACCGAGCCGGGCTGCGCGCTGCGCGAGGCGGCCGACGCCGGCAGGATCGACGCCCGCCGGCTGCGCCAGTTTCTGGATTTCCGCGCCGAGTGCGAGAGCGCCCGGCGCCAGGCCCAGGGCTGGTAAGGCTCAGCCCTGCTCGCGGGCGTCCAGCCAGTCGGGGTTGGGCAGCTCGTCGAAGGCGTGGCCAAGGGCCTCGCTCCAGCGATTGCGGATCATCGCGAAGTACTCGTGCTTGGCGTCGATGCTGGTGTGCGAGGCGACCTTCAACTCGTCGGTCTTCAGAATGGTCAGATCCAGCGGCACGCCCACCGACAGGTTCGAGCGGATCGTCGAATCCATCGAGATCAGCGCCAGCTTGGCGGCCTCGTCGAGGCTGGTGTGACGCTTCACCACGCGGTCGATGATCGGCTTGCCGTACTTGGATTCGCCAATCTGGAAGTACGGGGTGTCGGGCGTCGCCTCGATGAAATTGCCGGCGGCATAGACGTGGAACAGGCGCGGCTGTTCGGTGCCGATCTGGCCGCCAAGGATCAGCGCGGCGGTAAAGTCGATGCCGAAATTCTTCAGCGCGTCGGCGTCGCGGCGATGCACTTCGCGCAGCATCTCGCCCACGTGGCGGGCTGCCTCGAACATGTTGGGCACCGACCAGAGGTTCTCTCGTCCGTCCTGGGCGGCCATGGCTTCCCGCAGCATTGAAACGAGCTGCTGGGTGATCGCCAGATTGCCGGAGCTCATCAGCACCAGCACGCGCTCGCCAGGGCGCTGAAATATGCTCGTCTTGCGGAAGGTGTTGATGTGATCGACGCCGGCGTTGGTACGGGAGTCCGACAGGAACACCATACCCGCGTCGAGCAGCATGCTGACACAGTAGGTCATGGGAGGCCTTTGGGGGAAATCGAGGGATCGAGAAGAAAGGCGGTGCAGAAGCGCACCGCCGGCATGTTTGAATCAGTCAGGCTGGCAGGGGCGCAAACACCCCTTGCTGACTCAGCCCTGCAGCAGTTGCAGGATGGATTTGATCTCGGAGCGGACGGCCGCCAGCTGGTCGCGCAGGCCGACGGATTCTTCGACGTCTTCCCGCTTCCGGGCGGCCATCTCGTCGAGACGGTTGCGCGCACCAGAGATGGTAAAGCCGTCCTGATACAACAATTCGCGGATCCGGCGGATCAGCAGCACCTCGTGGTGCTGATAATAACGCCGGTTTCCACCGCGCTTGACGGGTCGCAGCTGGGTGAATTCCTGCTCCCAGTAGCGCAGCACATGGGGTTTGACCCCGCACAGGTCGCTCACTTCACCGATGGTGAAGTAACGCTTGGCAGGGATGGGCGGCAGCTCGGTGGCTGCCGGGGCATCACTTTGCAACATCGCTCAGTTGCTCCACATTGGCCTTCAGCTTCTGGCTGGCGTGGAAAGTCACCACGCGCCGGGCCGTAATCGGGATTTCTTCGCCGGTCTTGGGGTTGCGGCCCGGCCGTTGGGGCTTCTCACGCAACTGGAAGTTGCCGAAGCCGGAGAGCTTGACGCAATCGCCCCGCTCCAGCGCCAGCCGGATCTCCTCAAAAAAGCATTCCACCATATCCTTGGCTTCGCGCTTGTTGAGACCAACCTGTTCGAACAGCATGTCGGCGAGTTCCGCCTTGGTCAAAGTTGCTGCCATGATGCTTTTATCCCCTGAGCTTGGCACCGAGGTTTTCCTCGGCATGGCGGGTCAACACAAGCATCGCGGCGTCCACTTCTGCATCCTCCAAAGTCCGCTGAGTTTCTTGCATAACTACGCGGAAAGCAAGGCTTTTCCGGCCCGGCTCGACGCCTTTGCCCTGATACTGATCGAACAGCTCGACGCGCTGCACGATGGCCGGCGCAACCGCTTCGAGCCCTTCCAGCAGGCTCGCAGCCGCCGCGCCCTGATCGACGACCAAGGCCAGATCGCGGGTGACCGCCGGGAAGCGCGAAACATCGCGGTAGGCCGGCATCACGGTGCCCAGCAACGCGTCGAGTTCGATCTCGAAGACCACCGGCGCGGTGCCGAGTTCATAGCGCTGGACCCACACGGGGTGAATCTCGCCGATGAAGCCGATCTCACGGCCATCCAGCACCACGCGGGCGGAACGGCCCGGATGCAGCGCCGGGTGCGTGGCGCGCTCGAACTTGGCGACGCGCGGCAGCAGCAGCGCTTCGAGGTCCGCCTTCAGGTCGAAGAAATCGACGTTACGGTTCGCCTCGCCCCACTGTTCGGGCTTGGCAAAACCGGCCGCCAGGGCGGCCAGGCGCACCGGCTGGTGGAAGCCCTCGACCGGCTGGCCGGCCGGATCGCGGCGGAAGCAGCGACCGATCTCGAACACCCGGACGCGGTTGGTCTGGCGCTTGCGGTTGGTGACCACGTTGGCCACCAGGCCGCCGATCAGGCTGGAGCGCATCACGCTCATCTGGCTGGCGATCGGGTTGGCGAGGCGCACCGGATCGGCGTTGCCGGCGAAATCCTTCTCCCAGGCTTCTTCGACGAAGGCGAAGTTGATGACTTCCTGGTACTCGCGGCCGGCAACCAGACGACGCACCGACATGGTGTCGCGCTTGGCCTCGGGCCGCGGCAGCATGGTGATCGGGCCGCGCGGGGCGTGGGTCGGGATGTTGTCGTAGCCGTGCAGGCGGGCGATCTCTTCGATCAGGTCTTCCTCGATCTCCAAGTCGAAGCGGTAGGAAGGCGGGGTGACGATGAAGTCGTCGCCGTCACGCACCACGTCGAGCTCAAGGCGGCGGAACATCTCGGCCACATCGTCGGCGCCGAGCTGGATGCCCAGCACGCGGCGCACGCGGCTTGCGCGCAGGCGGATCGGGGCGCGCTGGGGCAGCTTATCGGCTGCGACAGCCTCGACCACCGGGCCAGGCTGGCCGCCGCAGATGTCGAGGATCAGGCGCGTGGCGCGCTCGATGGCCTTGGATGCGAGAGCGAAGTCAACGCCGCGCTCGAAGCGGTAGGACGCGTCAGACGAGAACCCGTAAGCACGGGCGCAGCCGGCAATGGCGTCGGGCGCAAAGAAGGCGCTCTCCAGGAACAGATCGGTGGTGTCGAGGGTGATGCCGCTCTCCTCGCCGCCCATCACGCCGGCCATGGCCAGCGCGCGGCTGTCGTCGGCGATCAGCAGGGTGTCGGCAGCAGGCGTGATCGTCTGGCCGTTGAGGAGCAGCAGCTGCTCGCCAGCCTTGGGTAGGCGGGCGTGGATCGCACCGTTCAGCTTGGCGTCGTCAAAGGCATGCAGCGGCTGACCGATCTCGAGCATCACGTAGTTGGTGACGTCCACCAGCGCGCTGATCGAGCGGATGCCGCTCCGCGCAAGGCGCTGCTTCATCCATTCGGGCGTCGGGGCCTTGGCATCGACGCCGCGGATCACCCGGCCGCAATAACGCGGGCAGGCTTCGGGGGCGTCGAGGACCACGGCGCGGGTCGCGTCGATGGTCGGCGCGACGGCTTCGCAAGCCGGCAGGCTGAGGGCTGCGCCGGTGAGACCGGCCACTTCGCGGGCGATGCCGGAGAGGCTCAGGCAGTCGGCCCGGTTGGGGGTCAGCTTGATGGTGAACAGCGTGTCGTTGAGGGCGAGGTATTCGCGCAGGTCGGTGCCGACGGGGGCGTCCTCGGGCAGCACCAGCAGGCCGCTGCTCTCTTCGGAGATGCCCAGCTCCTTGGCTGAACACAGCATGCCGAAGGATTCGACACCGCGCAGCTTGGCCGCCTTGATGCCGAAACCGGCCAGATCGGCACCCACAAGGGCGCACGGAATCTTGATGCCGGCGGCCGCGTTGGGCGCGCCGCAGACGATCTGCAGCAGTTCGCCCTGCCCCGCATCCACCTTGCAGACGCGCAGCTTGTCGGCGTTGGGATGCTTTTCGGCTTCGACGATCCGGGCGACGACGACCTTGGAGAACACCGCGGCGACGCCGTCCTGTTCTTCCACTTCCAGCCCCGCCATGGTGAGCAAATGGCCGAGCTGGTCCGAATCCAGCGCCGGACTGACGAAACTGCGCAACCAGAGTTCTGAGAATTGCATGGCTTGGGCTTACCTGAATTGACCGAGGAAACGAAGATCGCCTTCGAAGAACAGGCGCAGGTCATTGACGCCATAACGCAGCATCGTGAGACGGTCCGGTCCCATGCCAAAGGCAAAGCCGGTGTAGCGCTCGGGGTCGATACCACCGTAGCGCAACACGTTCGGGTGGACCATGCCGCAGCCGGCGATTTCCAGCCAGCGGCCCTTCATCGCGCCGCTCATGAAGGCGACGTCGATCTCGGCGGAGGGCTCGGTGAAGGGGAAGAATGAGGGACGGAAGCGCACCTGCAGGTCATCGCTCTCGAAGAAGCTGCGCAGGAAATCAGCGACCACGCCCTTCAGATCGGCAAAACTGACGGTCTCGCCGACCCACAGGCCCTCGACCTGGTGGAACATCGGCGAGTGGGTCGCATCGGAGTCGACGCGATAGACGCGGCCCGGCGCGATCACGCGCAGCTCGGGCATCGTCGGCTTGTCCTTGTGGGCAGCCACGTGGGCCTGCATCGCACGGATCTGCACCGGGCTGGTGTGCGTGCGCAACAGCACGCCTTCACCGTTTTCCAGGTAAAAGGTGTCGTGCATCGACCGGGCCGGGTGGTTGGCCGGGGTGTTCAGCGCGGTGAAGTTGTAGAAATCGGTCTCGATCTCGGGGCCTTCGGCCACATCGAATCCGATGGAGCGGAACAACTGTTCGACACGCTCGAGGGTCCGCACGACGGGGTGCAGACCACCCAGCCCGGCGCCACGGCCCGGCAGGGTCACATCCAGCGCCTCGGCGGCAAGCTGGGCTTCGAGGGCGGCCTGTTGCAGCGCATCCCGGCGCGCATTGAGCAGCGCTTCGATGGCCGTCTTGGCCTTGTTGATCTCGGCACCGGCAGCCTTGCGGGCTTCCGGATCGAGCTTGCCGAGGCCCTTGAGGAGTTCGGTGAGCGAACCGCCCTTGCCGAAATAGCGCGCCTTCGCGGCTTCGAGGGAGGCGCTGTCCGCAACCGCGGCGAAAGCGGCGCCGGCCTCTTCGACGAGTTGATCGAGTTGATCCATTTTTCAGTCTTATCCCGGGTTCAGGACAAAAAAAAGGAGGCTAGGCCTCCTTTTTTCGTGCTGCGGAAACTTACGCAGCGAGCTTGGCCTTGGCTTGTTCGGCGAGCGCCGCAAAAGCGGGCTTGTCAAACACGGCCAGATCGGCCAGAACCTTGCGGTCCACTTCGATGGAAGCCTTCTTCAGGCCGTTCATGAAGCGGCTGTAGGTCAGACCGACTTCACGCGCAGCGGCGTTGATACGGGCGATCCACAGGGCACGGAACTGACGCTTGCGCTGACGACGGTCACGGTAGGCATATTGCCCAGCCTTCATTACCGCCTGCTTGGCGATCCGGTATACGTTCTTGCGACGGCCGCGGTAACCCTTGGCTTGGTCGAGGACTTTCTTGTGACGGGCACGTGCGGTTACACCGCGCTTAACTCGGGGCATTGCGTTCTCCTAGATCAGGCGTAGGGCATCATGGCGCGGATGGACTTTTCGTCCGCAGCGTGAACGGCAGTCATGCCGCGCAGCTGGCGCTTGCTCTTGGTCGTCTTCTTGGTCAGGATGTGGCGCTTGAACGCCTGCGAACGCTTGATGCTACCGCTAGAGCGGATCTTGAACCGTTTGGCGGCCCCGCTCTTGGTCTTCATCTTGGGCATGAAGTACTCCAGCTTATGTCATGGCCCCGGGTGGTTTTCGACTTCCGAAAACGCTTCAACAACCCGTCACCACTTGTTTCCGGCGGACTATCCTGTCCGCCGTATTCCGGCCCCCGACTGACGCCAGGACACCGGGAATCCCTTGAAGCTCAGTGCTTCTTCTTCGGCGCGATGACCATGATCATCTGGCGCCCTTCCATTTTCGGCATCTGCTCGACCTGGCCGATCTCGTCGAGATCTGCCTTGACGCGCTCAAGCTGACGCATGCCGAACTCCTGGTGAGCCATTTCACGGCCACGGAAACGGAGGGTCACCTTAGCCTTGTCGCCTTCGTTCAGGAACTTGATGAGGTTACGCAGCTTGATCTGGTAGTCGTTCTCGTCCGTACCCGGACGCAGCTTGACTTCCTTGACCTGAATCTGCTTTTGCTTCTGCTTGGCTTCGTGGGCGCGCTTGGCTTCTTCGTACTTGTACTTGCCGAAGTCCATCAGGCGGCACACGGGCGGCTTGGCCATCGGCGCGATCTCGACGAGATCCACGCCGGCTTCCTCCGCCGCTTCCAGGGCAGCACGCAAAGAGACGATGCCGATCTGCTCACCGTCCTCACCCGTCAAACGCACCTCCGGCGCACTGATTTCGCCGTTGACGCGCAGCTTTTTTTCCTGAGCGATGGTTTAATTCTCCAAAAAAACAAAAAGTTAGGCCGTGCCAGCGAACGTAGAAATTTCACGCTGCCAACGCTCGACAACCGTATCGAGGGACAATTGACCGAGGTCTTGATTACCCCGGGCGCGCACGGCCACCACTTCAGCCGCTTTCTCCTTGTCACCGACGACAAGCAGATAAGGCAGCTTTCGTACGCTATGTTCGCGTATTTTATAAGTAATTTTCTCGTTGCGCAAATCGGCCTCGACGCGGAAGCCCTTTGCACGCAGCGTTTTCACCACATCCGTGACGTAATCGGCCTGCGACTCGGAGATGTTGAGCACCACCGCCTGCACCGGCGACAGCCACATGGGCAGCGCACCCGCGTGGTTTTCGATCAGGATGCCGATGAACCGCTCCAGCGAACCGAGAATCGCCCGATGCAGCATGACCGGACGGCGGCGGCTGTTGTCTTCGGCCACGTACTCGGCATCGAGGCGCTCCGGCAACACGAAGTCAAGCTGCATGGTGCCGCACTGCCAGGAACGGCCAAGGGCATCCTTGACGTGGTATTCGATCTTCGGGCCGTAAAAGGCACCCTCACCGGGGAGTTCCTCCCACTGATGACCAGAGGCGGCCAGCGCTTCACGCAGGCCGGATTCAGCCTTATCCCAGATCTCGTCACTACCGGCGCGCTTTTCAGGGCGCAGGGACAGCTTGACCGCCACATCAGTGAAGCCGAAATCGCGATACACGCGAGAGAGCAGTTCGTTGAAAGCGGTGACCTCGGACACGATCTGATCTTCGGTACAGAAGATATGGGCATCGTCCTGCACAAAGCCACGCACACGCATGAGGCCGTGCAGCGCGCCGGACGGCTCGTTGCGATGACAGGAACCGAATTCGGCGAGACGCAGCGGCAGATCGCGGTAGGAATGCAGGCCGTGATTGTAGATCTGGACATGGCCCGGGCAGTTCATCGGCTTGATCGCGTAGTCGCGCTTTTCCGATTCGGTGGTGAACATGTTGTCCCGGTAGTTGTCCCAGTGGCCGGACTTCTCCCACAAGCTACGGTCCATAACCAGCGGCGTCTTGACCTCCTGGTAGCCGGCCTCATTGAGCACCCGGCGCATGTACTGCTCGATCTGCTGCCAGAGGGTCCAGCCGTGGGGATGCCAGAACACCATGCCCGGCGCCTCGTCCTGAAGGTGGAACAGGTCGAGTTGCTTGCCGAGGCGACGGTGATCGCGCTTCTCGGCTTCTTCCAGCATGTGCAGGTAGGCTTCCTGGTCTTCCTTCTTCGCCCAGGCGGTGCCGTAGATGCGCTGCAGCATCTCGTTCTTCGAGTCACCACGCCAGTAGGCGCCTGCGACCTTCATCAGCTTGAAGACCTTGAGCTTGCCGGTGGACGGCACGTGAGGTCCACGGCACAAGTCGGTGAAATCACCTTCGCGGTACAGCGAGACATCCTGGTCCGCGGGGATCGAGGCAATGATCTCGGCCTTGTAGTGCTCGCCAATGGACTTGAAGTAGGCAACCGCCTCGTCGCGCGGCAGCACACTGCGCTCGACGGGAATGTCGCGCTTGGCAAGTTCCTGCATGCGCACCTCGATCTTCTCGAGATCTTCGGGCGTGAACGGGCGCTTGTACGAGAAGTCGTAGTAGAAGCCGTTTTCGATCACCGGGCCGATGGTTACCTGAGCGTCCGGAAACAGCTCCTTCACCGCGTAGGCCAGCAGGTGAGCAGTGGAATGGCGGATGATCTCGAGGCCGTCCGCGTCCTTGTCGGTGACGATCGCGAGGGCGCTGTCGTTCTCGATAAGGCAGGAGGTATCGACGAGCCGGCCATCGATTTTGCCGGCCAGCGCGGCGCGAGCGAGGCCAGTGCCGATGGAGGCAGCAACCTGGGCAATCGTCACGGGTTGCTCGAAACTGCGTACAGAACCGTCGGGCAAGGTGATGTTGGGCATGATGGCTCGCTCCGGGAAAATTCAGGGCAAAAAAAAAGTGCGGACGAGCCGCACTTTTTCTTTTTCTGGAAAACGCCTTACAGCAGACTCGATGTAACTTAGCCTAGCTTGCTGCAAGTTCGAGACATTCGTTTTCCTTCTTAGGTGTTTGGTAGGCGCGATTGGACTCGAACCAACGACCCCCACCATGTCAAGGTGGTGCTCTAACCAGCTGAGCTACGCGCCTAAGAAGCCCGCATTATAGACGAACAAAGAAAGCTGTCAAGCTTTTCTTGAAACCAGCTCAAGCTGTCCAGGCAGCCAGGAACCGCTCCCAGTGCGTCCCCGCCAGCCGGCCGAGGGATTCACGAACGAAGTCGATCTCTGCGTCGTAATGCGCCTTGTCGAAAACCCCGCGCATCAGCTGGAAGCGCAGGAAGACGAGATAGGTGTTCACCACGTCGGTCTCGCAGTAGTCGCGGATCTCGGCGATCTTGCCTTCACGATAGCCCTGCCAGACTGCCGAACCATCCATGCCCAGCTTTCCGGGAAAGCCCATCAGCTTGGCGAGATCGTCCAGCGGGGCGTTGGCGCGGGGCTGGTAGAGTGCCAGCAGATCCATCAGATCGAGATGCCGGGTGTGATAGCGGCCGATGTAGTTGTTCCACTTGAAATCGCGGGAGTCGTGGTAATCGCCATCCCCCAGATCCCAGTAGCGCGGCGCCGTGACGCCGTGGAGCATGCCGCGGTAGTGGAGCACCGGCAGATCGAAGCCGCCGCCGTTCCAGGAGACGATCTGGGGGGTGAACTTCTCGACGCCATCGAAGAAGCGCTGAATGAGTTCGCCCTCAGTGCATTCGGGCTCGGACAGCGAGAACACCCGGAAGTAGCTCATGTCCCGCAGCGCACATGAAATCGTGACCACCCGCTGCAGGTGATGGGGCAGGAAATCCGTACCGTTGCTGGCTCGACGCTGCTGGAAGGCGAATTCCGCCACCTCGTCGGCGCTCAGATCGGCCGGCAGACCATGGAGAAGGCGGATGCCCTCCACATCGGGGATCGTCTCGATATCAAAAACAAGCGTGCTGGCCATACCGATCGTCAGGCGGGAAAGACACCGGTGGAAAGGTAGCGGTCGCCACGGTCGCAGACGATGGAGACGATCACCGCATTCTCGAGCTGTTCTGCCAGGCGCAGCGCCACAGCCAGCGCACCTCCCGACGAAATCCCCGCAAAGATGCCCTCCTCCCGCGCCAGCCGGCGGGTCATTTCCTCGGCATCGGCCTGGGAGACGTATTCAAGCTGATCGACCCGCGCCTTGTCGTAGATCCGCGGCAGATAGGCTTCCGGCCACTTGCGGATACCGGGAATCTGGGCACCGTCGGCTGGCTGGCAGCCGACAACACGAACCGCCGGGTTCTGCGACTTGAGGTAGGTGGACACGCCCATGATCGTACCGGTGGTGCCCATGCTGCTCACGAAGTGGGTGATCGTGCCACCGGTCTGCGCCCAGATCTCCGGGCCCGTGCCATCGATATGGGCCTGGGGGTTGTCCGGGTTGGCGAACTGGTCGAGGATCACGCCGCGGCCTTCGTCACGCATGCGCTCGGCGACGTCGCGGGCGAGCTCCATGCCACCCTCCTTCGGGGTGAGCACCAGCTCGGCCCCAAAGGCGCGCATGGTCTGACGGCGCTCGATGCTCTGGTTCTCGGGCATCACGAGGATCATGCCGTAGCCGCGGATCGCCGCCGCCATCGCCAGCGCGATGCCAGTATTGCCGCTGGTGGCCTCGATCAGCGTCTGTCCGGGCTGGATCGCGCCCCGCGCTTCGGCTCGCAGGATCATCGACAACGCCGGCCTATCCTTCACCGAGCCTGCCGGGTTGTTGCCCTCAAGCTTGGCCAGGATGGCGTTGTTGCGGCCCGCGGTGATGCGCTTGAGCCGGACCAGCGGAGTCTGGCCCACGTAGTCTTCGAGAGTCTTGAATTCCATGGTTCGATTCTGTCCGATGTCGGGTGAAACGATGAAAGCGAATGCGGCCTGCCAGCCATCAAGCAAGTGACGCGCCATGGCCCGCCATGCCCATTTCGCCCGCTGAGGCAAGCGAAAAGGGGCTTCCAGCGGAAGCCCCCCGGGACGCTTTGTCGGCTTTGCACCAGCCTATTACGGACGGCCAATGCTCAGATAAGTGAGGCCCGCCTTGCGCGGAAGGGCCGGGTCGAAGATGTTGCGGCCGTCGAAGATCACCGGGCTCTTGAGCTTGGCCTTGATGGTGTCGAAATCCGGACTGCGGAATTCTTTCCACTCGGTGACGACCACCAGCGCATCCGCTCCATCCAGCGCCTGCATCGGTCGTTCGGCGTAGGCGAGACGCGATTCTTCGCCGAAGATGCGGCGGCTCTCATCCATGGCCACAGGATCGTAAGCAGTGACGGTGGCGCCGCGGCGGAACAGCTCTGCGATGATCACCCGGCTGGGCGCCTCACGCATGTCATCGGTGTTCGGCTTGAAGGCCAGCCCCCACAGGGCGAAGTGCTTGCCGGAAAGGTCCTCGCCGAAGTGGGCGACGATCTTGTCCACCAACACCAACTTCTGGGCGTCGTTGGCGTCCTCGACCGCGTTGAGCACGTGTAGCGCATGGCCGGCATCGGCGCCAGTCTTGATGAGCGCCTTCACGTCCTTCGGGAAGCACGAGCCGCCGTAGCCACAACCGGCATAAAGAAAGTGATAGCCGATACGCGGATCGCTGCCGATGCCCTGGCGCACCAGCTCGATATCGGCACCCAGGCTTTCGGCGAGGAGGGCCAGCTCGTTCATGAAGCTGATCCGGGTGGCAAGCATGGCGTTGGCCGCGTACTTGGTCAGCTCGGCGCTGCGCAGATCCATGATCAGCAGCTTCTCGTGGTTGCGCTGGAAGGGCGCGTACAGGGCCTTCATCAGGAAAATCGCCTGGTCGTCCTCCGCACCGACGACGATGCGGTCGGGACGCATGAAATCTTCCACCGCCGCACCTTCCTTCAGGAACTCCGGATTGGAAACGACGCTGTAGGGGATCGATTCGCCGCGAGCTTCGAGTTCCTCACGGACAGCCGCCTTGACCTTGTCTGCGGTACCCACCGGCACGGTGCTCTTGTCGACGATCACCTTGTAGTCCGTCATGTGGCGGCCGATGGAGCGGGCCGCGGCCAGCACGTACTTCAGATCGGCAGAGCCATCTTCGTCAGGCGGCGTGCCCACGGCGATGAACTGGATGGTGCCGAACTGCACCGCTTCCTGAACGTCGGTAGTGAAGTGCAACCTGCCAGCCGCCACATTGCGGGCGACGACCTGATCGAGCCCCGGCTCGTGGATGGGGATCCCGCCTTCATTCAGGATGCGGATCTTCTCCGGATCCAGATCGAGGCACAGCACATCGTTGCCCATCTCAGCAAGACATGCCCCCGACACCAGACCCACATAACCCGTACCGACCACGGTGATTTTCATGTTTTGATTCCCGAGACGAAACTAGATAACCGAGCCAGAAACTGGCGTTGGGACAGACGGTCTCGCCGCCTGCCGACTGCCCTGCCACAGGGGTCAGGGCGAGAGATCGAATTCTTCCGTGCGCTTGGGCGGGTAGGTTTCCCAACCGCCACATGCAGGACAACGCCAGTAGAACTGGCGCGCCTTGAAACCACAAGCATCGCAGCGATAGCGGGCCACCCGGCGGGTGTGTCCATGCACCAGACCCTTCACGAGCTCGATGTCGGTGCGCTGTTCGACCGGTGCGGTGAGCAGCGCCGCCTCGAGAAGCTTGTCGAGGCCGAGCAGGGTGGGATTACGACGTAGCTCGTCGCGCACAAGGTGATACGCCGCCTGAGGACCTTCCTTCTGCAGTTCCCACTGGAAAAGCGCATCGAGCAGATCCAGCGACGGGTACTGATCAAGAAAGCTGCGCAGCAGCTGCATACCCTGCTCCAACTGACCAAGGCGCCGATAGGCATCCATCACACGCTCAGCCACCAGCGCCAGATAGACTGGGTTCTGGCTTTCAATCCGCTTCCAGGCTTCAAGCGCAGCCACATCATCGCCCCGAGCCGCGTGGAGATCCCCCAGCAACATGCTGGCGCGCACGGACTTACGGTTCATCTCGAGGGCACGCCCGAGACTTGCAAGGGCGTCATCGAAGCGCGAATTGGCGATATCGGCGCTCGCCAGCTCACAGTGGAAATTGGAGACTTCCTTTTCCCAAAGTACGCCCTCGTGGGGCAACGCTTCGGCAATCTCGATGGCTTTGCGCCAATCCTTTTCCTGCTGATAAATGTCGAGCAAGTTCTTCAGCGCAAAATCGTTCAGACGCGTACCGCGCAACTTCACGAAGACCGCCTCGGCGCGATCGAGCAGCCCTGCCTTGAGGAAATCCAGCCCAAGCTCGGACAGCGCGTGCTGGCGCTGCTCGTCGGAGAGATCGTCCCGGTCGATGAGGTTCTGGTGCATGCGGATGGCCCGATCCGTCTCACCACGGCGGCGGAACAGGCTACCCAGCGCGAAGTGCAGCTCGACAGTCTGGTTGTCGATCTTGACGGCCTCGATGAAGGCGTCAATCGCCTTGTCGGGTTGTTCGTTGAGCAGGAAGTTGAGGCCCGTCAGGTAGGTTCGCGGCAAGGCGCGGGATTCCCGGACCAGATGCTTGATATCGATCCGCGCCGCCAGCCAGCCCAGCGCAAAGAAGAGCGGGAAGGCCAGCAGCCACCAGAGTTCGAATTCCATGAAATCAGTAGCTCTCTGGGAGATCGGGCCCGTGGGCCAGGGGAAGCGTATTCCGCCCCTCAGCAGGCGTCGGACCGGCCTGCTTTCCGCGCAGGTGACCAATTTCGCGGTGCTGGCGATATAGCGTAGCTACCGTGGCCGTCACGCCGATCAGCACACCGATAACAACGAAAAGAAGGATCACCAGGACCAGCGGAACATGCCACTGGGCGCCGAAGAAAAAGCGTAGCACGACCACGTCGTCGTTCTTGACGGCGAAGCCGAACAGCAGAAGGAATAGAAACAGCCGGAAAAGCCAGATTAGCGCGCGCATCGCGGAATTATCCCTGACGCAGACAAAAAAAAGAAGGCGGCCGAAGCCGCCTTCCTGCTCGAGCCTGGGACCTCTCGGACCCCGGGGCCGGGCGCGTCGATGGGTTAGCCCATCATATCCACGCGTTCGCGCAATTCCTTGCCTGCCTTGAAATGCGGAACATACTTCTCCGGCACCTGCACCTTCTCCCCCGACTTGGGATTGCGCCCTACACGGGGGGGACGGTAGTTCAAGGCAAAGCTGCCAAATCCGCGGATCTCGATGCGATCACCCCGCGACAGGGCGTCGGTCATCGCATCGAGAATCATCTTGACCGCGAACTCGGCGTCCTTCGCGACCAGCTGGGGAAAACGCTCCGCCAGCCGGGCGATGAGCTCCGACTTGGTCATGCCCGAACCGCTTACTTCTGCTCGTTGAGCTTGGCCTTCAGCAGCGCACCCAGGTTGGTGGTGCCGCTGGCAGCGGAGCCGCTGTCAGACGCCAGCTTGCTCATGGCTTCGTTCTGCTCGACCTGATCCTTGGCACGGATCGACAGGTTGATGCCGCGGGTCTTGCGGTCAACGTTGACAATCAGGGCCTCGACGGACTCGCCAACCTTCAGCAGCTGGGACAGATCATCCACGCGGTCACGGGAGAACTCGGAAGCACGCAGATAGCCTTCGACATCGCTGTTCAGGGCGATCACGGCACCACGGGCATCCACGGACTTCACGGTGCCGGTCACGAGGGTGTTCTTGTCGTGGGTGGCGATGAAGTTGGTGAACGGGTCGCCATCGAGCTGCTTGATGCCGAGGGAGATGCGCTCCTTCTCGACGTCGATGTTCAGCACCACGGCCTCGACTTCATCACCCTTCTTGTACTGGCGGACAGCTTCTTCGCCAGACAGGGACCAGGACAGGTCGGACAGGTGAACCAGACCGTCAATGCCGCCTTCCAGGCCGATGAACACACCGAAATCGGTCAGGGACTTGATCTGACCACGGACCTTGTCACCCTTCTTGTGGTTGATGGCGAAATCGTCCCACGGGTTGGACATGCACTGCTTCATGCCCAGGGAGATACGGCGACGGTCTTCGTCGATCTCGAGGATCATCACTTCGACTTCGTCGCCCAGCTGGACAACCTTGGTCGGGTGGATGTTCTTGTTGGTCCAGTCCATTTCGGACACGTGAACCAGGCCTTCGATGCCCTGCTCGACTTCAACGAACGCACCGTAGTCGGTGATGTTGGTGACCTTGCCGAACAGACGGGTGCCCTGCGGGTAACGACGGGAGATGCCGACCCACGGATCTTCGCCCAGCTGCTTGAGGCCGAGGGAGACGCGGTTCTTCTCCTGGTCGAACTTGAGCACCTTGGCTTCGAGTTCGTCGCCCACTGAGAGGACTTCCGACGGGTGACGCACGCGACGCCAGGCCAGATCGGTGATGTGCAGCAGGCCGTCGATGCCACCCAGATCCACGAACGCGCCGTAGTCGGTGATGTTCTTGACGATGCCCTTGACGACAGTGCCTTCCTTGAGGGTTTCGAGGAGCTTCTGGCGCTCTTCACCCATGGAGGCCTCGAGAACGGCGCGACGGGACACGACAACGTTGTTGCGCTTGCGGTCGAGCTTGATAACGCGGAATTCGAATTCCTTGCCTTCGAACGGGGTGGTGTCCTTGACCGGACGCATGTCGACCAGGGAACCCGGGAGGAAGGCGCGAATGCCGTTGACCATGACGGTCAGGCCACCCTTCACCTTGCCGGTGATCATGCCCTTGACGAGGATCGCGTCGTTCAGTGCCTTGTCGAGGTCATTCCAGGCGGCGATGCGCTTGGCCTTGTCGCGGGAAAGGCGGGTTTCGCCGTAGCCGTCTTCGAGCTGCTCGATGGCAACCTGAACGTAGTCGCCGACTTGGGCAGAGACTTCGCCACGGTCGGTACGGAATTCATCGAGGGGAATGTAGCTCTCGGACTTCAGGCCGGCATTGACGACCACGAAGTTCTGGTCGATACGCACGACTTCGGCGGTGATGACTTCACCGGCGCGCATTTCCTGGCGATTGAGGGACTCCTCGAACAGCGCGGCAAAACTTTCCTCGAAGGAAGCAGGGGTGGCAGTGGACATAGGGAAAAAGAACCTTACAACCGTTGTGACACGGCGGTTGGTTGAAAAACTCCCGCACCCGGGCGGGTTGCGGAAGACGTCAGCTACGAAGTGCCGCTGCTTGCCCGAGCACGAAATCGACCGCTTGTTGGATGGTCATTTCGGAGGTATCGAGCAGCGCGGCATCCTCGCTCTTTTTCAGTGGCGCAACGGCACGCTGGGAATCCCGGGCGTCACGTTCACGCAAGTCACTGAGCAGATCGTCCATGTTAGCAGGCATTCCTTTATCGATCAACTGCTTATATCGACGTTCCGCACGCGCCTCGGCGGATGCGGTAAGGAAGATTTTGACCGGCGCATCGGGGAAGATCACCGAGCAGATGTCGCGACCTTCGGCCACCAGCCCGGCGCCGCGCCGGTAGGCGCGCTGGCGCCAGAACAGCGCCTCGCGGACCGCAGGCAGGGCGGCCACCCTGGAGGCACCTACCGAGCATGCTTCGCTGCGGATCGCCTTGGTCACATCGTCACCGGCCAGGAACACCGTGTCGCCCTCAAAGCTCGCCGGCAAGGTCGCAGCAATGCGCGCGAGCGCGGCCTCGTCATCCAGCGCCACGCCTTCCCGCATCCCGGCCAGGGCCACGAGGCGGTACAGGGAGCCGCTGTCCAGATGTTCGAAACCCAGCGCCGCTGCCACACGCGCGCCGACCGTGCCCTTGCCGGACGCCGACGGACCATCGATGCCGATCACCGGCACCGGCGTGGCGATACCTGCAAAGGTGGTGAAGTATTCCGGGAAGGTCTTGTTGACGCACTTCGGATCGTTGATACGTACGTACGGCCCGCCAAGGGTGGCGAGGGAGAAACACATCGCAACCCGGTGATCCTCGTAGGTGTCGATCTCCGCACGCTGGCGTTGCGCCGGCGGGGTGATGTGGATGCTCTCCGCGAATTCCTCGACCTCGGCACCCAGCTTTCGCAGCTCGTTGGCCATGGCGGAGATACGATCGGTTTCCTTGACACGCCAGCTACCGATGTTGCGCAGGTGTGTGGTGCCGTCGGCGAAGAGCGCCGCCACCGCCAGCGTCATCGCGGCGTCCGGGATGTGGTTCAGATCCAGGTCGATGGCCTTGAGCTTGCCGGAGGCCGGGCCGCTCGCCTCGATCCAGTCGTCGCCCCAGGTGATCCGGGCGCCCATTTTGGCCAGCTCATCGGCAAACTTCACGTCGCCCTGAATGCTCCGCCGGCCGACGCCGACCACCCGCACGGGGCCACCACCCAGCGCGCCAGCAGCGAGGAAGTAACTGGCGGTCGAGGCGTCACCTTCGACAGCGATCCGGCCCGGCGACACGTAGCGCTGGCCGGCCGGCACGACGAAGCGACTCCAGCCTTCGCGCTGGACGATCACGCCAAAGCGCTCCATCAGGTTGAGGGTGATCTCGACGTAGGGTCGGCTGATGAGCTCGCCTTCCACGTCGATGACCAGCGGCTCGTCGCGAGCCACCAGCGGCGCCGCCTGCAGCAGGCCGGTGAGGAACTGGCTCGACACGTTGCCGCGCACGCTGACGCGCTCGGCGCCCAGCCGCGCCGGCTTGAGCGCGAGAGGCGGGTAACCCTCCTGCCCCAGCCACTCGACACTCGCACCCAGCTGCCTGAGCCCATCCACCAGATCGCCAATGGGCCGCTCGTGCATGCGCGGCACACCCGACAGACTGACCGCCGCGTCGGCATCGCTGCAACCCGACAGGCTGGCCACGATGGCGGGCACCAGGGTGCGGATGCTGAGGCCCGAGTTGCCGACGAAGATATCGGCCTTCAACTGGCTGAAACGGCCGCCGCAACCGGTCACCCGCAGCGCGTCGCCCTCCTCCGCCACCGGCACGCCCAGCGCGACGATGGCGTTGCGCATCACGCGCGTGTCGTCGGAATCGAGCAAGTCCTCGACAAGGGTTTCACCCTCGGACAGCGCAGCCAGCAGCAGCACGCGATTGGAAATGCTTTTCGAGCCGGGCAGGCGCACGGTGCCTGCGGCCTTCAGCAGCGGCGGCAGATCGATGAATTCCATGGAGACTCCTAGTTCAGAGGGTGGCGCTTCCGCCCCGACCGGCAATTCGGGCGACACGGAAGGCTCGAAAGACGGGAAACAGGCTTACTCGCCCGAAGGCGTGGCCGGAAAGGCCTTGTCGGCCCAGGTGTTGCGGGCACGGCTGGCTTCGTCGAAAACGGTCTCCAGTGCCGGGCCATCCCCCGCGACGAGCAGCGCGCGCAAATACGCGAGTTCGGACAGGTAGGCGTCGAGTTCGGCCAGCAGCGAATGACGGTTCGCCACGCAGATGTCCCGCCACATCTCGGGATGACTGCCGGCAACCCGGGTGAAATCCCGGAAACCGCTCGCGGCGTAGCTGAAGAGCTGCTCGGCGTTGGCGCGGCCAGCAAGATCATGCACCAGCCCGAAGGCCAGCAGATGCGGCAGATGACTGACGGCGGCGAAGACGCGGTCGTGCTCCTGGGGGCTCATCTCGTGGAGCACCGCGCCACACGCAGCCCAGGCATCCCGCACCTGAGCGATCGCTTCGGGGCGGTTCTCGGGCAGCGGCGTGACGACCACCTTGCGGCCGGCGTAGAGCTCGGCGCGGGCCGCGGACGGGCCACTCTTCTCGGCACCCGCAATGGGATGGGCCGGCACCACATTGGGCAGGCGATGACCCAGGTGGCGGTAGATGGCCTCAATGACGTCACGCTTGGTGCTGCCCGCGTCGGTGACGATGGTCTCGGGGCCCAGATGGGGCGCGATGGCGGCAGCCACGGCGTCCATCTGACCGACCGGCATGGCGAGCAGGACAAGATCGGCACCCTGCAGGGCATCCGCCCAGTCAGTGGAGATCTCGTCGATCAAGCCCAACTCGCGGGCTTTGGCGAGCGGCTCGGGGCGACGCCCCACGCCGACAATGCGCTTGACCAGGCCCGCCTTGCGCAGCGCGAGCGCGAAGGAGCCGCCGATCAGGCCGACGCCGCAGACGACCAGCTTGTCGAACTTCTTCACGCCGGCCACCACTCAACCCAGGGCTGCGGGGAGGGCTTCGAGGAAGCGCGCGTTCTCGCTCTCGAGACCGATGGAAACCCGCAGCCATTCGGGCATGCCGTAGCCTCCGATCGGGCGGACGATCACGCCCTGACGCAACAGGCGCTGATTGACACCGGCACCATCGCCCACCTTGAAGGTGACGAAGTTGCCGTAGGACGGAATCCATTCCAGCCCCAATCGCTTGAAACCGTCACACAGCTGCTCCATGCCGGCAGCGTTGAGCTCGAAGCTGCGCTGGAGGAACTCGTCATCGAACAGCGCGGCGGCCGCGGCGGCAAGGCCCGGGATGCACACGTTGAAGGGCTGGCGCACGCGGTTGAGCAGGTCGATCACCGCCGGATTGCCGATGCCGTAGCCCACCCGCAGGCCAGCGAGGCCATAGGCCTTGGAGAAGGTGCGGCTGACCAGCAGGTTGGGGAAGCGGGTAACCCAGGCGATGGCGTCGTAGCGGTCGTCCGGCGCGAGGTATTCGGTGTAGGCCTCGTCCAGCACCACCAGCACATCGGCCGGCACGCGGGCGAGGAAGGCCTCGAGTTCGGCGCCGGGCACGAAGGTGCCGGTGGGATTGTTGGGGTTGGCGATGAAGATGACACGGGTGGCCGGGGTGATCGCCGCCAGCATGGCGTCGAGATCGTGGCCGAAAGCCTTGGCCGGCACTTCGATGCCGCGGGCGCCGGCCGCCTGGGTGGCAAGCGGATACACCGCAAAGGCGTGCTGGGCGTAGATTGCATCGCGGTCGGGGCCAAGGAAGGCGCCGGCGACCATCTCGAGGATGTCATTGGAGCCGTTGCCGAGGACGATCTGGTTCATCGCCACGCCATAGCGCTGGCACAGGGCATCTTTCAGCTCGAAGCCGTTGCCGTCCGGGTAGCGGGCGATGTCGACCAGCGAGGCCTGCATCGCGGCCCGCGCCTTCTCGCCCACGCCGAGGGGGTTCTCGTTCGATGCCAGTTTGACGATGGACTCCTCAGCCAAGCCCATCTCGCGGGCCAGTTCGGAAATCGGCTTGCCGGGCTGATACGGAGAGATCGCCCGGATGTGGGCGGGCGCCAGATCACACAAACGCATCGGAGACTCCAGGAGAAATCAGTACACGGCCTGGGGGTAGGAACCCAGGACCTTGAGATACGCGGCACGCGCAGTCAGATCGTCGAGGGCGGCCTTGACCGCAGGGTCGTCGCGGTGACCTTCCACGTCCACGTAGAACACGTATTCCCACAGGGCCGAGCGGGCCGGACGGGATTCCAGGCGGCTCATGGAAACGCCTGCATCGGCCAGCGGGGCGAGCAGTTCGTGCATCGCACCGGGGCGGTTGCTCGCGGACATGATCAGCGAGGTTTTGTCCGCGCCAGAGCGGCCGGCGTCATGACGACCTAGCACGAAGAAACGGGTGGTGTTGTTGGGCTCGTCCTCGATGTTCTCGACCAGCCGCGGCAGGTCGTAACGCTCGGACGCAGCCTCGCCGGCAATCGCCGCGGCGCCTGGCTCGAGGGACGCCAACCGGGCCGCCTCGGCGTTGCTGCCTACAGGAATCCGCGGCACACCGGGCAGCGAGCGGTTGAGCCACTCGTGGCACTGGGCCAGGGATTGGGCGTGGGAATACACCTTGCGAATGCTGCCAAGGCTGGTCTCGCGGGTCATCAGGTGTTGATGAATGCGGACGACGACTTCACCGCAGATCTTGAGCGAGGTGCCGAAGAGCAGGTCGAGGGTGCGGCCGACAGCGCCTTCCGTGGAATTCTCGACAGGCACCACGCCATACTGGGCATGGCCGGCTTCGACCTCACGGAACACGTCGTCGATGCTGCCCTGGGGCGCCAGCCGAGCGGCGTGACCAAAATGCTTGACCGCCGCACTCTCGGAGAAGGTGCCCAGCGGACCGAGGAAGGCGACGCCGAGGGGATTTTCGAGGGACAGGCAGGCCGACATCACCTCCCGGAAGAAGAAGGTGACACTCTCGTCGGGCAGCGGCCCGGCGTTGAGATCCTGGATGCGGCGCAGCACCTGGGCTTCGCGCTCGGGACGATAGACCTGCCCGAACTCACCGTACTTGGCCTTGATCTCACCCACATGCTGGGCGCACTGGGCGCGCTCGTTGAGCAGCGCCAGGATCTGTGCGTCGATGGCGTCGATCTGGCCCCGGACCACGCCCAGTTCCTGCAGCATCCCCTCGTTCATGCCGTCTCCTGAAAATGCGCCGCTCACGCCCGGCGTGCAGCGAAATCCTGCATCAGCTCGACGAGCGCATCAACGCCCTCGAGCGACATGGCGTTGTAGATCGACGCCCGCATACCACCCACCGACTTGTGGCCCTTGAGCCCTTCCAGCCGGCGCTCGGCGGCCGCAGCCAGGAAGGCGGCATCCAGCGCGCCATCGGCCAGGGTGAAGGGCACATTCATGCGCGAGCGGCAATCGACCGCAACCGGATTGCGGTAGAAACCACCGCTGCCGTCGATGGCGTCGTACAGTCGCTTGGCCTTCGCCATGTTGGCTGCTTCGACCGCCGCCAGCCCGCCTTCGGCGAGCAGGTGCTTGAAGATCAGGCCGGCCAGGTAAATACCGAAGGTGGGCGGGGTGTTGAGCATCGAGCCGTTTTCGGCCATCACCGAAAAATCCATCACGGTGGGCGTGGTGGGTGCAGCCTTGCCCAGCAAGTCCTCGCGGACGATCACGATGACGAGACCAGCCGGACCGATGTTCTTTTGGGCACCGGCGTAGATCAGACCGTACTTCGAGACGTCCATCGGACGCGACAGGATGTGCGAGCTCATGTCGGCCACCACCGGCACGCCGGCCGGCGTTTCGGGCAGATCGAACATCTCGACGCCGTGGATGGTCTCGTTGGTGCACAGATGCACGTAGGCGGCCGACGGATCGAAGCTCAGCTCGCCCGCGCCCGGCAGGCGGGTGAAGGCGTTGGCCTCGGTCGAACCCGCCAGACGCGCCTTGCCGACGCGCTGGGCTTCCTTGATGGCCTTCTTCGACCACGAGCCGGTGACCACGTAATCCGCCGAGCCACCAGCCAGCAGGTTCATCGGGATCTGAGCGAACATCTGGGTGGCACCGCCCTGCAGGAACAGTACCTTGTAGTTGGACGGGATGCCCATCAGCGTGCGCAGGTCGGCCTCGGCCGATTCGATCACGCCGGTGAAATCCTTGCCCCGGTGGGACATCTCCATGATGCTCATGCCGCGACCATGCCAGTCGAGGAGTTCGTCGCGGGCTTGTTCGAGCACCGGGGTGGGGAGCGCCGCCGGCCCGGCCGAGAAATTGAAGATACGCATCGTCTGAATCCTGGATTAACGATTTCTGTTGCTGCTCAAGCTTCAGGCTTCGGGCTGGGCGCCTTCGCCGCCGACTTCCTGCTCGTCTTCGTCACCCTCGAGAATCTTCTGCACGCCGGAGAGGGTGCTGCCCTCGTCCACCGAGATCAGCGTCACGCCCTGGGTGGCACGGCCCATCTCGCGGATCTCGGAGACACGGGTACGCACCAGCACGCCGCCGGTGGTGATCAGCATCAGCTGATCCTTCTCGGTGACCAACGTTGCGGCGACGACCTTGCCGTTTCGGTCGGAGGTCTGGATCGCGATCATGCCCTTGGTGCCGCGGCCGTGGCGGGTGTATTCGGCGATCGGGGTGCGCTTGCCGAAGCCGTTCTCGGTGGCGGTGAGCACGCTCGGCGATTCGTCGCCGGAGACCACCATCGCGATCACGCTCTGGCCTTCCTCGAGCATCATGCCGCGCACGCCGCGGGCCTGACGGCCCATCGGGCGCACGTCGTTCTCGGAGAAACGCACCGCCTTGCCGGCGTCGGAGAACATCATCACGTCGTGCTGACCGTCGGTGATCGCAACGCCAACCAGGAAATCGCCCTCGTCCAGCCCCACCGCGATGATGCCGGCCTTGCGGGGGTTGGAGAAATCGGTGAGCGGCGTCTTCTTGACCGTACCCTGGGCAGTGGCCATGAAGATGAAGTGGCCTTCGTCGAACTCCTTGACCGGCAGCACCGCGGTGATCTTCTCGCCTTCGAGCAGCGGGAAGAGGTTGACGATGGGCTTGCCGCGGGAGTTGCGGTTGCCTTCCGGCACCTCGTACACCTTGAGCCAGTACAGCCGGCCACGGTTGGAGAAGCACAGGATGTGGTCGTGGGTGTTGGCCACGAAGAGCTGGTCGACGAAGTCGTCGTCCTTCACCGCCGCCGCCTGCTTGCCGCGGCCGCCACGCTTCTGGGCGCGGTAGTCGGTGAGCGGCTGGCGCTTGAAGTAGCCGGTGTGGGACAGGGTGACCACCATGTCCTGGGGGGCGATCAGGTCTTCGATGTTGATGTCGGCGGTGTTCATCACCACCTCGGAGCGCCGCGGGTCGCCGAACTGCTGCTTGATGAGGGCGAGCTCGTCACCGATGATTGCGGTGATCCGCTCCGGCCGGGCCAGGATGTCCAGCAGGTCGGCGATGTTGTCCATGACCTCGCGGTACTCGGCGACGATCTTGTCCTGCTCGAGGCCGGTGAGGCGCTGCAGGCGCAGCTCGAGGATGGCCTGAGCCTGGGCGTCGGAGAGGCGGTAGCCCTGGGCCGACAGGCCGAACTCGGGCGCCAGCCCTGCGGGGCGGAAACTGTCGGCGGCGGCGCGCTGGAGCATTTCCTCCACCAGCGCCGAGCGCCACTCGCGGCCCATCAGCGCGCGCTTGGCTTCCGGCGGCGTCGGCGCGGCCTTGATCAGGGCGATGATCTCATCCACGTTCGAGAGCGCAACCGCCAGGCCTTCGAGGATGTGACCGCGCTCGCGGGCCTTGCGCAGTTCGAAGATGGTGCGACGGGTGACCACCTCGCGCCGGTGGGCGAGGAAGCAGTCGATCATCTGGCGCAGGTTGAGCAGGCGCGGCTTGCCATCCACCAGCGCCACCATGTTCATGCCGAAGGTGTCCTGCAGCTGGGTCTGCTTGAACAGGTTGTTCAGCACCACATCGGGCATCTCGTTGCGCTTGAGCTCGATCACCACGCGCATGCCCGACTTGTCGGACTCGTCGCGGATGTCGCTGATGCCCTCGATGCGCTTCTCGTTGACCAGCTCGGCGATCTTCTCGATCAGGCTCTTCTTGTTAACCTGATACGGAATCTCGTCGACGATGATCGCCTGGCGGTCGCCCTTGCCGATGTCCTCGAAGTGGGTGCGCGCGCGCATCACGACCCGGCCGCGGCCGGTGCGGTAGCCCTCCTGGACGCCGGCCAGGCCATAGATCAGGCCGGCGGTGGGGAAGTCGGGCGCAGGGACGATCTTGATCAGCTCGTCGATGCTGACATCCGGCTCGGCCAGCAGCTTCTGGCAGGCATCGACCACCTCGACGAGGTTGTGGGGCGGGATGTTGGTCGCCATGCCCACCGCGATGCCGCCGGAGCCGTTAATCAGCAGGTTGGGGATGCGCGAAGGCAGCACCAGCGGCTCTTTTTCGGAGCCGTCGTAGTTGGGGCCGAAGTCGACGGTTTCCTTGTCGATGTCGGCGAGCAGCTCATGGCCGATCTTGGCCATGCGGATTTCGGTGTAACGCATCGCCGCCGCGCTGTCGCCGTCCACCGAACCGAAGTTGCCCTGGCCGTCGACGAGCATGTAGCGCAGGGAGAAATCCTGGGCCATCCGCACGATGGTGTCGTATACAGACTGGTCGCCGTGGGGGTG
>JAYRYA010000025.1:0-74773 GCA_041917255.1 Zoogloea sp.
CGTGTCATTGGCGACTGGATCCAGTTCTACAACCACCAGCGGCCCCATCAGGCCCTGGAGATGAAGACCCCCGCTGAGGCATTCGCTTTAGCGGCGTGACCTGTGCAGGATTTGGTGGGTCAATACATATCTTCACAGATCCCATAATCTTCCTATCGCGACGGTTTGCTGGAAACATGAAACCAAACTGCTCAATCGGTGCCCGGCATGTTCGTGTCCCATTGAGTTGCCAAATGACTTGGTGCTCGCTCCCTGGGCCGGATGTGTGTGTGGGTTCCAATACTCCGAAAGGAGGATAACTCAAGGCGATTCGGCCTCACCGGTCGAGATTGAGTTGGCTAAATTCGTCCATGAAGTCTTGAACGGAATACCGGAGGATTTTATCGCCAAGCGGATTGCCAGCATTATTCATGATGAAGCGATTGCACAGGGGTTTCGTTGGGGGGCTGACAAAGTTGCCCGTCGTAAATTACTCAAAGCACTCGAAGATCACTACACGCCAAAATTACTATCATCAATCGACCCTGCCTACTCAAAAGGGCGAGCGAGCGAGTGGCTTAACTTCATGGGACATCATGGTCAAGCTCATGAAGTGCCCATAGCTCGAATACTACTTCTTGCGAACTTTATATTCAGCGACGGTATATCGTTTCTCAACGCATTGAATAGCGCGAAGGAACCGAGCGCTCCGAGCGCCGCGAAAATCATTTCAGCGTCCTCGAACCGCGACCTTCAATCACAGGACAAAGCTGAGGCGAATGCGCTGGATATAAAGATCTATAAACTGGTCGATCGTTCATCCAGCCAAGGCCTCTCGTTCGAACAGCTTTGGGATCGCTATTCCGGGGAAATGAAAAAGCTGGCCAGACATGGGGGACCTGCAGCACTACAGAAATTGCGCTTGACCATTGAGATCCGCTCAGTCATTTCGGAGAAAAAAGCCTCCCGTCGAGCTGCTCACCCGAAGGACGCTGAATGGGCGGAGCAGATCCGGATGACGGCGACGCGCCTCTACAACGATCCGGGCATTCCAGTGCGCGTGACGATGTCCGCGCTTGTCAGAAAAACTCAGTTCCGTCCTGAAACATGGCCGACCGCGTCGAGCTTTCCGCTTACCCGCGCCCAATGCGAAGAGTCGCAAGAGACCCGGAGTCACTTTTACGCGCGGCGGATCATGTGGGCGATGTCCAAGCACGCCGGCAGCACCGTGCCCCGTTCTGCGATCACGGAATATTCAGGCCTGGAACATCATCGCGCAAACGACGTTTATCACTATCTAACTTCGATCAACGTCGTTGTCGCCTTGCCCTTTATCTCCCATTTGGAGGCCAAGGGAATTTACCGTGACTGGAGTGGACCTTGCCCAGACAAGGTGTACAAGAAGACGGGGCGCCACTATGTCAAAACCGGGAAGAGAGTCGCCTATGTTGCGCCAACATTCCCCAGTACCGCATTGCCCGATGAACAAACCCTGTAAAGCCCATGCCCCCTGACAGGGATCTTCTCGAACACCTACCTACTTATCTCCCAGCTTTTGTAGGCTCCGAGACCCTTTACAGTTGGTGTGCGCGCTATCACCGACTCAGCGGAAACGGCATCGCAACAGATTCTTGCATACAACTGTTTGGAAGGGGTACCCCAGGATTAAAACATGACTTCCCGACGCAGCTGAATGTGTTTTGCCAACGCACTCACGATGCACTTGGAAAACCTGAGGCACTGGCTTTAGCAAGGACGTTGCTGGGCTACTATGCGCCTTTTGCTTCATCCAACGCATATCGACGGGCTTTGGAAGCGGTAACCGGCATTCACTCAGGCAACCCCAAGCATATTCTGGGATTGATGGCGAGCCGTGTCGGCGCCGCCCATCCATTGAAGGCGTGCCCTGCCTGCGCGCAGCAAGACATCAAAGACAGCGGTCATTCTCGATGGATTCTGGAACATCAGTGGCCATCCGTATGGATATGCCGCAAACACGGCATTCCTCTGCGCTCGTTAATCAAGGCGTACCAGCCGAGAGATCTACGTCACTGGACGCTTCCGGAGGACCACAAGGCACGTGAGTGGGCGGACACGTGGGATACCCGATCAACGCCGATTGACCTTCTCTTGGCGATTGCTTCCATCAGTGCGTCGCTTGCCGGTACGCCCCTGATGTTCGAGGAAGATCGGCTGAGACTGACTTATCGAATCGGCGCAAAGGAACGGGGATGGATCGCGCTGGATGGAACATTGCGTCTCGCCACAATGCTGAAGAACTTCCAGCATACGTTCGGCCGCCTGGCCATCATCCCCGGCTTCAGCTTTCTGACGGATGCGGACGCCAATAGCGGTGGGGTGATCGGTTTGCTTACTCGGCACCTGCGGGGACTACACCACCCTTCAAAGCACGCGACGCTGATCGCATTTCTTTTCCAGTCGGTCGATGCGTTCCTGGATACCTATCGGGCTACCGATCGCGCGGACTTGAGCGATGAAGTCTCGATGCTGTCGGGGGAGTTGCGCGGCCAGCTTCGCTATCTGGTCGAGTCTGAGCACTATTCGGTTAGCCAGGCCGCCACCCTGTTGGATTTGCCCGTTTCGCAAGCATGCCGCTGGCTGGACGCTGCCGGAGCGGCGTACGAGCGACGGCCCCGGGTCCTCAACGACGAGAAGCGGGCTCGCATCACAGCGATGCTTCAAGCAGGCGATGACTATCAAACAATCGCCGACCAGGTGGGGGTGAAGAAAGGCTTGGTTCGGGCGTTCGCGGCAGCCAACCTTGAGTTGCGGAATCTCTGGAAGCAACGAAGATTCGAGAGGCTGCGTGACGCACACAGAGAGCGGGCCTGCATGTTGTTCGAAGAACACCGGGGAGCGTCGATGAAGGCATTGAGATCTGTGTCAGGGAATGGGTTGGCTTGGCTAGCGCGGCATGACCGTGATTGGTTGAGGAGACAGGCTCCGAATCTGCTCGCACCCGCGGTTGACCAAACTGGCCCCGCTGCATACGACCTACAGCAAACCTCGTCTAGGTGATGTTGCAACGCTAAAGGCGCGTGACTCTCAGGGTTGAGTCCGCATCGGCGAGCTTGTCAAAGTCCTTGTCACAGGTGACCAAGGTCAGATCGTGAGTCAGCGCCATCGCGGCGATCCAGATATCGTTTTCTGTAATCTGAAGCGTCCTGGCTGGCCATTCGTCACTCCAGCACTCTGGCGGCGTCCCTTTGAGCTTGAGCTGCGCGGCTTTACGTGGCGCAACCCGCCATGCCCACTTGGAACGCAGTTTGCCTTGCTCGACTGCGACGTGGCGGGTGACCTCCAAGGGCTCCGAAATCTCGGCGGCAAGCTGCATTCGTCGATGCAGTGTGTTCAGCGCAGCCGCGTCGGGCTTGGGCGTACGCCCTTCGTACAGGCTCACACCGAACATCATCTCGGCCAGGGAGATCACGCAGATGAAGAGTCTCTGTTCTTGCCCAGCATGCTGTTCCTTAAAGGCAATCGCCTTGGTGTGCGCCGGACTGTCTTCGTTCAATAAGGCAGACAGGACATTGGTGTCGAGAAGGAACATGAACGATATTTCAAGCCAAGTCGAAAACGTCAGCCACGCTCGTTGGAAGCGGCTCAGCCAGTAGGCGCCAAGCGGCTCTGATCTCCGCATTGTTCATGACCAGCCGTTTGTGCAGGGAGATCGCGGCGTCGTCGCTCGCCGTTCCTGGGTAGCCGCTGAAAGCGACACGGCTCGGACGTTGGCCTTCCCCCATGAAGCGCAGTAGCTCACGCTCCAGCTTCGGTGGCAGATCATACGCCTTTAGCACAAGAGCATCTATCTCCAAGAGAAGCTCATGAGCGGACTTGGAACACGAGGAAAACAATGGGCCGTCGTCACCGCGGCAAGCCGACACGTACTGGCCAACGAGACTCTCCATCTCCCGCGAGATTCGAACCGACGGAAGCGGCAGCTTCTGCAGCGTCTCCTTGCGAAGGTGCTTCTGCTCATCGTGTGCAAAGCTGAAGGCGTTCGCCACAGGCGAATTCAAGATCGCACACAATTCGATCAGGCTCAACGATGCCTCGGGTGACTCCCGCAACCAGATGCCATAGAACTGTTGTGACACCAGCAGACCTGCCGTATCCATGGTCGCCGCCAGGCGCCACGGACCACGAGACGTTCGGATTGCATTGGCAATAATCTTTGGGGATGCCCAAGGATATTTGATTGCCCCTCCACGGAGGTTCGCTGGGCGAGCGTCAAGATAGACCGCCTGCTTCACCTCAAACTGTGCCAGCGAGTCCCGTGAACGATGTAATCCTGGCTCAAAACCTGGTGCAGCCGTCTCCTGACTGGCTTCGCTCTGGTCTGACCTCCATTCCAGTCCGCGGTGCATTTCCGCGACGCTTTCGAGCACGGGTGATTCGGCAAGGTAATCCCAGACATGCCGAAGCGGGCGTAGCGCCACCAACCCCGGCGCTACGCGGGGATCTGCCTGCACGATATCGCTGCTGGATGTCTGCAAGCTCTGGGTAAAGCGGGGCCAGTCGGCACGCCGCACGATGCTCTTGCGCAGGGTCGTTTCGCTACGGAGGTTTTCGTGCCGTTCGCCTTCTTCGCGCCGACATTGCGCGATCAGAACCTCGGCGCCGATCGAGGCATGGCGGAACACACCTTCAGGCAGTTGCATCACCTCGACGTCAGCGTAGATCTCGCAAATGCGCTGGATGTGCTGGCGATAGACTTTGTGCGAAGAAAAGCCGCTGGGCATCACCACCCCCACGAACGATGGCGGGGTCTTCACGATGGCATCGAGCAGCACCACCGGCTTGTGGACGGACAGCCCTGCGACCGACACTTCGAAATCTTCAAACGGCGGGTTGCAGAGCAACACGTCGCATTGGCTGACGCGCTCGGCAAGGAGACCCGCTTCGAACAAGTCCTCGTGGGAGATGCGCCAGCCGTTGTGATTCGGGTAGTCCGCCAGGATGAGCGCAAGACGGGCAATCTCGCAGGCAAATGGATCAATCTCGCTCGCCACGAAGTGGGTTACGAGATGCTGATGCACCGTGGGGACAGTCCAGGACTGGGGAAACAGTTCCTTGAACCTGCGCAAGGCCGCGGTCAGGAAGACGCAGGCCCCGGCAAAGGGCTCGTAGATTCGCAGTTGCGTGGCAGCATTGCCCTCAGGTAGCCGCAGCGATCGGATCACATAGTCCGCGGCGCTGTAGGGCGTACTGTGCGTACCGAACGCCTTGCGCGTTTCTGGCGTGATCAGCGTGTTCTCGTAGACGAATGCCAGATCGTCCGCAGCCACGTTGCGCACATACAAGCCATGACGTAGAGCCTGCCATGCGGCAGTGATCTGCGCTACACGGGTCTTTGTCCATTGAAGCCGCAGAGCTGGCAACGAGTACAACGACTCCACCGTCGCCACGACTTGAAGCGGATCGTCCGCATCCACGGACGCCACTTGGCCATCCTCTCTGTCGATCAGGATCTTGCCAGCCAACAGTCGGAAAACAAGCGGGAACAGTACCGCGTAGTGCGTCTTTAACGAAAGCTGGCCTACAGCGACCGTCCTCTCATCGAAATACGAGAGAAACTGCGTCAGCATGTCGTCCAGCGCCAGTTGCGTATCGGCTTGAATGGCGTACAGGATGCGGGGGTCAAACAACAGCCCCGTACCCGGGGTGTCGTCGCGAACCTGAAGGGCTTTGAGCTGGCGTATCGGCCCGGGGCCGAATTTCGCGCGATCCGCGAGCAGCGACTGCCAATCGGCCGCAGGGGCACGACCGAATTGAGTGGCCCCCGTTGCCGTGTAGGTCCATATCGAGGCCTCGTCGCCCTCGATGACGACGAGGAATGGCGCACCCAGGCTGCGCGTGGCCTCAACGGTCTCTCGCGCGGTTTCATTCGCGGTGGTGCGAACGACGCCTAGCGCCGCCGTTCGGTACGATGCAGGTCCATCCCAGAATGCGGCCGCATCAACCTCCCGTATAGGGCGCTCCGGCAGATCCACCGCCGCGAATCGGAATCCGGAGAGGACGTCAGCGTCACGGTACCCAAGGTGGGTCAAGGACGTTTTGAGGACGTTTGCGTTGTAGCTCATGGCGCCCTCCTTGTCCGTTGAAGATCATCTATCTTGGCTGAATCCGGCGCGGTTGCCAGTGCAGCGTTATGTGCAGGCTTGGCAGAGCCGATCACCTGCGGGACGAAACTCAATTCACGTTGTCCCCAATCGAGCTTCGCAAGCCCGGGCAACAGGTACTCGTCCACCGCCTGAAAAATGGGCTCCAGCGGGACCAGCAGCCCCTCCGTGATACGTTCGGTCACCTCGACGTACCGCACATCGACTGGTTCGAAGGTCAGCAGCAAGCAGGCGGTCGCGGAGACTGGCCGTGGTCCGGAAAGCACGGCACGCACGGCGCTCGAAAAGCTCGCTACGGTACTGCGCTGCAGACCGTACCGGGTCTCCAGTTGGGTACAGACCCTCACCACCAGCAAATCCTGTGCGGTGTATCGCTTTGCGACTCGCACCTGGGTGTTGCGGTCGGCGTAGGCAGGCATGGCATCCAGCAGGCCGCGCATTTGGTCGCGCGTGTACCCGCTGATCGCCAATAGGTCGGCCATGGTCAAAGATCGACTGCTCACCTGTGCCTCCAATACCCACTCTTGTGTATTTTATACGCAGAGCTGCGCCTTCGCCACGCAGAGTTGCGTTTTCGTTCCGAGTCCCTTGCTGGCAGATTCACCCTGTAAAGGGGGTGCCCCAGCGAGTCCTGCTGCAGACTGGCTCACGTCCGCCTGCGTGCCACCGAAATGTTTATTGAGTAGCTGCAGCAAGTGGTGGCGTTCTACAGGATCCATCCGTTCAAAGCGTTCAAGCGTGCGCTCATGGCGGCGCTTTATGGTCTGTCGTTCGCGAAATGAGTTACCCAGATGAGCGCCATCGTGCAACGCGGTAGCGGGCGCGAAATTCATCCAGACGCACTCAGTCCGGACATCCACGTGCGTCTTTGCAGGAAAGGTCACCATGCGCCACCCGGCAAGATGCTTGCGGTACTTCAGGCTGTCGTAGCCGGAAAGCATGACCTTGCAAGGCAGTGCCGTGAGCACCTCAAGCAGCCGCTCATGATCCGAGTCACTGTACTCGTGACGATAGATCTTGGCTCGGCGACGCACGGACGGAAGGTAGGGCGGGTCGGCGTAGACAAGTTCCTCCCCCGTAAAGGGGTAGTTCTCAAGGAACGAAACCGCATCCCCATGTACGAGCGTGCAGAGGTCAGGATGAAGGCGCCGCCACTGCTCGATGACCAACGCGTCCGCGTCAATTCCAATGTTGTGCTGCGCTGGCAGCTTATGCCGCAATACTGCGCCGCCTCCCAGATGCGTTTCGATGTAGGTCGTGTGTGGCGGCATCAGATTGATCAGCCGCTGGTAACACTTACCTTTTCCGCCTGGATAGTTCATGAAGTGAATCATCGTCAGTTTTGACGATGATGTCAACGACCGGCCGCGGCTCGGCAGCGTCGCTTCGATAGCGCTCCAGGAGGGAGGGCGGTGCTTGATCGTGCAGCACAAGTGGCTTTCTTGTCGGCTCGGTTAACCTTGTCTCGGCGCAGGCAAGCATGTTCCGTCGAAAAACAATAGTAGTTTGAAATTCCATTCAAACAATTACTTGTACAACAAGGGCCTTGGCGTAAAATGTGAGCGAATGCATTCTGAGCATTGAAATCAGTTAGCAAACAGTTGATTTAAATTGGTTTCAAGAAACTATTGGCCGAAAACAGCTCGACCGCCGATCGCTCCCCGCAAGGCCCGGTTTCCCGGGCCTTGCTGCTTTCCGGCGTCGCGTCTTGAAGTCTTGCGGCACTCGACGGCATCCTGATCTCCGCTCGGAAGCCGACACCAGCCGAACCACTTGCGCAACGGGCGATCAAAGCGAATCGCGCCATCGCCCCACCGCAGCGCCGACGCAACCCACGCCCGATGTAACCGGCCCCCGCACTGGGTCACGGCACGTCGTCCACACCTCCTGGAGATCCACTTTCATGTCTGCTCTCTTTTCCCCCTTCACGCTGAAGGGCGTCACCCTGCGCAACCGCATCGCTGTTCCGCCCATGTGCCAATACAGCGCCGTGGATGGCCAGACCAACGACTGGCACCAGCACCACTACGCCAGCCTCGCCCGGGGCGGCGCCGGGCTGGTGATCGTGGAAGCCACCGCAGTGGCACCGGAAGGTCGCATCACACCCGGCTGCCTGGGTTTGTGGAACGACGAGCAGGCGGCTGGGCTGGCGAGCATCGCGGCGTCCATCAAGGTCGCCGGCGCAGTGCCGGGCATCCAGATCGGTCATGCCGGGCGCAAGGCCAGCGCCAACCTGCCGTGGCAGGGCGACGACCACATTCCTGAAAGCGACCCACGCGCCTGGACACCCATCGCCCCGTCGGCCGTCGCCTTTGGCGCGCACCTGCCGCGGGTGCCGAAAGCCATGTCGGTGGACGACATCGCCCGCGTTCGACGCGATTTCGTGGCCGCTGCGCGCCGCGCCCGGGATGCCGGCTTCGAATGGCTGGAACTGCATTTCGCCCACGGCTATCTGGCCCAGAGCTTCTTCTCTGTGCATGCCAACCAGCGAACCGACGGTTACGGCAGCGGCTATGCCGGGCGCAGCCGCTTCCTGCTTGAAACCCTGGCCGCAGTGCGCGCCGAATGGCCGGAAAACCTGCCGCTCACCGCCCGTTTCGGAGTGATCGAGTACGACGGCCGCGACGAGGAAACGCTGGCCGAATCCATTCAGCTCGCCCAAGATTTCCGTGAAACCGGGTTGGACCTCCTGAGCGTGAGCGTCGGTTTCTCGACCCCAAACGCCCAGGTTCCGTGGGGCCCGGCCTTCCTTGCGCCGATTGCCGAGCGCATCAAGCGCGAAAGCGGGCTGCCGGTGGCCGCGGCGTGGGGCATCGACGCACCGACGACGGCCAATCGAGTGGTAGCCGACGGACAGATGGATCTGGTGATGGTTGGCCGCGCCCATCTTGCCAACCCCCACTGGCCCTATGAGGCGGCGCTGCAGCTGGGCGAGGACAAGCCCTCGTGGGTATTACCGGCGCCCTACGCCCACTGGCTGGCGAGCTATCGCCCCAATCGCTGAAACGGCCTCGCCCGTTATGGGCCGTTGAAAGTAGAAAGGGGCCCGTGCGGCCCCTTTCGTCGGCTGCGTGATGCTGCCGATGTCACTCGATACGGTAACGGCGTAGCGTGTCGTAAAGGCGCTTGGCCAGCACGTCGAGTTCCTGGGTGCCGTGGGTGCTGAGGGCCGTGGCCTCGGAGATCTCTCCCGAGTTACGGGCAAGGCCGGCAAACTCTTCGGAGATGAGTTCGGTGGCCATCTTCTGCTCGCGCACGCTTCCGGCGATCAACGACACGATCGAACTCACCTGGGCCGAGCTGCTGCTGATCGCACCGAGGGCATCGATGGCGGCGCTGGCGGTATCCACGCCCTGTTCCACCTGCTGCACGACCGACTGCATGGTGCCGACCGCAACGCCGGTGCTCTGCTGCACTTCGCCGATCAAGGCCGAGATCTGCCCGGTAGACACCGCAGTGCGCTCGGCCAGCTTGCGCACTTCATCTGCAACCACCGCAAAGCCGCGCCCTGCCTCACCGGCCCGGGCGGCCTCGATGGCGGCATTGAGCGCCAGCAGGTTGGTCTGATCGGCCACTTCGCGGATCACACCCACCACCGAAGAAATGCTATCCACCTGGCCGCGCAGGGTGTTGATGTCGGTGGCCGCGGAGTGAACGATCTCGGAGATGTTGCGGATCTGGTCGATGGTGATGCGGATGGTCTGGCCACCCCGGTCGGCCCGGGTGCCGGATTCCTGGGCGAGTCGCTCGGCCTGTTCGGTCTGGCTTGCAACCTGGGTGATGCTGTCGCTCACCGTCGTCACCGACGTATTCACCGAGATGGATGCATCGCGGGTCTGCGTCGAGACGCGCTCCATCTCGCGGGAGGCGTCGCGCAACCGGGTTGTTGCCTTGCTGAGGGTGGCCGTGGACGCCGAGACTTCCTTCAAACTGGCTTGCACCGTGATCAGCAGGTGGTTGAACGCCGCCACGATCTTGCCTATCTCGTCGTTGTGGGTAACCGGCACGCGAGTGGTGAAATCCATGTCGGTGGCAACGCGGGTCAGGGCGCCCTCCAGGGCATTGAGCGGGCGCATCACCGAGCGATACACAAACAGTCCGAGCAGGCCCAGCACCACGAAACTGGAGGCCACCACCATCACGAAGACTGTCGCCGCGCGGACGGTCTCGGCTTCGGCGTCGGCCTCCATCGCCTTCTCGCGGGCCTGCATCTGCTCGCTATTCGTGGCAAGCAAACCATTCAGGGTCTTCTCGGCCGGCATCACCTTGGTGTACAGCAAGACCTGGGCGGCATCCTTGCGGTCGGCCGACTTCACCGTTTCCGAAACAGCCGCCACGTAAGGGTCGGCCGCCCCTTGCAGGGCATGCGCCAGGGATTCGGCTTCCGGTATCTGGCGCATGGCTTCGATACCGCCACGCATCCGCTCGACAGAGTCGGCAACGCGCTTGGCGAAGCCCTTGCGGATGTCCTCATCCTCCTCGAGCAGCAGGGCCAGCAGCAGCGCGCGGGTTTCGCGGAAGTTGTCCGACACCGCGCTCATCCCGCGCATCATCGGGAGCACCCGCCCCGACACGTCATGGAAGGTGGCCTGCAGGCCATAGAGCTTCACCGCACCGAAGATGCCTGTCCCCACCAGCCCCAGCATGGCAGCGATGACGAGAACAGCGAGACGTTTTCCAATGCTCATGATGATTCCGTCTACTGCGGGCGACACCAGTCATGGCGACCCCGGATGTTCGGCGAGACGGCCTTACCGGGGCCATCCCGTTGGCGCCGTGTGGCGCGTTACGGTAGCGTCAGGACGGCCTTCACGCCCGCCCCCACATCCGCCTTATCCACATAGCCGACGCCGGACGGGTTCTTTGCCACCTGGTCGGACACCGCCTTGCCGCCCGCGAGTTCGGCCGGCGCCTTGCCCATGCCGGTAAATTCGAGCTTGGCCCAATGCGCCTTGACCTGCTCACCGGATTTTCCGGTGAGGTTCTTGTAAAAGGTGTCCCGCAGCGCCGCGTTATCCACGGGCACCGCCGCACCGCCACCGGGCATCGAAGTGCTCTTGCCCATGAATATCTGCTCCGCCTGGGCTTTGGTGAGCGAGGTGGCAGGGCTCTGGGCGTTCACGATCACGACCTGGGCCTGGGCGCTGCCAGCCAGGGCGAGGAGCACGCCCCACAAAAGATAAGTACATGCTTTCATCAACGTCTCCTCAAAAGATGAAATCGAGCGCAACCGCGAAGGCATTGCCGCCGGACGCACCCGGATAGGTGCTCGAGGTGTTGCGCAGGAACCCACTGGGGCTCGGCGATTTGACGTTGATGTGGTCGAACTGGGCCTTGAGGGCCATGTTCTTGCGGAAGTCCCAGCGGGCGCCGAGGCTGACCGTGCTCTGGTCGTGGAGGGATGCATCCGCGTAGGCCTGCAGGCCCGCCTGGAAGCGGGCGGCGTTCACCGCACCCACTACCGGGGTCAGCTCCGACGCCACTTCGGTCACCCGGATACGATCACGCACCCTGGCGATCCCGTAGCTCACGTAGGGCGTCACCTGCCCGATACGATAGCCTGCCAGGGCTGTCCATGCGTCGGCGTTGTTGTAGCCCTTCTCGGAGCGCAGCATCACGTACTCGCCGCTCAGGATGTAATCGCCCGGGTCATACACCGCGCCGATCCCCGAGAATGACGAGCGGGCATTGCTGATTTCGTAGCGGTCGCGAACCGACGCTGCTGCTGCTGCGGGGATCGAAGCAAGCGGATCGAAAATACGCCGCTGCGCGCCCAGTGCATCGTAGGTGATCGAGCCCTGTGTGTACCCGGCCCGCACGGTGAGTGAGCCGATGTCGTAGGTCAGATTGAGGAAGCCCATGTCGCGGATCTTGATGAGATCGTGATCGCGCTCGGCGGACAAGGTCGGCGTGGCGTCCGCATCCACACGGCCGATACCGGCGCGCAGCCCCAGCTGCCCTCCCCCCACCTCCACACGGAACAAGCCCTCGACGACATCCGACGCCGACACCGGCACCTGGTTATAGACCTCCACCGACGGCCGCAGGGCGGTGTTGGTGTAGTTCACCTGCCGATAATCGGAAATCATGAAGAACGGATGCCCGATCCGGCCAATCCGTATCGCGGCATGCTCGTTGAAGGTGTACTTGACGTTTGCCCACTCGATGCTCGGCGTCCAGTTGTCCTTGGCGGTGTGCTTGGTGATCGCCTGGACAGTGAGTTCAAGCCGGTCGACCGGCGTGTAACGAGCCTGGATGCCCGCCTTGCTGTCCGGTTCGAAGCTCAGCGCCTTGGTGCGCCCGGCGCCGTCCGGCACGGAAACCAGGGCGCCCGTGGAATCGGCGTCCGAACGGGTGAAATAGGTTGCGGCAGCCGTGCCGAAACCCGAGATCTTCCAGGCTGACGGCTCCTAGGCCTGAGCCGGCAACGCGCACGCGACCGCAGTCGCACCCGCGATGAGGGTTTTGCTCCACATGGATCGGACTCCCTGATTGATTCTGCAAGTAAGCCTTCCTTCCGGGAAGGCGATCTGCAGGGCATATCGCGGCCGCATCGTGGGTAACGTGTTCTTCGACACGATCACATCGTGAGCAATCCCGCATGCTGCTGCGCACAAACCGAACAGCCGGCTTATCGGAACCGATCCGCGCAACTTTAGGCCAGATGTTTAAAACACCCGGCGCATCCAGATCGGAATGCATATGCGAATCAGAATCACGTACAGGCCCGGCAATCGTCCAAACGAAGAAATCCGTCACATCCGTCGTTACCTGAAGACGCGCGTCAACTAAAGATTTCAGCCAATTTTCCGATGCAGGAAAGACTATTACTTTAGTTATATCTTTGGCGCGCCCGTCCAGGTGCAGGGGAATACGATGAAAGCGGTCAACCGGATGTCTCTGAGCCACCAGTTTGTCGGCGCATCCATCCTGCTCGGCGGTCTGGTCATTCTCGGGCTGGCCTTGTTCGTTTCGTCCTACACCTACCGGCTCGGGCTGGAGCACGCCGAACGGGAAGTAAAGGGCCATATCCACGGCCTGCGTCAGCTGGTCGACACCACCCACGAGATCAGCGTCGGTCTGACCGACAAGGTCTCTTCCATATTCCTTTCGCACTTTCCCGAGCCCTTCACGCTGCGTCCCGAACGCACGATGCCGGTTGGGGCAGTCGACACACCGACGCTCGAGTATCAAGGGCGGCCGGTGAACCTCGATTTCAGCAAGGTGGATGAATTTGCACGCAGCGCAGGGGGCGTCGCCACCGTATTCGTCCGCAAGGGCGACGACTTCGTGCGCATCAGCACATCGCTCAAGAACGAAGCCGGCGAACGGGCGATCGGCACGGCGCTGGCGGCAGATCATCCGGCCAAGGCCAGGTTGATCGCGGGGGAAACCTATCTGGGAGTCGCCAAGCTCTTTGGCCATCAGTACATGACCAAATACACTCCGGCCCGCGACAAGGACGGCAACGTCGTGGGTGCGCTGTTTGTCGGCTTTGACCTCACCGGCGCCTTCGGCAGCCTGAAGACCGCGCTTGAATCCCTCAAGTTCGGCAACAGCGGCTATGCCTTTCTGGTGCGTGCCAAAGGCACCGAGAAGAGTCTGATGATCTTTCACCCGGTGCTGGCGGGCAAGAGCGCCACCGAAATCCGCGACGCAGACGGCGGCCAGCCGCTCGAACGGATGCTCACCGGCAGCGCCGGCAGCATCACCTACCCCTGGAAGGACCAGGACGGCACATCCCGGACCAAGATCGCTTACTACGAACACACCGACAGCCTCGGTGGGCTGGTGGTCGCCGGCGGCGGATACATGGAAGACTTCACCGCCGAAAGTGCCGCGCTGCGCAACATCATCCTGATCGCCGCATCGGTGGCGGCGCTGGTGCTGTCCCTGCTCCTGTACGCCTTCATCACCCAGCAGATGCGTCCGGTGAAGTCCATCGTCGAGGTGCTCAAGCGCATCGGGGCCGGCGACCTGCAGGCCCGCATCCGCCACGAACCCCACGAGCAGGGCAGCCGCAACGAGCTGCACATCATCTCCGACAGCATCGACGCCACCGCCCGCGATGTGGGTGCGCTGATCGCCGAACTGCGCCAGCAGGCCGCCGAGATCGAAGACACCGCGGCCACCCTCTCCCGCACATCCGAAGCGCTGGCCGGCGCCGCCGCAACCCAGAACGATGCCGCCCACGCGATGGCCAACGGCGTCGGCGAGATGGCGGCGAGCATCAAGCAGGTCAGCGATAACGCCCGCAGCGCCGATGCCCACACCCGTGAGACCCGCCAGCAGGCAGCCCGCGGTCAGGACGCCACCCGTGAGGTGATCGCCCAGATGGCCAGCATTGAAAACGCCGTATCGACCGCAGCCGAACGTATCCAGCAACTGGGTGAAGCCTCCCAGCACATCTCCACGGTGGTGAGCGTGATCCGCGAAGTCGCCGATCAGACCAACCTGCTGGCCCTCAACGCCGCCATCGAGGCGGCGCGGGCCGGCGAGCAGGGGCGTGGCTTTGCGGTGGTCGCGGATGAAGTCCGCAAGCTGGCCGAACGCACCGCCGCCTCCACCCAGGAGATCACCCGCGTGGTCGAATCCATCCAGACCGGCACCGACGACGCGATCATGGGCATGGCGTCCACCCGCGAGCAGGTTGCGGCCGGGGTGGTCAAGGTTGAGGCGTCCGGCCGCACCATGAGCGACATCGAGGCCGGCGCAATCGAGGTGGCGACCATCGCCGCCGAGATGTCGGCCAGCCTGCGCCAGCAGGCCGCGGCCAGCACCGGAATCGGCGACGAGGTGGCGCGCATCAGCCAGATCTCCGGCCAGAACGACGCCGCCGCCCGGGAAGCACTCGACGCGGCGAGCACCCTCGCCCGCCTGTCGCGGCGCATGTCGGAGGCGGTGGACCGCTTCCGGGTCGAACACTGAGCACGCACAAGGCAAAACGGCCCGGCGGAAACCGGGCCGTTTTTTCCTCCGCAGCGCGTATCAGCGCTCGTCGAAACTCACCAGCAAACGCCCGCTGGTCGGCCGGGCCTGGCAGCTGAGCACGAAGCCCTGGTCCATCTCGGCGGCTTCCAGCGTGAAGTTCTTGTCCATCTCGACGCTGCCTTCCATCACCTTGGCGCGGCAGGTGCAGCACACGCCGGCCTTGCACGAGAAGGGCAGATCCAGCCCGGCGTTGAGGGCCACGTCGAGCACGTGCTCGTGGGGCGCCATCGCCATCTCATGCTCCTTGCCGTCGAGGATGACGGTGAGCGCCACCGACTTGGCCGCCTCGCCCGCCGCGTCACGCGGGCCGGTGGGCACCTTGCCGGCGGGCAGCGGGGTGTTGGCGGTGAAGCGCTCGGTGTAGATGCGGTCGGGGCGCACGCCCACATCCAGCAGCGCCTGCTGGGTGGCGTCGATCATCGCCTCGGGGCCGCAGATGAACACTTCGTCCATGCTCGCCGCCGGCAGCAGCGAGGCCACCACCGACTTCACCTTGTCGGCGTCGATGCGGCCCTGGAGCAGGTCCACTTCCTGCGCCTGGCGCGACAGGATGTGGATGAGCGTCAGGCGGTCGCGGTAGCGGTCCTTCAGATCCTGCAGCGCCTCGTTGAACATCACCGAGGACATGCGGCGATTGCCGTACACCAGGGTGAACTTGGAGTCGGGTTGTTCTTCCAGCGTGGTGGCGGCGATGGAGAGGATCGGCGTGATACCGGAACCGGCCGCAAAGCCGACCCGATGTATCGCACGCTGCTTCTTTACCGTGAAACGGCCGTCTGGCGGCATCACCTGGATCGTGTCGCCGGCCTTGACCGCCTGCGCGGCCCAGTTGGAGAACACGCCGCCGTCCACGGGGCGGATGCCGACTTCCAGCTCGCCGGCCTTGGCGAGGCGGCTGCGCGGGCAGCTGATGGAATAGCTGCGGCGCACGTCCTGGCCGTCGATGGTGGCGCGCAAGGTCAGGAACTGGCCCGGCTCGAAGGCGAAACGCTCGCGGGCGTCGTCGGGGATGGCAAAGGTGATCGCCACCGCGCCAGCCGCTTCGGGGCTGACGCGCTTGACGGTGAGGTCGTGGAAACGGTGGGCAGACATGTCGGGGCTCCTTCGGAGCGGGGAAGAGATAGAGGTGAGGACTGAGGAGCCCGGGTTGAACGCCGGTGCGCGCGCGATTGCCAGCGCACCAGGGTCGATAAAGGTCTCCTCACTCCTTTCTCCTCACGCCTCCCTGCCTCATCAATACGGTTTGAAATAGTCGAACGGCTCGCGGCAGTCGAGGCAGCGGTACAGCGCCTTGCAGGCGGTGGAGCCGAACTGGGACGTGAGCGTGGTGTTGGCGGAGCCGCACTGGGGGCAGGTCACGGTTTCGGCGGCGGGCTTGCGCATGAAGCGCACCACGCCCACCTCCTGCGCGGGCAGGCGGTGGGGCGGCGCAATGCCGTAGGCGCGCAGCTTTTCCTTGGCGGCCTCGCTCATCCAGTCGGTGGTCCAGGCCGGCGACAGGCGGGTGACCACCCGCGCGGCGATGCCGATGCCGGCGAGGGTGGCGCGCACGTCGTCCTCGATCTGCCCCATCGCCGGGCAGCCGCTGTAGGTGGGCGTGATGACCACCTCCAGGCCGTCGTCCGTCATCCGCACGTCGCGCAGGATGCCCAGCTCGCGCAGGGTGACGACCGGGATCTCCGGATCGGTGAGGCTGTCGAGGGCGGTGAGCACCCGGTCGACCAGGTCATCCGGGGCCTGCGCTGGCATAGGCGTCGCGCTCATGGGCCGACCCTCCGGTCACTGCGTGACCACCTCCCCGAGGGAGGGTGAGCGCCGCCTTCGGGCGGCCTGGCGGCAGCACTCACGGGCGTCACCACGTGGCACCCGGATGGGCGCGGGCGAGGCTCTGCATCTCGGTGAGCAGAAAGCCCAGGTGCTCGGAATGCACGCCCACCTTGCCCTCGGTGACATACCCACGGAAATTCGGGCGGGTCACAGTGGCTTCCGCGAAGGCGTCATCCACCAGCGCGTCCCAGCCGGCGCGAAGCAGGCGCACATCCACGCCCACTCCAGCGGCCGCCGCGGCGGCTTCAGCCGGGCTGACCGTCCAGAACTCCTCGGTGTAGGGCATCAGGTGATCGACCGCGGCCTGCACCCGTGCGTGGGATTCGTCGGTGCCGTCGCCCAGTCGCACCAGCCAGTCGCGGGCGTGATGCAGGTGGTAGCTGGCTTCCTTCAGCGACTTGGCGGCGATGGCGGCCAGCTCGCTGTCGGCCGACTTCGTGAGCCCGTCCCACAGCTGCACCATCAGCGCGGAGTACAGAAAGTTGCGCACGATGGTGGTGGCGTAATCGCGATCCGACGCCGCATAGCCCACCAGCGGGCCGTGGTGCGGCAGCTCCAGCAGCGTGTAGTTGCGGAACTCGGCCGCATCGCGGAAATAGGCCAGGCTGTCTTCGGTGGCATCGCCGCCCAGCAGCGTCGCGGCGCGCTGGTAGAGCAGCCGCGCCTGACCGATCAGGTCGAGGCTGACGTTGGCGAGGGCCAGGTCTTCCTCGAGGATCGGGCCGTGGCCGCACCATTCGGCGTTGCGCTGGCCCAGCACCACGGCGTTGTCGGCCAGGTGCAACAAGTAGTCGGCAATGGTGCTCATCACATGTGCCCCACTTCTTCCGGGATCTCGTAGAAGGTCGGGTGGCGGTAGATCTTGTCGGCCGCCGGGTCGAACAGCTCACCCTTGTCATCCGGGTTGCTGGCGACGATCGACGCGGACGGCACGACCCAGATGCTCACGCCTTCCTGGCGGCGGGTGTACACGTCACGCGCCATGTGCAGCGCCTGGGACGCGTCGGCGGCGTGCAGGCTGCCGCAGTGCTTGTGCTCGAGGCCCTGCTTGCTGCGGACGAAAACTTCCCAGAGGGGCCATTCCTTCAATGCGGGCGTGCTCATGCTGCCTCCTTCGTTGCGCGTTCTTGATGTTTGCGGGCGTAGGCCAGGGCCGCGTCGCGAACCCACTGGCCGTCGTTGTGGGCCTTGACCCGGGTGGACAGGCGTTCCTTGTTGCAGGGGCCGTTGCCTTCAACGGTGTCCCAGAACTCCTGCCAGTCGATCTGGCCGTAGTCGTGGTGCTGACGTTCCTCGTTCCACTTGAGATCCGGGTCCGGCAGCGTGACGCCGAGCACCTGGGCCTGGGGCACGGTAGCGTCGATGAACTTCTGGCGCAGGTCGTCGTTGCTGATGCGCTTGATGCCCCAGCGCATGCCCTGCGCGCTGTTGGGGCTGTCGGCATCCGGCGGCCCAAACATGGCGAGGCACTTCCACCACCAGCGGTTCACCGCATCCTGCACCATCGCCTTCTGCGCGTCGGTGCCCTTCATCATCACCAGCAGGGCTTCGTAGCCCTGGCGCTGGTGGAAGGATTCCTCCTTGCACACGCGCACCATCGCGCGGGCGTAGGGGCCGTAGGAGCAGCGGCACAGGGGGATCTGGTTCATGATCGCGGCGCCATCCACCAGCCAGCCGATCACGCCCACATCGGCCCAGTTGAGGGTCGGGTAGTTGAAGATCGAGCTGTACTTGGCACGGCCGGAGTGCAGGCCTTCGAGCATCTCGCCGCGGCTGGTGCCCAGCGTTTCGGCAGCGGAATAGAGGTACAGGCCGTGGCCGCCCTCGTCCTGCACCTTGGCGATCAGGATGGCCTTGCGCTTGAGGCTGGGCGCGCGGGAGATCCAGTTGCCTTCGGGCAGCATGCCGACGATCTCGCTGTGGGCGTGCTGGCTGATCTGGCGGACCAGGGTGCGGCGATAGGCCTCGGGCATCCAGTCCTGGGGTTCGATGCGGCCGTCGGCGTCGATGCGGGCGTCGAAGCGGGCCATCAGTTCCGGGTCTTCGGTGGACGGGGTCCTGGCCGCCGTCTTCTGGCCGGCGTTGTCCGGCACGCTGAAGCTTTGGGTGTACATGTGTGTTCTCCTGCAGGGTTAGTCGGGGGCTGACGCGGTCAGCGCAGCCAGGCCGGGGTGCGCTTCTCGAGGAAGGCGGCGATGCCGTCCTTGGCCTCGTCGGTGGCGCGCCGGCGGGCGATGCGCTGGGCGGTTTCCTCGCTCACCGCGTCGTCGATGGGGCGGGCATTGATCGCGGCAATCAGATCCTTGGCGGCCTTCTGGGCCTGGGGGGCGCCGCCGACCAGGGCTTCGGCCAGCTTCGCCACCGCGACGTCGAGGTCGTCCGGCGCCACCACCTCGCCCACCAGCCCGATGGCGAGCGCCCGCTGGGCGTCGATCTTCTCGGCGCTCTGGAACACGCGCAGCGCGTGGCGCGGCCCAACCGCGCGCAGCACGTAGGGGCTGATGACCGCGGGGATGATTCCGAACTTCACTTCCGACGTCGAAAAACTGGCGTCGGACGCCGCGATGGCCATGTCGCACGCCGCCGCGAGGCCGGTGCCGCCGCCGAGGGCCGCGCCCTGCACCCGGGCGATGGTCGGCTTGGACATCTCGGACAGACCGCGCAGCATGGCGCTGAAGCGGCGGGCGTCGTCGAGGTTCTCGGCTTCGCTGTAGCCGGACGCACGGCGCATCCAGTTGAGGTCGGCGCCGGCGGAAAAATGCCGCCCGCGGCCGCCCAGCACCACCACGCGCACGCTGGCGTCGGCGTCGAGTTCGAGGCACGCCTCCCGCAGGTCGGCGATCAGCGCCTCGTCGAAGGCGTTGAACACCGCCGGACGGTTCATCCAGATCGTCGCCACGCGTCCGGCGCGTTCGATTTCCAGGGTTGAGTAGGTCTTGGCCATGCTCTTCTCGTCGCCCCGGGCGACAGCCTGCCGGCCGCCGCCCTGGGGCATCGCCTTATTTGGAAATGGTCCAGTCGCCGCCCTTGACTTCGAGCATGCGGAAGGCCGACAGGTCGAGGCCCATGTGGTCGGTGGGCGACATGTTGAAGGTGCCGCTGGTGCCCACGAAGCCCTTGGTGGCTTCGATGGCGTCACGGACCTTGGCCTTGTCGGTGGAGCCGGCGCGCTTGATGGCATCGACGGCGATCATCAGGCCATCGTAGGCGTAGCCGCCGAAGGTGGACACGTCCTGCTTGTAGCGCTCCTTGTAGGCCTTGTCGTAGGCGGTCACGACGGGCTTCTGCGGGTCGCCGGCGGGCAGCTTCTCGGGGATCAGCTGGGCCGGGGACGGCAGGCGCACGCCTTCGGCGGCCGGGCCGGCGAGCTTCAGGAACTCATCCGAGGCCACGCCGTGGGACTGGTACAGCGGCAACGAGATGCCAAGCTGCTTGTAGTTCTTGGTGACGATGGCCGGGCCCTGACCCAGGCCGAACACGAACACGGCCTGCACGCCGGCGGTGTTCTTGATCTTGGTGAGCTGCGGGCTCATGTCGGTGTCTTTCGGCCCGTAGGTCTCGCTGGCCACCAGGGTCACGCCGTACTTGGCGGCGACGGCCTCGGTCTCCTTCTTGCCGGACTGGCCAAAACCGCTGGTCTCGGAGAGCAGCGCCACCTTGCTGATACCGCGCTTCTTCATGTCCTCGAACACCTTCTCGGCGGCCATGCGGTCGGTGTGCGGGGTCTTGAAGACGAACTTCTTGACCGGCTCGACGATCACCACGGCGCCGGCGAGCGAGATGAAGGGCACGCCAGCCCGTTCGACCAGCGGCACGGTGGACATGGTGGAGCCGGTGGTGGTGCCGCCGACGATCAGGTCCACCTTGTCGTCGTCGATCAGGCGCTTGGCAAAGCCGTTGGCCTTGTTGGCGTCGCTGCCGTCGTCGTAATGGACGAGCTGGATCTGACGGCCGAGGACGCCGCCCTTCTTGTTGATGTCCTCCACGTAGAGCTGGAGGGTCTTCAGCTCCGGGTCGCCCAGGAAGGCGGCCGGGCCGGTGACGGACAGGATCGAACCGATCTTGATCGGCTCGTTGGCAATCGCGGCAAAGCTGCCAAGGGCAAGCACGGTGCCGACGAACAGGGTCTTCAGGGTGGTTCTTTTATTCATGGTTTTGTCTCCTCTTTGGTGTTACAGCTCAGACGCGTTCGATAATCATGGCGATGCCCTGCCCCACGCCGATGCACATGGTGCATAGGGCGTAGCGGCCGCCACGGCGGTGGAGTTCGTACATCGCGGTGGTGACGAGCCGGGCGCCACTGGCGCCGAGCGGGTGGCCCATGGCGATGGCGCCGCCGTTGGGATTGACCCGCGCTTCGTCGTCCGCAAGGCCCAGGTCGCGCACCACGGCCAGAGCCTGGGCGGCGAAGGCTTCGTTAAGCTCGATCACGTCCATCCGATCCAGCGTCAGGCCAGTCTGGGCCAGCACCTTTTTCACCGCTGGCGCCGGGCCGAAGCCCATGATCCGCGGCAGCAGGCCGGCGGTCGCCATGCCCACCACACGGGCCTTCGGCGTCAGGCCGTACTTGCCGGCAGCGGCCTCGGAGGCCAGCAGCAGCGCGCACGCACCGTCATTCACACCCGAGGCGTTGCCGGCGGTCACCGTCATGTCCGGGCCATTCACGCCCTTCAGCTTGGCCAGCATCTCCAGGGTGGTCTCGGGGCGCGGATGCTCGTCGGTGTCGAAAACGATCGGGTCGCCCTTCTTGCGGGGGATCTCCACCGGCACGATCTCGTCGGCAAAGCGGCCGGCCTCGTTGGCTGCGGCCCAGCGCTGCTGGGAGCGCAGCGCAAAGGCGTCCTGGTCGGCGCGATTGACTGAAAACTCCTCGGCCACGTTGTCCGCGGTCTGCGGCATGGAGTGGGTCTCGTAGAGCTTCTTCATCGCCGGGTTGATGAAGCGCCAGCCGATGGTGGTATCAAAAATCGCGGCGTTACGCGAAAACGCCGATTCGGCCTTGCCCATCACGAAGGGCGCGCGGGACATGCTCTCGACACCACCGGCGATCATCAGCCCGGTCTCGCCGGACTTGATGGCTCGGGCGGCGATGCCCACGGCGTCCATGCCCGAACCGCACAGGCGATTGACGGTGGTGCCCGGCACGTCCACCGGCAGCCCGGCCAGCAGGCCGGACATACGGGCGACGTTGCGGTTGTCTTCGCCGGCCTGGTTGGCGCAGCCGTAGATGATGTCCTCGACGGCCGCCCAGTCCACCTGCGGGTTGCGGGCCATCAGGGCCTTGAGCGGGATGGCGCCCAGGTCGTCGGCGCGCACGCTGGCGAGGGTGCCGCCGTAGCGCCCGATGGGCGTGCGGATGGCGTCGCAGATGAAAGCGTTGTTCATCGACCGGTTCTCCTTAGATCTGCTTGGGGCGTTCGTCGATCACGCGACGGGCCTTGCCGGTCTGGGTGCGCGGGATGCTGTCGAAGTCCATCACGCGGATCTTGGTGGAGATGCCGATGATGGTCTTGATGTGGTGCTGCAGGCCGCGGCTGATCTCCTCGACCGCGGCGCGGGAAAGCTTGCCTGAGATCTCGCGCTGCACTTCGCAGCGCACCTCCACGTCGTCCATGTGGCCGTCGCGGGTCAGCACGATCTGGTAGTTGCCCGACAGGCGCTGGTCGCGCAGGATCTGCTCCTCGATCTGGGTCGGGAAGACATTCACGCCGCGGATGATGAGCATGTCGTCGGAGCGGCCGGTGATGCGGTCCATCCGGCGGAACGAGCGCGAGGTGGGCGGCAGCAGACGGGTGAGGTCGCGGGTGCGGTAGCGGATCACCGGGAAGGCTTCCTTGGTGAGGGAGGTGAACACCAGCTCGCCCTCCTCGCCGTCCGGCACCACTTCGCCGGTCTCGGGGTTGATGATCTCGGGGTAGAAGTGGTCTTCCCAGATCACCGGGCCGTCCTTGCTCTCGATGCACTCGCAGGCGACGCCCGGGCCCATCACTTCGGTCAGACCGTAGATGTCGATGGCGTCGATGCCCAGCTTGCGCTCGATCTCGGCGCGCATGCCCTGCCCCCACGGCTCGGCGCCGAAGATGCCGACCTTCAGGGAAATCTCGTCGGGCTTGATGCCCAGGCGCTCGAACTCCTCGGCGATCACCAGCGAGTACGACGGGGTGACCATGATGACGTCCGGCCGGAAATCCATGATCTGCTGGACCTGCTTCTCGGTCTGGCCGCCGGACATGGGCACCACGGTACAGCCCAGGCGCTCGGCGCCGGCGTGGGCGCCAAGGCCTCCGGTGAACATCCCGTAGCCGTAGGCCACGTGCACCATGTCGCCCGGCAGGCCGCCGGCGGCGCGGATCGAGCGCGCCACCACGCTGGCCCAGTTATCGAGGTCGTTCCTGGTGTAGCCGACCACCACCGACTTGCCGGTGGTGCCGCTGGAGGCGTGCAGGCGGGCCACCTTGTTACGCGGCACCGCGAAGAGGCCGAAGGGGTAGTTGTCCCGCAGATCCGTCTTGGTCATGAACGGGAACTTGGCCAGATCGGCGAGCTGCTTCAGGTCGTCCGGATGGACGCCCTTTTCCTGGCAGCGCTTGCGGTAGGGCTCGACGTTGTCGTAACTGTGGCGGACCGACCACTTGAGGCGTTCGAGCTGCAGGGCCGAGATCTCGTCGCGGCTGGCCCTCTCGATCGGGTCCAGATCGGCAGCCTGGGGGCGCTTGGTGGGCATGGTTGTCTCCTCTTTGTATGTTCTGATGGGTTCGGGCGGCGCTCAGGCCGCTGACTCGCCGGCCAGCCCGGCGATCACCTCGCCGGCGATCCGGTAGCTCTTGCCCCGGAACAGGGCAATGGTCTTGCCGCTCTGGCGACTCTTCACGGTCACGTCATAGACCCCGGTGCGACCGGACTGGGAACGCTCCACCGCCTCGGCATCGAGGGTGTCGTTCTCCATCCCCGGCGCCAGGAAGTCGATGTGGCAGGCCGAGGCCACGGTGTTCCGGTTGTAACTGTTGCAGGCGTAGGCAAAGGCGGTGTCGGCCAGCGAGAAGATCAACCCGCCGTGGCAGATGTGGTGGCCATTCACCATGTCGCCGCGCACCGGCATCGACAGGTGCGACACGCCCGGCCCGACGCTTTCGATCCTGATCCCCAGCGCGTTGGCGGCGCGGTCCCGCGACCACATGGCCTCGGCGACGGCTACGGCCAGCGCCTGGGCTTCGGCGGGGTTGGAATGCTTAGTCATGGATGCCCTTTCCGGCAAAGACCGACTGCTGGATGAGCGGCGAGACGCGATAGCGCGGATCGCCGTAGAAATCGCCCAGGTGGCGGAGCACCTGACAGATGGTGGCAACGCCCACGGCGTCGGCCCAGGCCAGCGGCCCCTTGGGGTAATTGACGCCCAGCCGCATGGCCGAATCGGCGCCCTTTGCATCGCAGACGCCTTGATTCACCGCGTCGGCGGCCTCGTTGGCGAGCATCGCCACGGTGCGCATCACCGCCAGGCCCGGCACGTCGCCAAAGCGCGACACCGCAAAGCCTGCCGCCTGCAGCAGCCCGATAGCCGCCGCCGCCGCCGGAGCCCAGCAGGCGTGGGCCACACTCATCGCCAGCCGGGTGGCCTTGGCGTAGTCCAGCGCGAGATCGATGAGCACGAGGTTGGCAATGCCGGTTTCCGCGGCACGCCGGGTGGCGGTGCGACCGTCGGTGACGAAGAGCACTGCGTCGCCCACCTCGGCGATGCGGCCGTCGGTTGCCTCGCCCCAGGTGTAGGCCACGCCGTTTGCAAAGAGCCGGTCGGCGATGGCTTCGGCGGCGGCAGAGTGGCCGTGGAGCACGATGTCGGCCGGCGCGGGCTGAGCGACGCAGGTCTTGGGCGCGGGGCGCTCGGCGCCTTCGCGATAGTCGTAGAAGCCACGCCCCGACTTGCGGCCGTAGAAGCCGGCATCCACCAGCTCCTGCTGGATCAACGAGGGCTGGAAGCGCGGGTCGTTGTAATAGGCGTTCCACACCGAGCAGCTCACCGCGAAGTTCACGTCGTGGCCGATCATGTCGGTGAGCTCGAACGGCCCCATCTTGAAGCCGCCGGCCTCGCGCAGCACGGCATCGATGGTGGCCACGTCGGCGCCGCCTTCGGTGGCGATGCGCATGGCCTCGCCGTAGTACGGCCGGGCCACGCGGTTGACGATGAAGCCCGGGGTCGAGCGGGTGTGCACCGGCGTCTTGCCCCAGGCCGCCGCGGTGGCGAACAGTGTATCGGCCACCGCCTTGTCGGTGGCGAGGCCGGAGACGATCTCCACCAGCGCCATCAGCGGTGCGGGGTTGAAGAAGTGCAGGCCGGCCAGCCGCTCGGGCCGGGCAAGGGCCGAGCCGATGGCGGTGACGGAGATCGACGAGGTGTTGGTGCCGAAGATGCAGTCGGCGCCGACGATGGCTTCGAGATCGCGGTAGAGGGTCTGCTTGGCGTCGAGGCGCTCGACGATGGCCTCGACGACCAGCGCGGCGTCGGCCAGATCCTCCAGCCGGTCGACCGGACGCAGCCGCGCACCGGCCGCCTCGGCGGCGTCGGCCGCCATGCGCCCCTTCTCCACCAGCTTGCCAAACTGGACGCGGATGCCGGCCGCCGCCTTGGCCGCGGCCTCGGGCCGGGTGTCGAGCAGCTTGACCACGTGGCCCGCCGCCGCCGCGACCTGGGCGATGCCGGCGCCCATCGCGCCCGTCCCGACCACCGCGACGATGGCGGACGGGTCGAGGGCGTGGTTGGAAAGTTCGGCCACGCTCATTCCCCCGTGAACTTCGGCGCGCGCTTTTCCATGAAGGCGGCGACGCCTTCGGCGTAGTCCGGGCTCCAGCCCAGCTCGCGCATGAAGCTGCCTTCAAACGACAGCTGCTGCTCCAGCGTGTGGCCCGGCGCGGCGTGCATGGCCTGGCGGGTGCGCACCAGCGCCTTGGTGGGCATGGCAGCCAGCTGGGTAGCCAGCGCGTCGATGCGGGCGGTGAAGGCGTCGTCTGCCACGGCTTCCCAGATCAGGCCCCACTCGGCGGCCTTCTCGGCGGGCAGCTTGTCGGCCAGCAGCGCCAGGCCCATCGCCCGGGCCATGCCCACGCGCTGGGGCAGGAACCAGGTGCCGCCGGTGTCCGGCACCAGCCCGATCTTGCTGAAGGCCTGGAGGAAGGACGCCGACTTGCTGGCCACCACCAGATCGCAGGCCAGCGCCACGCTGGCGCCGGCGCCCGCGGCGATGCCATTCACCGCGGCGATGGTCGGCACGCGCAGGTTCTGCAGGCGCAGCACCAGCGGCTTGTAATTGGCTTCGACCACGTTGCCGATGTCCGGCATCTTGTCGCCCACCTTCTGCATGTCCGGGTCGGCCAGATCCTGGCCTGCACAGAAGGCGCGGCCCGCACCGGTGATGACCAGCACGCGCACGGATTTGTCGGCCTGGATGCTGTCGAGCACCACGCGCAGCTCGGCGTGCATCTCGCCGGTGAAGCTGTTGAGCTTGTCCGGGCGGTTGAGGGTGAGGCGCGCGATGCCGGCTTCAACCGTGAAGAGGATGTTGCTGAATTCCATCGCGGCCTCCTCAGACGTGGTAGCGGCGCTGGACGACGCGGAAGCGGTTGGCGACGAAGGCCGAATCCGCATACGACGCGTTGGCCGCCGGGTTGCCGCCGGTGCCGTGGTAGTCGGAATACGCCGCCGACTGATTCACGAACACGCCGCCAGTGAGGTTGATCGACAGGGCGACCTTGCTGCGCCAGGTGGCTTCGGTCATTGCGTCGATGACGTCCTGCTTCGTGGAGTAGATGCCGGCGGTGAGTGCACCGTGGGTGCTCACCACGCGCTCGGAGAGGGCGATGGCGGCAGCGGTGTCGGCCACCTTGACGATGAAGCTGATCGGGCCGAAGCGCTCTTCCATGTACAGCCGCTCGTCGGCGGCGTCGCAGGCGATGAGCACCGGGGTGCGCACTTCGGCGCCCGGGAAGTCCGGGTTGTCGAGCTTGCTGGAGGCCAGCACCACCTTGCCCAGCTCGCCACTGTTGGCAAGCGTGATCCGCTCCAGGGTGTCGGCGGACTGGATCGCGCCGAGCACCGCGTGGGCCACTTCGGGCTTGGACAGGAAGCGCTCGACAGCCTTGGCCAGATCGGCGCACACCTCGTCGTAAGTCCTGGGGCCGTCCTCGGTCTCGATGCCAGCGGCCGGCACGAAGAGGGCCTGGGAGGTGGTGCACATCTGGCCCGAATACAGCGACAGGGTGAAGGCCAGGTTGCCCAGCATCGCCTTGTAGGCGTTGGTGGAGTCGATGACGATGTTGTTCACGCCGGCCAGTTCGGCATACACCTGGGCCTGCCGGCAGTTGTCGATCAGCCACTGGCCAAACACGTTGCCGCCGGTGAAATCGATGGACTTGACCGCCGGGTGGGTGGCCAGGCCCTTGGTGGTGGCGCGCTTGTCGGTGACGCAAAGGGTCACCAGGTCGGGGTCGATACCGTATTCGGCCAGCACGGCGCGGATGGTGCGCACGGTGATCGCCGCCGGGAGGATGGCGTTGCTGTGGGGCTTCACGATCACCGGGTTGCCGGTGGCGAGCGCCGCGAACAGGCCGGGATAGGTGTTCCAGGTGGGGAAGGTGCCGCAGCCGATCACCAGCCCGATGCCGCGGCCGACGATCTCGAAGTGCTTCTTCATGACCAGCGCCGGGTTCTTGCCCTGGGGCTTCTCCCACACGGTTTCGGCGGGCACGAAGCGCTGCTCGCGCCAGGCGTAGGCGACGGCCTCCAGGCCGCGATCCTGGGCATGGGGCGCGCCCGCCTGGAAGGCCATCATCCAGCCCTGGCCGGTGGTCATCATCACCGCGTGGGCAAGCTCGAAGCTCTGCTTGTTGAGACGGTCGAGGATCTCGAGGCAGATGCCGGTGCGGCCATCGGCGCCCAGGCCCTGCCAGCCCTTCATCGCGACCAGGCCGGCGGCGATCAGCGCTTCGGGGTCGCACACCGGGTATTGCACGTCCAGCGCGACGCCGTAGGGCGATTTTTCGCCCGCCAGCCAGCCGCCCTGACCCGGCTGGCCCAGCTCGAAGGCCTTGCCCAGATGCGCCTCGAAGGCCCGCTTGCCCTCTTCTGCCGCGTTCTCGCCGTAGGCCTTGGGGCTTGGCATCTCGGGGTAGGCAGACCAGTAGGCGCGGGAAGCAATCGCGGCAACGGCGCCTTCCAGCGTGGCCTGGTGCTTTTCGAAGAGGGGGTGCGTCATTCGGCTGTCTCCTGTCTGGTTTTTGGGTTGCTGAGTTAAACAGTACAAATCAATCTGATGAATGTCAATGTTTGGTATCGCATTTTTGTGGCAGGACAAACAATGATTTTGAACTACGAAACTGCTTCTACAAAAAATAATCTTTTTATTTTCAATTATTTAGAAAGAAAATTTAAGGAATTTTTCGATAAAAATACATTTTCTGCGGCCGATCATGATTTCCCACACGCACCTTTCGTGATACATTTTTGTTGACTTTTATTATTATTTTGTATCACTATTAACCATGCCAGCCCTAGGGACTTGGGCGGTGACAAACGATTCAGCACACCTATGAGGAGGCACCATGGCCAGCAACAAGGAACGCTTTGCAGACAAGATGGAATTCCCACCGGAAATCCCGCAGCCCAACATTTATCCGCTGTCGTGGAACAGCAAGACCAAGAAGCTGCAGGAGGTCTGGCAGGCCGCCCTGCGCGAGAACTGGGATCCGGAGAAGCTGCCCTGGGACACCCTGGATGTGGACAGCTACAGCTGGGAAGAGCGTGAATCCATCGCCTACTGGTGGAGCCTGCTGTCGGTGTTCGACGCCTCGGCGCCCCCGGTCTTTGCCGAGGCGCTCATCAAGACCTACGAGGTGCACGAGGAAGACCCGGTGCGAAAGTGCTTCTTCTCGGTAACCCGCGACGAGCAGAACCACGAGATCATGTGCGGCCTGGCGATCACCAAGCTGCTCGGCCACCCCGACCCGATCACCTATCAGCCCAAGACCGAGTTGGGACGACGCCTGCAGAAGAACGTGCAGTGGCTGTACTTCAATGGCTCGCGCTACTGGAACGGCTACAAGCAGGCCGTGCCCAAGTACGACCTGGCAGTGCTGTTCAGCTCTTTCCTGATGGGCGAGATCGCCGCCGCCACCATCTTCAAGCAGATGTTCGACAACTCCCGCGAGCCGGTCTTCAAGGAAGGTTTCAAGAACATCGGTCGTGACGAAGGCCGCCACATGGCCATCTGCATGGCGGTGATGGAGCGCGACTACCCGGGCCTGAAGGACGAGACCAAGTCCATCGTCACCAAGCAGATCCGCGCGGGCTATCTCTTCCTGTCGGCGGTGCTGTTCGAGCCGCCGATGGAGTTCTGGGATCTGCCCGCCGACTTCATCGCCAACCAGCGCGAGGCCGAGGAAGTGGCCCGCGGCGCCGGCTTCGGCATCCCGACCTACGAGATGAAGCTGCAGAACTGGAAGAACGCGATGATCAACCTGAAGGGCGTGCTCGACCGCTACAACATCCCCTTCCCGGCGATCCCCGAAGTGGGCATCACCGGCCAGGAGATCAGCGACATCGACATGGAAGACATCATTCCCGTCTTCTGATTGAAGCGTGCGGCGTCAGGAGGGAGGAGCAAGGAGACCGCCCCCTGACACCTCACTCCCAACGCCTTACCCCTCACTGAGAAAAACCATGTCACGCATCATCATGCAACCCTCGGGCAAGTCGGTGGAATGCGCCTACGGCGACACCGTGCTGATGGCCCTCGAAAAGGCAGGCTACGCGCTGCCCAACAACTGTCGCGCCGGCGCCTGCGGCGAGTGCAAGGTGAAAGTCACCGCCGGTCAATTCGACCAGGGCATGGTGCTCGACATGGCGCTGTCCCAGGAAGAGCGCCGCCAGGGCTACGGCCTGATGTGCATGGCCAAGCCGATCTCCGACGAGCTGACCATCGAGTGGGGCACCGAAGATGCCAGGCCCAAGCTCTTCCCGCCCCGCGAGGACGCGCTGTTCGTGGTCACCGACAAGCGCCCGCTGGCCGACCGCGTGGTCGAGCTGCGCCTGCGCCCGGTGGGCCAGCCGATCCGCTACTGGCCTGGCCAGTACGTGACCCTCGGCAACCCGCGCGCCGACATCCCGCCCCGCGCCTATTCCATCTCCAACGCCCCGCGCCCCGACGGCGAGCTGGTGCTGCAGGTGGCCCGCGCCGACGGCGGCACCACCAGCAACTGGATTCACGATCAGCTCGCCGTCGGCGAGAGCGTCAAGCTCTCCGGCGCCTACGGGACCTTCATTGGCGACCCCGGCGTGGATACGCCGGTGCTGTGCCTCGCCGCCGGCACCGGCCTCGCGCCGATCCTGGCCCTCACCGAAGCCGCGCTCCGCCGGGGTTTCCGCAAGCCCGTCACCCTGCTCTACTCGGCCCGCACCGAGGCCGACGTATACGGCCAGGGCATGCTGGCCTGGTGGCGCACCAAGCACCGGGCCTTCGACTACAAGATCACCCTCACCCGCGAAGAACGCGATGGCTATCTGGCCGGGCGCGTCGATGCGATGCTGCCGGGGCTGTTCCCGGATCTGTCGAAGCACACCCTCTTCGCCGCCGGCAGTCCGGCCTTCGTCGAAACCTGCGCGGCGACGGCGAAAGCCCTCGGCGCAAAGACCGAGCACATCCACACCGAAGGTTTCTTTGCCCAGCAACAGCCGGAGATCCCCGATGCAGCCCACCTGCTGACCTTCTAGGCCGCGGGCGGGTCGCGGTTGCCTGTTCAGCCCGGGGGCGAGCCGGTAGAATCGCAATTTTTATGCCTGCCTGATGGCAGCTACCGACCCGATCGTGCGATATCCCGTCCAGCAACGTCTCGAAGACTTCCGCCAGCAAGATCGTGTCCAGGCGGGCTCGCTCATCATCTCGGTCTTCGGCGATGCGGTGTTGCCCCGCGGCAGCCGCATCTGGCTGGGCAGCCTGATCGAGCTGCTCGAGCCCCTCGGCCTCAACGAGCGCCTGGTACGCACTTCGGTGTTCCGGCTGGTGAAGGAAGAATGGCTGCGTACCGAACCCTCCGGCCGGCGCACCGACTACCTGCTCACGCCCTCCGGCCAGCGCCGCTTCGAGGAGGCCTCCCGCCACATCTACGCCTCCAGCGCCCCCCTGTGGGATCGCCGCTGGCGGCTCATCGTCACCGTCGGCGAGCTTGCCCCGAAGGAGCGCGAGGGCCTGCGCCGGGCGCTGTTCTGGCAGGGCTTCGGGGTGCTCGGCGGTGACTGCTTCGTACACCCCAGCGCCGATCTCACCGCCGCCTTCGACGCCCTCCACGCCGACGGGTTGTCGGGCATCCTGGGCAAGCTCAAGCCGCTGCTGGCCGCCGACGCCCAGTTCGGTACCGCCGCCAACGACGTGGACATGGTCAATGGCGCCTGGAACCTCGAACACCTTGCCGGCGTGTATGCCGACTTCGCCAACCGCTACCAGCCGGTGCTCGAGCAGCTGCGCACCGACACCGGCAACGGGCTCGACGACGAGAGCGCCTTTCTGCTGCGCATCCTGCTGATCCACGACTACCGGCGGCTGCTGCTGCGCGACCCGGAACTCCCCGACGTGCTGCTGCCATCCGACTGGCCCGGCCAGAAGGCCCGCCTGCTGTGCAAGGAAATCTACCGCCGCCTGCTGGTACCGTCCGAGCGCCACCTGGACGCCCACTTCCAGCTTGCCAGCGGCCAGACACCCCTGGCGGCCAGCCTCCTACACGAGCGCTTCCGCGAGGACGACCCGCTGGCCTGACGCTCAGCCCTTGTTCTTCAGGGCGACCAGCGGCACCACGTCGGGCATCTCGAAACGCTTGCGGCCGGGCTCCATCTCGGTGAGCGGCGCGGTCTCGACCATCGTCGCCAGGCAGCGCCGGGTCAGATCCTGATAAGTGCGGGTGCCGTCGCTCTTCCACACTACTTCCTCGTCCGTCAGCTCGCGCAGCACCTTGGCCGGCATCCCGGCCACCAGCGAGCGCGGCGGAATCTCCACCCCGGCCTTCACGAAGGCCATCGCCGCCACGATGGACGCCTCGCCGATCACGGCGTTGTCCATGATCACCGCGTTCATCCCCACCAGCGCATTGCGGCCGATCCGGCAGCCGTGCAGCACCGCCCCGTGGCCGATGTGGCCGTCCTCCTCGATCACCGTGTCGGTGCCCGGAAAACCGTGCATCACGCAGGTGTCCTGCACGTTCACGCCCCGTTCGAGGATCAGCCGACCGAAGTCGCCGCGCAGGCTGGCGCACGGGCCCACGTAGCAATCGGGCCCGACGATCACGTCGCCGATCAGCACGGCAGAAGGATGGACGTAGGCGGACGGATGGACGACGGGCACGATGCCGTCGATGGCGAAAACACGAAGCGGGGTCATGGCTGAATCTCCTGGTCTGCGGAGGAGCATCGAGGCAGCAGCGGTGAGGCCTTCGGGATTCCGTGCGCGGACAATCGCCAGCGCACAGGTCCCGATCAAGGCCTCCTCTCTCCTCCCTCCTAACTCCTCACTTGGGATTTATGATTACTTTTTCTAAAATCAATTTACCATTACGTAACACATTCAACCAAGCCTCGGACACATACCCATGAGCGAAGAGCTGGAAGGAAAACACGGCGTCCAGTCCCTCGAAGTGGGCATGGGCATCCTCAAGGCGATGGTGTTCGGCAAGCGCTCGATGATGCTCAAGGACATCGCCGCCGCCGCCGACATGCCACCCTCCAAGGCCCATCGTTATCTCGTCAGCCTGATCCGGAGCGGCCTGGTGGAGCAGGACCCGCTCACCTCGCGCTACAACCTGGGGCCTTTCGCGCTCAACATCGGCCTCGTCGCCATCGACCGGCTCGACCGCATCCGGCTCGGCCTTACCGCGATCTCCGAACTACGCGACGCGGTCAATGAAACCACCGCCCTTGCCGTGTGGGGCGACAACGGCCCGGTGATCGTGCGCTGGGAGCGGCCACGTCGGCCGATCACCGTCAACGTGGTCACCGGCACCACCCTCGGCCTGCTCAGTTCGGCCGTCGGCCGGGTTTTCGGCGCATGGCTGCCGCCGGCCCAGACGAAGGCGATCCTGCGCCGCGAGCTCGACGCCCGGAAGAACCTGCCCACCGGCGTCGACACGCTCGAAGACGCCGAAGCCCTGCTGGCCGACGTGCGCGCCAGAGGCGTGGCGGCCATCTCCGGCAACTACATGTTCCGCGGCGTGGAGGCGGTCGCCGCACCGGTGTTCAACTTCAAGAACGAACTCACCATGTCCATCGTGCTGGTGGGCGTCGAGGGCTCCATCGACATGAGCGACGAGAGCCCCGTCATCGCCCGCCTCAAGGACGCCGCCCTCGCCCTTTCCCGGCGCCTGGGCTCGACACGGGACATCCCCGCCTCCCGCTGAAATCCCGCCACCCGCCCACTCCGCCCAGCCGGCGGGGTTGGCATCCCTCGCCTCCGTTCAATTTGATACACAAATTTCTGTTGACTAGATTTTTTGTATCATTTCTAATAAACAGAACCGATTACAAAATATAGAATCTCGGCCGCCGGACCATCCGGGTCTTCGGCGCCGGATCGGGTCATTCGATCAAGAGGAGACACCTTGATGACGCATCGCCCCCAGCACGCCCCGACAGGAGGTGCGTGATGCTCGCGCAGCTGCTTCAGTTCCTGTTCTCGGGCATCACCGTCGGCGCCACCTATGCGCTCGCCGCCCTCGGCTTCACGCTCATCTACAACGCCAGCAACGTGATCAACTTCGCCCAGGGCGAGTTCATCATGCTGGGCGGCATGCTCGCGGTGTTCTTCACCCAGGCCGGGCTGCCGTTGCCGGCCGCGCTGCTGCTGGCGATCCTGGTGCCGGCGGTGGTCGGCATCCTGATCGAGAAACTCGCCATCGAGCCCGTGAAGGGCGCCGAGACGGTGACCCTCATCATCATCACCATCGGCGCCTCGCTGGTGATCCGCGGCCTGGTCCAAGTCTTCCTCGGCAAGAACACCCACAGCCTGCCGGCCTTCTCGGGCGACACGCCGATCGAGATCCTCGGCGCCACCCTGATGCCCCAGAGCCTGTGGGTGATGGGCGTCACCGCCATCGTCGTGGTGGTGCTGTGGTACTTCTTCAATCGCACCCTCACCGGCAAGGCGATGCTCGCCACCTCCTACAACCGCCTCGCGGCGGAGCTGGTCGGCATCAACACCAACGGCGTGCTGTTCATGAGCTTCGCCATGTCGGCGGCGCTCGGCGCCCTGGGCGGCATCCTGATCACCCCGATCACCCTCACCTCCTACGACGTGGGAATCATGCTGGGCCTCAAGGGCTTCGTCGCCGCGGTGCTGGGCGGGCTCGGCAACGGTCTCGGCGCAGTGGTGGGCGGCCTGCTGGTGGGCATCCTCGAGGCCATGGGCGCCGGCTACCTGTCGTCGGCCTACAAGGACGCGATCCCCTTCGTGCTGATCCTCTTCATCCTCTTCTTCATGCCGCGCGGCCTGTTCGGCGCGAAGGTGACCGACCGGGTGTGACCATGCAAAAACGCGCCTATCTCGGCCTCTACATCCTCATCGCAGTGCTGGCGGTGCTGCCCTTCGTGCTGCCCAACAGCTTCTACCTGGATCTGGCCATCCGCATGGCGATCAACGCCGTCATCGTGCTCGGCCTCAACCTGCTGATCGGCTTCGCCGGGCAGATCAGTCTGGGCCACGCCGGCTTCCTGGGCCTGGGCGCCTACGCCTCGGCGGTGCTGCCCACCCACTTCGGCTGGCACCCGGTGCTAGCGATGATTGCCGGCGCCGTCGCCACCGGCATCCTCGCCGCGCTGGTGGCCCGCCCGATCTTCAAGCTGAAGGGCAACTACCTGGCGATGGCCACCCTCGGGCTCGGCATCATCCTCAACATCGCGGTGCGCAACGAAGCCCAGTGGACGGGCGGCCCCGACGGCATGCCTGTGCCCGCCTTCGGCCTCGCCGGCTTCGAGCTTTCGAGCGACAGGCAGTGGTACTGGGTGATCGCCGCCCTGCTGGCGGTGAGCGTGTGGGCGTCCATCAACCTGATCGACTCGCCCTTCGGCCGCGCCCTGCGCGCGCTGCACGGCTCCGAGGTCGCCTCCCGCGTGGTGGGCGTCGATGTGGTGCGCTACAAGGTCGCCATCTTCGTGATGTCGGCGGTGTTCGCCAGCCTGATGGGCAGCGTCACCGCCCATTACGTGGGCTTCGTCACCCCCAATCTGGCGGATTTCTTCCATTCCATCGAGCTCGTCACGATGGTCGTCATCGGTGGCATGGCCTCGGTGTATGGCTCGGTGATCGGCGCAGTGCTGCTCACCGCCCTGCCCCAGGCGCTCGCCACCTTCGAAGGCTGGGAGACCGTTGCCTTCGGCGCCATCCTGATGATCTGCATGATCTTCCTGCCCAAGGGCCTGGTACCCACGCTGGCCAGCAAGTTTGGAAAGGGTGAATAAGATGCTCCTCGACGTCTCCAACCTCTCCATCCACTTCGGCGGCGTGAAGGCCGTGCAGGATGTGAGCTTCTCCATTGACGCCGGCATCGTGTATTCGGTGATCGGCCCCAACGGCGCCGGCAAGACCACCCTGTTCAACCTCATCACCGGCGTGTACAAGCCCACCGCCGGCGAGATCCGTCTGGACGGCGAATCCATCGCGGGCCGCTCGCCGGACGAACTCGCCCGCCGCGGCGTGGCGCGCACCTTCCAGAACCTGCAGATCTGCATGAACATGAGCGCCATCGAGAACGTGATGGTGGGCGCCCACCTGCGGCTGGATCGCAACCTGATCAAGGCGGCGCTGCGCTTTCCCGGGCTCACCCGCCGCGACGCCGAGCTGCGCGAGGAAGCAGCCGGACTGATGCGCTTCGTCGGGCTCGACAAGTACATCGAGGCCCGCGCCGATTCGATGCCCTACGGCGCCCTCAAGCGCCTCGAGATCGCCCGCGCGCTGGCCATGAAGCCGCGCCTGATCTTCCTCGACGAACCCGCCGCCGGCCTCAACCCCAAGGAGACCATCGAGGTGGACCACCTCGTCCGCAAGGTGGCCGACTCGGGCATCACCGTGGTGCTCGTCGAGCACGACATGAAGATGGTGATGAACCTCTCCGACCGCATTCTGGTGCTCGACTACGGCAAGAAGCTCGCCGAAGGCACCGGCGAGGAAGTGCGCCGCAACCCGGACGTGATCGCCGCCTATCTGGGCGCCCACGCGTAAACCGAGGAAACCGCAATGGAAGCCCTCAGCATCATCAAGGACGAGCACCGCAACCTGTGGCGCATCGCCATCACCCTCGAACAGGTCATCGCCGAAATGGAGCGGGAACAGAAGGTGGAAGAAGCCTTCCTCAGCTCGGTGCTCGACTACTTCGAACACTTCATGGACGGCTGCCACCACCGTAAGGAGGACGAGCACCTGTTCCGCGTGCTGCGCCAGCGCACGGACGCCGCCGCCCCGCTCCTCGACCGCCTGCAGGCCGAGCACCGCAACAGCCCGCACAACCTCGTCGCCCTGAGGCAGCAGCTGGCCGACACCGTCGCCGGCCACGGCACCATCGGCGGGTTGGCCGACGCCTTCCGGCTTTACATCAAAGACCAGAAGGCCCACATCAAGAGCGAAGAGCGCGACATCTACCCCCTCGCCAGCGAGGTGCTGACCCCAGCTGACTGGGCCGGGATCGACGCGGCCTTCCTCGACAACGACGACCCGGTTTTCGGTAGCGCCGCGCGGGCCGAATTCCGCGAGCTGTTCCACAAGGTGGCCAGCCTCGCGCCGGTGTCGGTGGGCCTGGGCGCCAGCAGCGCCGGCGAGCTGCAATCCGCCGCCAGCCAGCCGGCCGTGCTGCTGTCGGTATCCGACCTCGAAAGCAGCTACGGCCGCATCAAGGCGCTGAAGGGGATCACCCTAGAAGTTCGGCGCGGCGAGACCGTCGCACTGGTGGGCGCCAACGGCGCCGGCAAGACCACCTTCCTGCGCAGCCTGTCGGGCGTGCAGCCCATGAGCGGGCGCATCGTCTTCGACGGCGAGGACATCTCGAAGCTGCGCGCCGACCAGCGCATGCGCCGAGGCATCTGCCAGAGCCCGGAAGGCCGCCAGGTGTTCGGCCCGCTGTCCATCGAGGACAACCTGCGCCTGGGCGCCTACACCCAGCCCAAGACGCAGGTGGAAGGCGATCTGGAGAAGATCTACACCATGTTCCCGATCCTCAAGGAGAAGCGGAAGCTCCCCGCCGGCACGCTCTCCGGCGGCCAGCAGCAGATGCTCGCCATCGGCCGCGCGCTGATGGGCCGGCCCAAGCTGCTGCTGCTCGATGAACCCTCAATGGGCCTCGCCCCGCTGCTGGTGGAGGAAGTCTTCAACGTGGTGAAGGCCCTCAAGGCCCAGGGCATGTCCATCATCCTCGCCGAGCAGAACGCCTTCTCCGCGCTGGCGCTGGCCGACCGTGGCTACGTGCTGGAGACCGGCTCGGTCACCCTCACCGGCACCGGCCGCGAGCTGATCGAGGATGAACAGGTCCGCGCCGCCTACCTGGGCATGTGATCGCGCCTTCGGCAGCGCAGCGTGATTCCCTGGCCGGGCTGCGGCATCATCCGGAATGATGAACGCCTGCGCCCCGCCAGGCGTTCGCCCAACCCGACCAGGATGACCCGATGATCGACTTCAAATGGGATGACCCCCTCCTCCTCGACCGCCAGCTCACCGACGACGAACGCCAGATCCGCGACGCCGCCAACGCCTACTGTCAGGGCAAACTCGCCCCCCGCGTCGTGGAGGCCTTCCGCAATGAACACACCGACCTCGCGATCTTCCGCGAGATGGGCGAGCTGGGCCTGCTCGGCCCCACAATCCCCGAGCAATACGGCGGCGCCGGGCTCAACTACGTGAGCTACGGCCTGATCGCCCGGGAAGTCGAGCGCGTCGACTCCGGCTACCGCTCGATGATGAGCGTGCAGTCGTCCCTGGTGATGGTGCCGATCAACGAGTTCGGCAACGAAGCCACCAAACAGAAGTACCTGCCCAAGCTCGCCAGCGGCGAATGGATCGGCTGCTTCGGCCTCACCGAGCCCAACCATGGCTCCGACCCCGGCAGCATGATCACCCGCGCTCGCAAGGTGGACGGCGGCTATAGCCTTACCGGCAGCAAGATGTGGATCACCAACAGCCCGGTGGCCGATGTCTTCGTGGTGTGGGCCAAGGACGACGCCGGCAAGATCCGCGGCTTCGTGCTCGAAAAGGGCTGGAAGGGTCTGTCGGCGCCGGCGATCCACGGCAAGGTCGGCCTGCGCGCCTCGATCACCGGCGAGATCGTGATGGACGAGGTGTTCTGCCCCGAGGAAAACGCCTTCCCTGATGTACGTGGCCTGAAGGGCCCCTTCACCTGCCTCAACTCGGCCCGCTACGGCATCGCCTGGGGCGCGCTGGGCGCCGCGGAAGACTGCTGGCTCCGGGCCCGCCAGTACGTGCTCGACCGCAAGCAGTTCGGTCGCCCGCTGGCCGCCAACCAGCTCATCCAGAAGAAGCTCGCCGACATGCAGACCGAGATCACCCTGGGCCTGCAGGGCTGCCTCCGGCTGGGGCGGATGAAGGACGAAGGCACGGATTCGGCCGAGATCACCTCGATCATGAAGCGCAACTCCTGCGGCAAGGCGCTGGACATTGCCCGCGTCGCCCGCGACATGCTGGGCGGTAACGGCATCTCGGACGAATTCGGGATCATCCGCCACATGGTGAACCTGGAGGTGGTGAACACCTACGAAGGCACCCACGACATCCACGCCCTGATCCTCGGCCGCGCCCAGACCGGCATCGCCGCGTTCTGAGGCACTCCGGCGGAGCGACGGCTGGCTAAGGTCAACCGTTCTTCTTTGTGGCGCCGGAAGCTCAGCCGGCCGCCGCCGGTGCTGCGTCGCCAGCGTACGGCCACTGCGGGAAATGCGCATCCGCCATCGGCTCGGCCGGCACGATCACCCGCGGAGCGGCACCGAAATCGGGCACGAACAGCAGGCCTTGCCAGTCGTCGTCCAGAATGAAGGCTTCCACGTCCGGCCCAAAGAGGCGGCGGAGTATCTGCCTGGCGCCCCTGTCAAGAATCGATTCCATGCCTGTCCCCAATCGGCGAATACGGTATCGCGCCGTTCGTGACGATTCTGGGCAGGCGAGATGACAGGCTGAAAACAGGCGTCTTGCAGGCAGGCTACAGCGGCAGGACAAAACAAAAACGGGGAAAACGAATCATCGTTTTCCCCGTTAATTTTGGAGCGGCAGAAGAGTCTCGAACTCTCGACCTATACCTTGGCAAGGTATCGCTCTACCAACTGAGCTACTGCCGCTTTGATCTAGCCTGGAGGCGCGAGCCGGAGTCGAACCGACCTACACGGATTTGCAATCCGGTGCATAACCGCTTTGCTATCGCGCCGTGTACCTCACAGAGAAGCATCCAATAACTGCTTCCCTTCAAAATTTCTTGGAGCGGCAGAAGAGTCTCGAACTCTCGACCTCAACCTTGGCAAGGTTGCGCTCTACCAACTGAGCTACTGCCGCCCTGAAAGAGCCGCCATTATAGACACTATAACGTCGGCGTCAACTCCTTTTTGGAAGGTTGGCAACTTCCACCTAGCGGCTGCGCTTGGCAAGCTCCGGCCACGCGCAGCGCATGTAATAGCCCATCGACCACAGGGTAAGCACCGCCGCCACGTAGATCAGCACGGTGCCGAGCCCGATGCTGTCGAAGCCCAGCACCGGCGCTTCGTAGAGCAGCAGCGGAATCGCCGACATCTGGGCCGCCGTCTTGAGCTTGCCCACGAAGGCCACCGCCACGCTGCCGGCAGCACCGACCTTGGCCATCCACTCGCGCAGTGCCGAGATGGTGATCTCCCGCCCGATGATGACCAGCGCGATCAGCGAATCGACACGCCCCAGATGCACCAGCACGATGAGCGCGGCAGCCACCATCAGCTTGTCGGCCACGGGGTCGAGAAAGGCGCCGAAAGCGGATGTCTGGCCCAGCGAGCGCGCCAGATAGCCGTCGAACCAGTCGGTCACGGCCGCGACGATGAAGGTGAGCGTCGCCGCGAGGTTCTTGTCCTCCGGGGAGATCGCGTTATCCGGAAAATAATAAATGCCGACGAAAAACGGGATCAGCGCAATACGCGCCCAGGTGAGGGTGTTGGGAATGTTCAGAGGCATGTCGGCGTTCGCTTGCTATCGCAAGCTATTGTATATCTGTTCGGCAAGTTGCCGGCTGATGCCTTCCACACGGCACAAGTCCTCAATTGTGGCATTACGCACACCGTCGATGCCGCCGAAGGCCGCCAGCAGCTTGCGACGTCGCGTGGGGCCGACGCCGGCGATGTCTTCGAGGCGCGAGGTGTTGCGCGTCTTGGCGCGGCGGGCTCGGTGGCCGGTGATCGCGAAACGGTGGGCTTCGTCGCGGATTTCCTGGATCAGGTGCAGGGCGGGTGCGTCGGGGCGCAGGTGAACCGGCTCGCGGCCGTCGGGGAAGACCAGTTCCTCGAGGCCCGGCTTGCGGCTCTCGCCCTTGGCGACGCCGAACATGGTGATGGATTCGAGCCCCAGTTCGGCGAGCACTTCCTTCGCCACGCCCATCTGGCCCTTGCCGCCGTCGATGAGGATCACGTCGGGACACACGCCCTCGCCCGCCGCCACCTTCTCGTAGCGCCGGGTGAGCGCCTGACGCATCGCGGCGTAGTCGTCGCCGGGCGTGATGCCGGTGATGTTGTAACGACGGTATTCGGACTTCTTCATGGCCTTGCCGTCCCACACCACGCAGGACGCCACGGTGGCCTCGCCCATGGTGTGCGAGATGTCGAAGCATTCGATGCGGCTGGGTGTTTCGGCAAGGCCGATGGCTTCGCGCAGGGCGTCGAGGCGCTGCTCGCCCCGGCTGGATTCCTGTTCCCGGGCCAGCAGCGCGAGGCTGGCGTTGTTCTCGGCCATGCCGATCCAGGCGCGCTCGTTCTCGTAGCGGGCGGCCACGACCGTCACCTTGCCCTCGATGGCCTCCTCCAGCGCCTCCTTGACCACGGCCGGATCACCATTGACGAGGATGCGCCCAGGCAGAGGGTGATCGAGGTAATGCTGCTCGACGAAGGCCACCAGCGCATCCAGCGGCGCGACGCCCTGGGCGTTGCTCGGGAACAGCGGCCGGTCGCCCAGATGGCGCCCGCCGCGGATCATCGCCAGATTGACGCACACCATGCCGCCCCGCTCAAGCGCGGCGATCACGTCCACGTCCTCGTCCTTGGCGCTCTCGACGAACTGCTTGTGGAGCACCGCCTGCAGGTTGCGGATCTGGTCGCGATAGACCACCGCCTTCTCGAAGGCGAGCTCGTCGGAGGCGGCCTGCATCCGGCGCGACAGGTCGTCCACCACGTCGCCGTGGCGGCCGTTGAGGAACAGACTGGCGAGGCGCACGTCGCCGGCGTAGGCATCCTTGTCGATCAGCCCCACGCACGGCCCGGTGCAGCGGTTGATCTGGTGCAGCAGGCAGGGCCGTGAGCGGTTGGAGAAGGTGGTGTCTTCGCAGGTGCGCAGGCGGAAGATCTTCTGCATCAGATGCAGGGTCTCACGCACGGCCCAGCTGTTGGGGAACGGCCCGAAGTAGCGCTCGCCCTTCCGGAAGCCGCCACGGTGGTAGTAGATCTGCGGAAACTCGCCGCCCGACAGCGCGATGTACGGGTAGGACTTGTCGTCCCGGAAGAGGATGTTGTACTTGGGCCCGAGGCTCTTGATGAGGTTGTTTTCGAGGATCAGCGCCTCGGCTTCCGAGCGGGTCGCGGTGGTATCGACGCGCACCACCTGCCCCACCATGATCGCGATGCGCGGCGACAGCTGGGTGCGCTGGAAATAGGACGACACCCGCCGCTTGAGGTTCTTGGCCTTGCCGACGTAGAGCACGATGTCGCCCTCGCCGATCATCCGGTAGACACCGGGCTCCTCGGTGAGGGTGCGCAAGAAGGCCTTGGCGTCGAAGCTCACGGCGAGAGCGGATCAGCCCAGGGCGAGCACATTGTCGCGGGCAGCCACATAGGGCGCCCAGCTGGCTAGGGTTGCCGGATCAGCCGGCATCGTGCCGGGGCGCGGGCGCAGGGCGGCGATGCGGGTAGCGCTGTCTGCGCTCACTTCGGGTCGCCAGCGGTCGAGGAGCTGCACCGCCAGATCGGGCCGGTTACACACCAGCACCATGTCGCAGCCGGCGCCGTGGGCGGCGCTGGCGCGGGCCACGATGTCACCCGCCACACTGGCGCCTTCCATCGTCAGGTCGTCGGAGAAGATCACCCCGCCAAAGTCGAGCCGGCCACGCAGCACATCCTGCAGCCAGAACGGCGAGAAGCCCGCCGGGCGCGGATCGATGTTCTCGAAGATCACATGGGCCGGCATCACGCCGCCCAGTTCCAACGCCAGGTTGCGGAAGGGCTGGATGTCGTCGGCCCACACGGCTTCGAAGCTGCGGCCATCGACCGGAATCGCCACATGGGAATCGGCCTCGACCGCGCCGTGACCGGGGAAGTGCTTGCCCACCGCTCGCATGCCGGCATCGGCCAGCCCGCGGATCACCGCCCGGGCGAGCTCGGTGGCAACCCGGGGGTCGCGGTGGAAAGCCCGGTCGCCGATGACAGAGCTGACCCCGTAGTCGAGATCGAGCACCGGCGCGTAACTGAGATCCACGTCATGGGCGCGCAGCTCGGCCGCCAGCACGAAGCCGGCATGGCGCGCAGCGGCGGTGGCGGCGACGGGATCGTCGTTCCAGACCGCGCCAAAGCGGCGCATCGCCGGCAGACGGGTGAAGCCGTCACGGAACCGCTGGACCCGGCCGCCTTCGTGGTCGACGGAGATCACCAACTCGGGCCGCACCGCGCGGATGGCGGCGGTGAGCGCACGTAGCTGCGCCGGCTCGGCGTAGTTGCGGGCGAACAGGATCACCCCGCCCACCAGCGGGTGCTGCAGGATCTCGCGTTCTTCGGCGGTGACTTCGTGGGCGGCCACGTCGAGCATGATCGGGCCGGGCTGGGCGTGGGAAGGCTTCATGATTTTTCGATGACGGCAAAGGCGACGACGTATTCGGTTTCGTCGGAAAGGCTCAGGTGGGCCGTAAGACCCTGCTCCCGCAGGTAATCGGCGAGGGCATCGGAAAACTCAAACAGGGGCTTGCCCAGGGCGTCGTGCCCGACGCGCACCGCATGGAGCGTGGCCGGCACGGCAACGCCGGTGCCGAGCGCCTTGCCGAAGGCCTCCTTGGCGGCAAAACGCTTGGCGAGGAAGCGCTCAGGGTGGGCAGCGGCCTCGAAGGCCGGCATCTCGGACTCGTCCAGCACCCGTGCCGCAAAGCGCGCGCCGTGTCGCGCCAGCGCTTCGGCGAGACGCGCGACCCGGACGATGTCGGTGCCGATGCCGTAGATCACGCTTGCCGGCCGAGGGCGGCGCCTTCGCGCATCAGGCGCTTCATCTCGCGCACAGCCTCGCGCATGCCCGAGAAGACCGCGCGGCTGACGATGGAGTGCCCGATGTGCAGCTCGCGGATGCCCGGCAGGCGCGCGATGGGCTGAACGTTGTAGTAGTTGAGCGCGTGTCCTGCGTTAAAGCGCAGGCCGAGGCCGCGGATCGCCTCGCCGGCGCGGGCGATCTTGTCGATCTCGACGAGCACGGCGGGGCTTTCGGCATCGCGCCCCGCGGCGTGGAAGGCATGGGCGTAGGGGCCGGTGTGGATCTCGCAGACTTTGGCACCAATGCGCGCGGCGGCCTCGACCTGGGCGATCTCGGCATCGATGAAGACGCTGACAATGATGCCGGCGTCGGCCAGGCGCGACACCGCATCCTTCAGGCGCGCCTCCTGCGACACGATGTCGAGACCGCCTTCGGTGGTTACCTCGTGGCGGCCTTCCGGCACGAACATCGCCATCTCGGGCTTGATGCCGCAGGCGATGCCGACCATTTCGTCCGTGGCGGCCATCTCAAGATTGAGCTTGATCTGGGTGAGGTCGCGCAGGCGCCGCACGTCATCATCCTGAATGTGGCGGCGGTCTTCGCGCAGGTGCACGGTGATGCCGTCGGCCCCGCCCAGATGGGCTTCGACGGCCGCCCACACGGGGTCGGGCTCCCAGGTGCGGCGGGCTTGGCGGAGCGTGGCCACGTGGTCGATGTTGACGCCGAGTTCGATCAAGAGAGGTCTCCGGGGAAGGCAAAGAGTTCGGTGAATACGCGGCGCGACTGGAGTTGCTGTCCGCCAAGGTAATGCTGGATGAGCCTGCGCATCAGGGTCTTGCTCTGAGCCAGGGTTTCCGGATCGCGGAAATCACCGGCCGCCATGTGGAGCAGCGTCTTGCCGGAAACCGTGGCCAACTCGTCACCGACCGCGTCGAAATCATCCAGCGAAATCGGACCGCGCTCGATTATATAGGCGTAGCGGCTATCGCCTCGGACGGGCAGGCCATCCGCATCGGCGTCGAGCGGCAGGCCGTAGCCGAGCTCCTGCAGCAGGGCGAGTTCGAAGCGACGCAGGACGACCTCCTGGGAATCTCCCGCTGCCAGGGCACGCAGGGCTTCGCCATAGGCGGCGTAAAGCTGGGGATGGGCGTCCTCGCGGGGCATGAGGCGCATCAGGAGTTCATTGGCGTAATAGGCGCAGAGCAGCGCCTGGCCGCCCAGGAGCGGCTGCCCCCCCTGCCATTCGGCGCGGACGAGGGTCTTCATCTCGCCGCCACCGCTCCAGTCGATGAACAGCGGCTGGAAGGCCATGAGCACACCGCGCAGCTGCGAAGCCGGGCGCCGGGCGCCCTTGGCGACCAGGCCGACGCGGCCGTGGTCGCGGCTGAACACCTCGACGATGAGGCTGGTCTCGCGATACGGATAGCTGTGCAGCACGAAGCCCGGCTGCTGATCGACGCGCTGCTTGGCGCTCACGGCAGGCTTACCCGGGCCGGCTTATTCGTAGCCGAGGCTCTTGAGCGCGCGCTCGTCGTCGGCCCAGCCACTCTTGACCTTGACCCACACCTCCAGGAAAACCTTGGAGTCGAAGAGCTTCTCGAGCTCGACGCGGGCCTCGGTGGCGATGCGCTTGAGGCGTTCGCCGCCCTTGCCGATCACCATCGCCTTGTGGGCATCGCGGTCGACGATGATGGCCGCGTTGATGCGTCGCATGCCGGGCTCTGCCTCGAACTTCTCGATCTCGACCGTCATGCCGTAGGGCAATTCTTCGCCCAGCTGGCGGAACAGCTTTTCGCGGAGGAACTCGGCCGCCAGGAAGCGCTCGCTGCGGTCGGTGATGTCGTCCTCGCCGAAGATCCACTCGCCTTCAGGCAGGTAGGGCTCGGCGGCCTTCAGGAGCTGGGCGGTGTTGTGGCCCTTCTCGGCCGACACCGGGACGATCTCGGCAAAGGGATAGACCGCGCCCATCTTCTGGAGGAAAGGCAGCACCCTGGCCTTGTCCTCGAGCATGTCCATCTTGTTGACCACCAGAATCACCTTGGCGCCTTCGGGCAACAGCTTGACGACCTGCTCGTCAGCCGGGCCGAAGCGACCGCTCTCGATGACGAAGAGCACGAGGTCCACATCGGCCAGCACCTGGGTGACGGTGCGGTTCATCGCCCGATTGAGGGCGTTCTTGTGGCGGGTCTGGAAACCCGGGGTATCGACGAAGATGTACTGCGCCTGACCTTCCGTCAGCACGCCGGTCACGCGGTGACGGGTGGTCTGGGCCTTGCGCGAGACGATGCTGATCTTCTGGCCGATCAGACGGTTGAGCAAGGTGGACTTGCCCACGTTGGGGCGGCCGACGATGGCGACGAAGCCGGTACGCATCGGCTGCTCGCCCGCGGCGGGAGTGTGGGATTCGGTCATTTCTGGGGTAGGCGTTCCAGCGCCCGCTGGGCGGACTGCTGTTCGGCAGCGCGGCGACTGACGCCGATGCCACGGGTCTTGAGACCAAGGCCGGCGATCTCGCACTCGACCTCGAACTCCTGTTGATGGGCTTCGCCGCGGGTATCGGCGAGCGAATACTTGGGTAGCGGCATGCGCCGGCCCTGCAGCCATTCCTGCAGTGCCGTCTTTGGATCCTTGAGGGCGCGGGCCGGGTCGAGCTCGGAGAGGGATTTTTCGTAAAGGCGATCAACCACGCCCTTGGCGGCCTCAAAACCGGCATCCAGGAAAACCGCCGCGATGATGGCCTCCAGGGCATCGGCTAGGATGGACGGCCGGCGATGGCCGCCGCTCTTGAGCTCACCTTCGCCCAGTCGCAAATATTCCCCAAGCTTCAGCCCGTCGGCCAGCCGGTGCAGGGCTTCCTGACGCACCAGATTGGCTCGCAGCCGGGACATGTCGCCTTCCCGCAGGTTGTCGAAATGGCCGAAAAGCGCGATGGCGGTCACGCAGTTGAGCACGCTGTCGCCGAGAAACTCGAGGCGCTCGTTGTGGGGCGAACCGAAGCTGCGATGGGTGACGGCCTGCTCCAGGAGCGCCGGCCGGGAAAAACGATGGCCGAGGGCCTGCTGCAGGGCGTCCAACTTCATGGGGAGGCTCAATGGGCGTCGGACGACACTGAGAATTCGATCAGCAGGCTCACCTTGCCGTAGAGCGGTACCTTGCGGGCGTAGTCGACGGACATCACGATGCGGCCGTTTTCCTTGGTGATGTCGATATCCGCCGCCGTGACGCTGGTGATGTCGTCCACCGTGACGCGCTTCGAAAAGGCATTACGCAGCTCCGAAACCGTCGCGCTCTGAGGATTGGAGGCGCCCACCACGGCAACCAGCGCGCGCTTGATTCCGTAGTACTCATTGACCACCGGAATCAGCTTGAGGCCCAGCACAACGAGCGCGGCCATCCCGCCGCCGACCAGCAGCACACTGATAAGACTCAGGCCCGATTGACTTTTTCGCGTCTTGATCACTGGAAGCCGCCTATCCGTTTCAGGTCACTGGCATTGAACCAGATGTAGAAAGCCTTGCCAACAATGTTCTTTTCCGGGACAAAACCCCAGCCGCGGCTATCGAAACTGCCGTCGCGGTTATCACCCATCATGAAGTAATGGCCCGCAGGAACCGTGCAGGAAAGACCACGATTAGTATAGGTGCAGTTTTCCTGGAACGGATACTTGGTGACCTGCGAAACGTAAGCCGGCGCGGCATTTTCCACGATGATCCGGTGCTCGACGTCGCCCAGCTTTTCGATGAAGCTCGGCGAATAGTAGAGACGATCAGTATGAAGGTAATCGCCAGACGGGTTCATGGGAACGGGCTGCCCGTTGATGCTGAGCTTCTTGTCAAAATACTCGACCTTGTCCCCGGGCAGGCCGACCACGCGCTTGATGTAGTCGAGGGACGGGTCGCCCGGGAAGCGGAACACCATCACGTCGCCCCGCTGGGGCTCGTTGACGTCGATGATCTTCTTGTTGATCACCGGCAGGCGGATGCCATAGGTCCACTTATTGACCAGGATGAAGTCGCCCACGAGCAGCGTCGGGATCATCGAGCCGGAGGGGATCCGGAACGGTTCGACGACGAACGAGCGCAGGCAGAAGACCACCAGGATCACCGGAAAGAAGCTCGCACCGTACTCAACCCACCACGGCGTCTTGGCACCCACGCTGCGGCGCTTGCTGGCAACGAAACGATCCAGTGCCCACAGGACGCCGCTCAACACCAGCAGCAAAAACAGAATCAGGGCGAAATTCACTTATCGGCTCCAGTCAGCACATTTACCTTCATCCACCCGCAGCACGGCCAGGAAGGCTTCCTGAGGAATCTCCACGTTGCCCACCTGCTTCATGCGCTTCTTGCCCTCCTTCTGCTTCTCGAGGAGCTTCTTCTTCCGGGTGATGTCACCACCGTAGCACTTGGCCAGCACGTTCTTGCGCAGGGCCTTGATGGTCTCGCGCGCCACGATGTTGGAACCGATCGCTGCCTGGATGGCAACGTCGAACATCTGGCGCGGGATCAACTCGCGCAGCTTGGCCACCAGCTCACGACCCCGGTACTGGGAATTGGCGCGGTGCACGATGATCGACAGGGCGTCCACCTTTTCCGAGGACACCAGCACGTCGAGCTTGACCAGATCGGCGGCCCGGTATTCCTTGAACTCGTAATCAAGCGAGGCATAACCGCGGGACACCGACTTCAGCTTGTCGAAGAAATCCATGACCACTTCGTTCATCGGCATGTCGTAGATCAGCTGCACCTGACGGCCGTGGTAAAGCATGTCGACCTGCGCACCCCGCTTCTGGTTGCACAGGGTGATCACCGGGCCGACGTATTCCTGGGGCAGGAAGATCACCGCCTTGATGATCGGCTCTCGTACCTCTTCGACCTTGGACAGATCCGGCAGCTTGGACGGGTTGGACACCTGCTCGACGGTGCCGTCCTTCATCAGCACTTCATACACCACGGTCGGCGCCGTGGTGATGAGGTTCATGTCGAACTCGCGCTCGAGACGCTCCTGCACGATCTCCATGTGCAGCAGGCCCAGGAAGCCACAGCGGAAGCCGAAGCCCAGCGCCTGGGAGACTTCCGGCTCGAACTGCAGCGAAGCATCGTTGAGACGCAGCTTTTCCAGCGATTCGCGCAGCTGGTCGTATTCGTTGGACTCGACCGGATACAGGCCGGCGAACACCTGCGGCTTGATCTCCTTGAAACCGGCCAGCGGCTCTGCAGCGGGCTTGCCGGCGAGGGTGATGGTGTCACCGACCTTCGCGGATTTCAGCTCCTTGATGCCGGCGATGATGAAACCCACCTGGCCGGCCGAGAGGGTTTCCCGCTGCTGCGACTTGGGGGTAAACACGCCCACCTGCTCGCACAGGTGCTGGTTGCCATTGGACATGAACAGGATCTTGTCCTTGGGCTTGAGGGTGCCATCGACCACACGCACCAGCATCACCACGCCCACGTAGTTGTCGAACCACGAATCGATGATCAGCGCCTTCAGCGGCGCGTCGGGATCGCCCTTGGGCGGCGGGATGCGGGCGATGACAGCCTCGAGGATGTCCTCGACGCCCATGCCGGTCTTGGCCGAACAGGGCACTGCATCACTCGCATCGATACCGATCACATCCTCGATTTCCTGCTTGGCGCCATCCGGGTTGGCCTGGGGCAGGTCCATCTTGTTGAGCACCGGCACCACCTCGACACCCTGGTCGAGCGCGGTGTAGCAGTTGGCGACCGTCTGCGCCTCGACGCCCTGGGAGGCATCGACCACCAGCAGGCCGCCCTCGCAGGCCGCCAGGGAGCGGGAGACTTCGTAGGAGAAGTCCACATGCCCCGGGGTGTCGATGAGGTTGAGGTTGTAGACCTGGCCATCGCGGGCGCGATAACTCAGCGCCGCAGTCTGGGCCTTGATCGTGATGCCCCGCTCACGTTCGATATCCATCGAGTCCAATACCTGGGCCTCCATCTCCCGGTCGGACAGGCCGCCGCAAAGATGGATGATCCGATCAGCCAGGGTGGACTTGCCGTGGTCGATATGGGCGATGATCGAGAAGTTTCTGATGTGTTGCATGGGCCACGAAAAAGGGTGCCGTTGGGCACCCTTGAAAAAATTGTTTGCCTGACAAAGGGTTGGATTTTAACCGATACGCCGGAAATGAGCACGGACTGCCGGTTCGTCCAGGAAGTAGTGACATAGTTCCACATCCCCGTCGAGCAGCACCGGCACTTTCTCACCCCAGACCTCTTCCAGTTCCGGGGCGTCCTCGTCCAGGTCCACAACCCGGACCGAAAACCCCAGCTCATCCTGCAACGGGGCGAGCGCCGCGAGCAGATCATGGCACAGGTGGCACCACATCCGACTCAGCACGGTGAGTTGGCGATCAGCGCTCAAGGGTACGCAGCGGGACAAAAGTCTGGGTTTCGCCGCGCAGCACCAGCAGCGTGACGGTCTGGCCAAGCTCCAGGGCACCCACCACCCGGTTGAATTGCTCCACCGAGCGGATGTCCGTGCGCACACCCTTGCTCACCAGCGCGAGGATGCCATCGCCCGCCTGGATCTCGGAAGCCCTGGCCGACGCGCTGCGTAGCGCGTCCACGACCACGCCACCGGCAGGGAAACGCCCGTCACGGCGCTGCTCGGACGAAGGTTCGACCACAACAATGCCGAGCCGGTTTGGCGCTGCATCCTGCCGTGGCATCTTTGCAGCGACCTTGCGGACTTTCTCTTCCGGCAATTCCGCCACGGTCACCGCCAGATCGCGCACTGCACCTTTGCGCCACACCTGCACCGGCGCCTTGTTGCCCGGTCGCGTGCCACCGACGATGCGAGGCAGATCGCCCGACACCCCCACCGGCCGGTTGTCGAAGCGCAGGACGATGTCCCCCTGCTCGATGCCGGCTTTGTCTGCCGGGCTGCCCTTCTCGACCGAACTGACCAGAGCCCCCACCGGCTTGCCAAGATTGAAACTGTCGGCGAGTTCGCGCGAGACCTCCTGGATCACAACACCGATGCGCCCACGCTGCACCCGGCCACTGGCACGCAGCTGGGATTGCACATCCATTGCCACATCGATCGGGATGGCGAACGACAGGCCCATGAACCCACCGGTGCGACTGTAAATCTGCGAGTTGATGCCGACTACCTCGCCCTTCATGTTGAACAGCGGCCCGCCGGAATTACCCGGGTTGATGGCCACGTCGGTCTGGATGAAGGGCACGAAATTCTCTTGTGGCAACGAGCGCCCCTTGGCGCTCACGATGCCCGCGGTCACCGAATTCTCGAAACCGAAGGGTGCGCCAATGGCCACCACCCAATCCCCGACGCGCAACTTGCCCGGATCGCCGAGACTGACACGGGGAAGTCCCGCCGCGTCGATCTTGAGCAGTGCCACATCGGTGCGCGCATCGGTGCCGATGAGGCGGGCCCGGAACTCACGCTTGTCGGTGAGCTTGACCAGAATCTCGTCAGCGCCATCGACCACATGGGCGTTGGTCAGCACGTAACCATCAGGAGAGACGATGAAACCGGAACCGAGGGAGCGATTGTCCGGATCGATCCGCGGCGCCGAAGGCGATCGTGGAATGAAACGCCGGAAGAGATCGAACATCGGATCATCCTCATCCAGGCTGGGCACGCCCGGACGGGTCTGGCGTAGTGCCTGGGTGGTGCTGATATTCACCACCGCAGCGCCCTGACGTTCGGCCAGATCGGCAAAATCAGGGAGTTCGCGCGCCAGCGCATCTCGGCCGGCGATCAGGCCGACAACCAGTAAAAGCCACGCGAACAACCGGTAGACCGGCAAGTCGACGCTCATCGCCCACACTCCTCCGATGAGCCAACACGCTCGAGTCGCAGTGGCGTAGAACCCTGGGTCCAGGCGGAGCGCCCCCGCGCCAGCAGGAATGCAGAAAGCCCGCCCGCAACAGCACCAATGCCTGCCGACAGATCAACGTTACCCTGAAGAGGCGCAACGACCGTGCCGGCCGCAGCACCGAGCAGCACACCGATCACCGGCAACGCGTAGGCCAGCAAGGCTGCCCGCAGCGGAACACCATCCTCGACGACCACCCCCACCTCATCGCCAGGCTGCGCACCGATGCCGTTGACCACCCTCACCTGCTGGCCCGAAGATGCCAGGGGCCTGGCGATATTCACGCCCCCGCAGCCGCCAGGCTCATGGCAACGACCGCAGCCCTGGGCCACCGTCACGTCCACCCATGCGAACCCAGACTCGACCCGCGAAACGACCCCCTTGACCTGCATTAGCGCTTACGCACCTCCACGCCATCCGCAATTCGCACCAGCGCAGCTTGGGGCACTTCGCCCAGCGCGGTGATCTGGTGATCGGCTACCGTGCGTCGGAAGATATTGACCGCTCCGTTGGCGCTCATGCCACTCTGGTGCCCCGGCTTGGAAGGCAGCGGCTCGATGAAGACCGAGATGGCCGCGAGCCCATCAGAAAACACCACGTGGTAAGCCTCTGCCCGATCCTTGCGGGCCGGACGCGTGACCGACACGACCTGCCGGAAACCCGGGATGGAATTGCGGAACACCCAACCTGTGTCCTCGACCTTCACATCGCCGCCGCGGGCCTGCGCCACCTTCCAGTCCGGCCCCCGCACAAAGCGGGGCTTGACCTTCTCCTTGTCGAAGGGCACGCCGATCTGGACCTCATTGAACGCAAACTGCTCGATACTCTCGCCTCTCTCACCGATCAGGCGGGCGCGCAAGAGTAGCCCCGAGTTCACATCCGCCCAGAGCTGGTGCCCGAAGCGCATGTCATCCTTGGGCTCAAGGATGATCTGCTGACTTTCGAGCCCGGCGATACGCACAACCTCGCCCTTCCGGATCCGATAGTTCTCGGCCAAGGCGCTCGGCGACGACGGCAGCCGCGCCGGGAACCCTCTCCGGGCCGCCGACTGATCAACGATCACCAGTTTCTGGTCGGGCAGAAAGCACTGCACCTCTTCATTATTGCGCACCACCTCTCGCGGGCTGCCATCAAGCGCCTCAAGCTTTTCGAACTCGGCGCCGCCATCCACGAGGTGGGCGATCCGCGAGGTCTCGACGTTCTTGCCGCTCTGATAGCTGAAGGTGCCCGTGTAATTGAGCTTATGCGCTGCGCTGGAAATCCGGCCCAACCAACTGAGGGGGTCCGTCGGCGCATCCGCGCCAGTGGCAACGCCAACGGTCAGACACGCCGCCAGAAGTACGACGAACCGCTTCATCGCTGACCGGCCGAGCGGCTGTCGGACACAGTCCGTACATACAGCGCCACGCCCGGCATGGCAGCCGAAGGCGCCATCGCCTGATGGGCAAACAGGTATTCGCGCTCCGACGACTCGGTCGTAGCCCGGGTCGCACTGTCGGCTGGTGCGCTCACCAGCGCCACCGGCTGCGGCACCTTGGCCGCGGCAAGCCGCTCGACGGAGGGGCCATCCCCATTGAGTGTGATCGCGACCCAGCCGACGGCAGCCACGCCCATCACCGACGCCGCAATCGGCATCAGATGCCTGATGAGTCCGCTGCCCACCTCGCGCCGCTTGGGCGCAACGATCGCAGGTTCATCCTCAATGCAGCGCATGACTTTGTGCGCAAAATCCGGCGACAGACCGTTTTCATCCCGCAACACGTCCCCGATCAGGCAGAAGTTTTCCCAGTCCCGTCGAAGCGCGCCGTCCCGCTTGAGCGTTTCGAACATTCGGGATGAAGCCTCGTCGTCAAGAGCGCCATCCAACAGGGCAGAAACCTTTTCTTTCATCGTCTTACCACCTCTTGTTCGGAGCCGTGTCGAGCAACGGCCTGAGCTTTTCTGAAATTGCTTCCCGTGCGCGGAAGATGCGGGAACGGACAGTGCCGATCGGGCACTCCATGATCGAGGCGATCTCTTCGTAACTCAAACCTTCGATCTCTCGCAAAACGATCGCCGTTCTCAATTCTTCAGGCAAGGCCTCCATCGCCACATTGACGGTATCCCCGATCTGCTTGGTCATCAGCAGCCGTTCCGGCGTGTTGATGTCGCGCAGCTGATCTCCGTCCTCGAAGGTTTCAGCTTCGTCGGAATCGAAATCGGTAGACGTTGGAGCGCGACGGCCTTGCGAAACGAGGAAGTTCTTGGCGGTGTTGATCCCGATACGATACAGCCAGGTATAAAAAGCGCTGTCTCCCCGGAAAGACGGCAGGGCGCGATACGCCTTGATGAACGTTTCCTGGGCGACATCCTCCACTTCGGCGGGATCTCGGATCAATCTCGACAACAGCCGGGCGAGCTTGCGCTGATACTTGGAAACCAGCAGGCCGAAAGCCTGTTTGTCTCCGCGTTGGACGCGCTCGACCAGCTGCTGGTCAATTTCGCGATCACTCATGGTTGGGAAAGGGCTACCTCGTAAGGCGTGACCCGGTCGGTCACAGCCCTGCAGTATACCTTGTGCGTCCTGCTTCCCTGCCAAAGTACTGAGGTTGACCGCAGCGCACCGAGCATAGTTCAGTTGCGGAAGGGGTTTTGTTGGCGCCTGCAGCTCAGATTGCCCGTGCTATAGTCGGCCATCCGAACTATCGCCCCCTGCGGAATTCCGAAGTGACCGCTTTTGACGTGCTCATTCTGGGCAGCGGCCTTGCCGGCCAATCGCTCGCCCTTCGTCTTGCAGACACCCTGAAGGTCGCCCTCGTCACCAAACGCACGCTAGAAGACAGCGCCAGCGCCTGGGCTCAGGGCGGCATCGCCGCGGTGCTCGACCCCTCCGACAGCACCGAAGCCCACATCGCGGACACCCATACCGCCGGCGCGGGGCTGTGCTCTGAAAAAGCCACCCGCTTCGTTGTCGAAAACGGCCCCCGTGCCATCCAGTGGTTGATTGACCACGGCGTACCCTTCACGGCCGACCCCGGCTCACCGATCGGCTATCACCTCACCCGCGAGGGCGGACACGGCCACCGCCGGGTCATTCATGTGGCAGACGCCACCGGCGCTGCGGTTCAGGCGACGCTCACCGAACAGGTCCGGGCCCATCCGAACATCCAGATCTTCGAGCAGCACATCGCCGTCGATCTCATCGTCGGCCACAAGATCGGCCGCCCCGAGGCCGGCTGTCTTGGCGCCTACGTGCTCGACATCGCCAATGATGAGGTGCTCACCTTTGCAGCACGCCACACGGTGCTCGCCACCGGTGGCGCGGGCAAGGTCTACCTTTACACCACCAATCCCGATACCGCCACCGGCGACGGAGTTGCCATGGCGTGGCGGGCCGGCTGCCGGGTTTCGAACATGGAGTTCATCCAGTTCCACCCGACCTGCCTCTACCACCCCCAAGCCAAATCCTTCCTGATTTCCGAAGCCGTCCGCGGCGAAGGCGGCCTGCTGCGCCGCCCGGATGGCAGCCGATTCATGCCCGAGCACGACAGCCGGGAGGAACTGGCTCCCCGTGACATCGTTGCCAGAGCCATTGACTTCGAAATGAAGAAGCATGGGCTTGACTGCGTCTTTCTGGACATCAGCCACAAACCGGCCGACTTCCTGCAGGAGCACTTCCCCAATATCCTGGCCCGCTGCGCCGAACTGGGCATCGACATCACGCAACAGCCGATCCCGGTCGTACCGGCAGCGCACTACTCCTGTGGAGGCATCGTCACCGACCTTCGCGCGCGCACCGACGTTCCCGGTCTCTACGCCGTTGGAGAAACCGCTTGCACTGGCCTGCACGGTGCAAACCGACTGGCGAGCAACTCATTGCTCGAGTGCCTGGTGTATGGCGAGGCAGCGGCCAGCGACATTCTCGCCAATCCACGACCGCAGGCATCCGAACTGCCCCAGTGGGACGAAAGCCGCGTCACCGACGCCGACGAATCCATCGTGATTTCCCATAACTGGGAAGAACTCCGACGTTTCATGTGGGACTACGTGGGCATCGTCCGCACCAACAAGCGGCTCCAGCGGGCCCAGCACCGTATCCGCCTCCTGGCGCGGGAGATCGACGAGTTCTATAGCAACTTCCGGGTCAGCAACGATCTCATCGAACTGCGCAATCTGGTCGTTACCGCAGATCTCATCGTTCGAAGCGCCCTCAAGCGCAAGGAAAGCCGTGGCCTGCACTGCAGCCGCGATTACCCCAACCCCTTGCCAGCAGCCCGCGACACCATCGTCCGACCCAGCCGCGGAAAGACCAGTTAGGCGTTCGCCCCATCATCCGGTTGCGCATCAGCCGCGGCCGTCAGTCGGGTCCATACCTGAAGTCGTCGCCACGCCTCCGACGTTGCCTGGTCGCGCATGAGCAACCGGGCTCCGCCACGACAACCGTTTTGCTGCGGCCAGACCAGCCAGACAGCACGATGCGTCACTGTCGTTCCAGAACCAAGTTTCAGGCGCCGCCGGGCGGTACCATCGGCATCGATCAGCAGATCACCTTCCGGTGTGAGCCCCAGACTTCCCCGGCCATTCCGCCACCGCGCCAAGGCCAGAACGTACGATCCGGCAACAAGGGCGAACCCACCCAACACAATCACAGGTTCGACGCAAAACCACAATGAAAAAGCCGCCACGGCATGCACCCCCGTTATCAGAACGAGGAGCAGCCGCGACGGCTTGATTTCAATGATGGTCACCACGCACGGGAATCCGTGCAGAACACTCAGACTTTGCGGAACACCAGCGTACCGTTGGTGCCACCAAAGCCGAAATTGTTCTTCACGGCGATGTCGATCTTCATGTCACGCGCCACGTTGGCGCAATAATCGAGATCACACTCCGGATCCTGCTCGAAGATGTTGATCGTCGGAGGCGAAACCTGATTGTAAACCGCCAGCGTGGTGATCACCGATTCGAGACCACCGGCGCCACCCAGGAGGTGACCGGTCATCGACTTGGTGGAATTGACCACCAGCTTCTTGGCGACATCCGCACCAAAGGCAAGCTTGATCGCCTCGGTTTCGTTCTTGTCACCAAGTGGCGTCGATGTACCGTGCGCGTTGAGATATTGAACCTCATCCACATTGACGCCCGCGTTCTGCAGCGCATTCACCATGCTGCGACGGGGACCATCGGTATCCGGCGCGGTCATGTGATAGGCATCGCCACTCATGCCGAAACCGGCAATCTCAGCGTAGATGCGGGCACCGCGCTTGACCGCGTGCTCGTATTCTTCAAGCACCAAGACACCGGCGCCTTCGCCAAGGACGAAACCATCCCGATCCTTGTCCCACGGACGGCTGGCCGTCGCGGGATCATCGTTGCGGGTGGACAACGCCTTCGCGGAAGCGAAACCGCCAACGGCCAGCGGAGTCACCGTCGATTCGGCGCCACCACAGACCATCATGTCCGCATCACCGTACTCAATCATCCGCGCACTCATGCCGATTGCGTGCAGACCCGTGGTACAGGCGGTAACGACCGAAAGGTTGGGGCCCTTCATTCCGAACATGATCGACAGGTTGCCGGAGATCATGTTGATGATGGTACCGGGAATGAAGAACGGAGAAATTTTGCGAGGACCACCGGCGAGGAAATCGTCGTGGGTGTCCTCGATCATCGGCAGACCGCCGATGCCGGAGCCGATATTGACACCAATGCGATGCGCATTGGCGTCGGTTACTTCGATGCCCGAATCGCGGATGGCCTGGATGCCCGCCGCAAGACCGTAATGGATGAAAATATCCATCCGGCGCGCCTCTTTCGGGGAAAGATAGGCGCTGACATCGAAGCCCTTGACCTCGCCGGCAATCTTCGCCGAAAAGGCAGAGGTGTCGAAACGGGTAATCTGAGCAATGCCGGAACGGCCATTGACGATGGCGTCCCAGGTTTCAGGTACGGTATTACCGACCGGCGTGATGGCGCCAAGGCCGGTGACGACAACTCTGCGTCGGGTCAAGGCAGGCTCCTGCGAGTCTTACTTCTTCAGATGGGCGGAAACGTAGTCGATCGCCTGCTGAACGCTGGTGATCTTCTCGGCTTCTTCGTCGGGGATCTCGCACTCGAATTCTTCTTCGAGGGCCATCACCAGCTCGACGGTGTCGAGGGAGTCGGCGCCCAGATCGTCGACGAAGGACGATTCGTTCTTGATTTCGGCTTCGTTAACACCGAGTTGTTCGGCGACGATCTTCTTGACACGAGCTTCGATATTTTCCATGTAGCAACTCCTTCGCTGATTGAGCGGGGTGAATTCAAAACCCCCGCATTCTACCAAAAACGCGCACCCTCGCCAGCCCGGCGAGGATTACGCCATGTACATACCACCATTGACGTGCAGGGTAGCCCCGGTCACGTAGGATGCGGCGGGCGACGCCAGGAAGCCGACCACCGAAGCGATCTCCTCCGGCTTGCCGAGACGACCGAGGGCAATCTTGCCCTGCAAGGCCTCGCGCTGGGCGTCGGGTAGTTCCTTGGTCATGTCGGTGTCGATGAACCCCGGCGCGACGCAATTGACGGTGATATTGCGGCTACCCAGCTCCTGAGCCAAAGCACGGCTCATGCCGGCCACACCGGCCTTTGCCGCAGCGTAATTGGCCTGCCCCGGATTGCCGGAGTTGCCCACCACCGAGGTGATGTTGATGATGCGGCCGTTACGGGCCTTCATCATGCCGCGCATGACCAGGCGGGACATGCGGAAGACTGACTTGAGATTGGTGTCGAGCACCGCATCCCACTCCGCATCCTTCATGCGCATTGCGAGGTTGTCGCGGGTGATACCGGCGTTGTTGACCAGCACCAGCACCGGCCCGAGGCTCTTCTCGATCTCCGAGATGGCAGCCTCACAGGCCGCTGCATCGGTTACGTCGAGGGCCAGACCACGACCGGCCACGCCAGCAGCCTCGAGCCCGGCCTGGATGTCGGCAGCCCCCGCCTCCGACGTGGCCGTACCGACCACCGTCGCTCCAAGGCGACCCAATTCGAGCGCGATCGCCCGGCCGATTCCCCGCGAAGCGCCGGTAACGAGCGCGACCTGCCCTTGCAAAACCTGACTCATGCTGCCCCCGTCGTCTGGAGAATGTCGGCGAGACTGGCCGCATCGGCGATGGCGCCGCCCTGCAGGCTGCCCTCGATCCGCTTGGTCATGCCGGCCAGGACCTTGCCCGGGCCGCACTCGAACACGTGGGTCGCACCCCGACGGGCGATCTCCTGCACGGTCTCGATCCAGCGCACCGGCGAATAGGCCTGGCGCACCAGCGCATCCTTGATGCGGGCCGGGTCGGTCTCGACGGCCACATCCACGTTGTTGAGCACGGCAATGGCCGGCACCTTGATCTCGATCTCGGCCAGACGCTGGGCGAGACGCTCGGCAGCCGGCTTCATCAGCGCGCAGTGGAAAGGCGCGCTCACCGGCAGCAGCACGGCACGCTTGGCGCCCTTGGTCTTGGCGACGGCCATGGCGCGCTCGACGGCAGCACGGGCACCCGCGATGACGATCTGACCAGGCGAATTGAGGTTGGCCGCGGAGACGACTTCGCCCTGCGCGGCTTCGGCACAGGCTTCGGCAGCTGCAGGCTCATCGAGACCCAGCAGCGCCGCCATCGCGCCTTCACCGGCCGGAACCGCCTCCTGCATGGCCTGGGCACGCAGACGCACCAACCTGACGGCTTCCTGGAAATCCACCGCACCGGCGGCAACCAGCGCCGAGTATTCACCCAGACTGTGACCGGCGACGAGGCTCGGCGCGGCACCGCCACGGGCGACCCACTCGCGATACACCGCGACGCCGGCGGTGAGCATCAGCGGCTGGGTGTTGACGGTCTGGGCCAGCAACTCGGCCGGGCCGTCAGCCACCATCTGCCACAGATCCTCGCCAAGGGCGGCGGAGGCTTCGGCAAAGGTGTCGCGGATCACCGCAGAATCGCCGTAGGCGGCCATCATGCCGACCGACTGGGAGCCCTGCCCCGGAAAAACGAAAGCGAAATTCATCATCCCATCCTTGAATGACTATGCTGCTTAGAACTCGAGGAGCGCGGCGCCCCAGGTGAAGCCGCCGCCCACGCCCTCGAGGAGAATCTTCTGACCGCGCTGGATGCGACCGTCGCGCACGGCGAGGTCAAGCGCCAGCGGAATCGATGCGGCCGACGTGTTGCCGTGCTCGCTTACCGTGGCGATGACTTTTTCCGTCGGCACGCCGAGGCGTTTGGCGGTGGCCTGCATGATGCGGATGTTGGCCTGGTGGGGAATCAGCCAATCCACCTCATCGATGGTGAGGCCGGCCTGATCGACCACCTCGCGCGCCACATCGCTCAGCACCTTGACCGCAAACTTGAACACGGCCTGGCCATCCATGCGCAGGAAGGGATCGCCGGTGATGCCACCGCGATTGACCTGCCCCGGCACGCACAGGATGCCGTTGTGGCTGCCGTCCGCATGCAGGGCGGTGGCAAGTATGCCCGGCTTGTCGGAGGCCTCCAGCACCACAGCCCCGGCGCCATCGCCGAACAGCACGCAGGTGCCGCGGTCGTTCCAGTCAAGAATGCGGGAGAAGACTTCAGCGCCGACGACCAGTGCGCGCTGGTTGCTACCCGAGCGGATGAACTTCTCGGCGGTCGAGAGCGCGTAGGCGAAACCGGTGCACACCGCCTGCAGGTCGAACGCTGCGCCGCCGTTGACGATGCCCAGCTTCGCCTGCAGCAGCGCGGCAGTGCTCGGGAAGATGTAGTCCGGCGTGGACGTGGCGACGATGATCAGGTCAATGTCGGAAGCCTGACAGCCCGCCGCAGCGATTGCCCGGGTGCTCGCCTCATAGGCTAGCTGGCTTGCCGTGACATCGGGCTCGGCGAGGTGACGCCGGCAGATGCCGGTACGTTCAACAATCCACTCATCCGAGGTATCGATGCCTCGAGCCACCAGATCGCTGTTGCTGACGGGGGCACCGGGGAGGAAGCTGCCGGTTCCGATCACACGGGCATGAATCATGCTGCAGGCCTTTCACGTTCCATTCGTTCGCTGATCCGCTCAATGAGCCTGTTGCGCGCCGCTTCGGCTGCTCGCCACAGCGCCTGCTCGAAGGCAAAGGCGTCGGCGGAGCCGTGACTCTTCACCACCACGCCACGCAGCCCGAGCAGGGCCGCGCCGTTGTAGCGGCGGGAGTCCACCCGCTGCTTGAACCCCTTGAGCGCGGACATCGCGAAGACGGCCGCCAGCTTGGTGACCCAGTTGCGGGAAAACTGCTCGCGCAGGAAGGTCGCCATCATGTGGGCAAGACCTTCGGAGGTCTTGAGCGCGACGTTGCCGACAAAGCCGTCGCAGACCACCACATCCACCGTACCCTTGTAGATGTCGTTGCCTTCAACGTTGCCGTAGAAATTGAGACCACTGTTGCGCAGGAGTTCACCGGCCTGTTTGACGATCTCGTTGCCCTTGATGTCTTCTTCGCCGATGTTGAGCAGGCCGACGCTGGGCCGCTCGTTGTGCTCGACGGCCGCCACCAGCATCGCACCCATGATGCCGAACTGGAGCAGGTGCTCCGGGGAGCAATCGACGTTGGCACCCAGATCGAGCATGTGGGTCAGGCCGCGCATGCTGGGCAAGGTGCTGCAGATCGCCGGACGATCGATACCGGGGAGCGTCTTCAGGACGAAGCGGGAGATCGCCATCAGCGCGCCGGTGTTGCCAGCAGAAACGGCCGCCTGGGCTTCGCCAGACTTGACCAGATCCACCGACACGCGCATCGATGAATCCTTCTTGTTGCGCATGGCGAGCGCCGGCGGCTCATCCATGCCGACGACTTCCGATGCCGGATGAACGCGCAGGCGTTCGCCGAACTCCTGCAGCGCAGCGCCCAGATGAGGCTCGATGGCCTCCGGGCGACCGACCAGGAGAATCCGGGCATCACGGTCAGCACGCAAGAAATGCAGCGCGGCCGGAACCGTTACCGAAGGGCCGTGATCGCCCCCCATGCAGTCAATAGCCAGGGTGACAGTCATTCGGCGCTAAACGGAGAAAATAGGTAGACAAGTTGTGAAAACGGCGCGACCGCCCAAGGGCGTCGCGCCGTCTGGCAACCGGGAGAATTATTCGCCCTTGGCCTTGGCAACCTTCTTGCCACGATAGACGCCGGACGGCGAAACGTGGTGGCGCAGGTGGACTTCGCCGGTGGTCGGCTCGACGGCCAGCGGGGGCGCAACCAGGAAATCGTGGGAACGATGCATACCGCGCTTGGACGGGGACTTCTTGTTCTGTTGAACAGCCATGAAAAACTCCTTGAGGAATACTTAAACCTTGCCGCGCAACTGACGCAGAACAGCGAAGGGCGAAATCTCTTCATCAACACCGGATTCAACCGGCGGATCGCAATCATCGTGACGTGGCACCAGAGGCAAGGCCAACAGCACCTCATCCTCGACCAGCGCCAGCAGATCCGTGAGCGGTTCAACCTCGAGGGCATCTTCCGCATCGTTTTCAAGCTCATCTTCCGGCGGCGCTTCGCCGGGACGGAGGAGCAGAAGACGATTTTCCACTTCACAGGGCCACTGCAGGGCCTCAAGACAGCGCTGACACTGCAGAACCAGACTGCCCCGGATCCACAGATCGACGTGGAGCTTGCCCTCGTCGTCGCGCTCACCTTCAAACCCGAAAGCCACCGTTCCGGCAGGCTCCAGTACAGACTCGGCCACACGGCCAAGCCGGGTTACCGGCACCTCACCCTCAAGGCTACGCCCATCTCTGGCCAACGCCCGAAGGTCGATCACGAAGCTTTCTTGCGACATAAGAGCGGCATGATATTATTTTCGGCTCTCTGTGTCAAAACCCTGCAAACCGGCTGACGGCACTTTTCACGCCGCAACTTTCCGCCCGATGAAACTCGTTCTCGCCTCCACCTCGGCCTATCGCCGCGAACTCCTTCAACGCTTCGGTCTCCCCTTTGAAGTCGCCCGCCCCGACATCGACGAAAGCCCGCTTCCCGGCGAGCATCCCCGCGCTACCGCCGAGCGCCTCGCCATCGAGAAGGCCCGCGCCGTGGCCGGCAACTTCCCCGACGCGCTGATCATCGGCAGCGACCAGGTTGCCGCGATGGGCGACATCCGCTTCGGCAAGCCCGGCACCGTCGAGCGCGCCGTGGCGCAGCTCAAGCAGATGAGCGGCCAGACCGTGGTCTTCCACACCGCCCTGGCGCTGCTCAACACGCACACCGGCGAGGCGCAGATTGACGTCGTACCGACCGAGGTTCGCTTCCGCCCCCTCGGCGACGACGAGATCGTTCGCTATATAGATAGGGAGCGCCCCCTCGACTGCGCTGGCAGCGCCAAGTCGGAAGGCCTCGGCATCACCCTCCTCGACGCCCTTTCCGGCGACGACCCCAACGCCCTCGTCGGCCTGCCGCTGATCGCCCTGGCCCGGATGCTGCGCCGCGAAGGCGTCGCCCTGCCGTGACGACCGCCGCCGGCAAGCTCTATCTGATCCCGGTCAGCCTGGGTGAGGCGCCCCTCACCCTCACCACGCCGGCTGAAGTGGGCGTCCGCGCCCGCAGCCTCGATTACTTCGTGGTCGAGAACGCCAAGACCGCGCGCGCAGAGCTCAAGCGTTTCGAGCATCCCAAGCCCTTACGCGATCTCGACATCCGCGAGTTGCCGGAAACCCCCGGCCCGGCGGATCTCGACGCCCTGCTTGCGCCAGTCAAGCGCGGCCTCGACTGCGGGCTGATGTCCGAAGCCGGCTGCCCCGCGGTGGCAGATCCCGGCGCCCTGCTCGTCCGGCGAGCCCACGAGGCGGGCATCCAGGTGGTGCCGATGGTCGGCCCGTCGTCGCTGCTGCTCGGGCTGATGGCATCCGGCCTCAACGGCCAGAGCTTTGCCTTCCACGGCTACCTGCCCATCGATGAGGAAGCCCGCAAACGCCGCCTGCGCGAGCTCGAAGCCGAATCCGCGCGCTTCTCGCGCACCCAGCTGTTCATCGAGACACCTTATCGCAACGACCGCATGTTCGAGGCGCTCAAGCAGGCCTGCGGCCCCGAGACCCGCCTGTGCGTCGCCCGGGATCTCACCACCGCGGACGAGTGGATCGTCACCAGGCGGATCGCCGACTGGAAGAAGGCGCCGGCACCGGATCTGGCCAAACGCCCAACGGTCTTCCTGTTGCTGGCCGGCTAGGCGCAGCGCTCACTCGGCGAGAAGCACGGCGCCATCCCGCTCCACCACCGGCAGCATTTCCAGCCGCCCACCCCGGCACGGCCCCTGGACGCAGGCGCCGCTGTCCGGCCGATAAAGGGCGCCGTGGGTCGCACAGATCAGATGCACCCCATCACTATCGAAGAAGCGACCCGGCTGCCAGTCCAGTTCCACCGCCACATGGGCACAGCGGTTGATGTAGGCGTAAACCTTGCCGTGAAAGCGCACCGCAAAGGCCGCCACTTCCCGACTACCCCGCTGAACCACGAAGCGCACACCGTCGCCGCCATCAACGAGATCGGCCGACGCACAGATCACGCGTTCGCCTCCAGCCAGGCCCGCAAACCTGCAGGCGTATCGATGCACGCCACCGGCGCCTCGGCCCGCAACTGCTCGACCGGATGGGCGCCGAAGCTTACCGCCAGCCCGTCTACGCCGGCGTTCTTCGCCATCAGCAGATCGTGGGTCGTGTCGCCGATCATCAGGCAGGCTTCCGCCATCACGCCCAGCTCGTCCATCAGCTCCAAGAGCATCGCCGGATGAGGCTTCGAGAAGCACTCGTCGGCGCAGCGCGTGGCGTGGAAGAATTTGCCCAAGCCCGAAAAGCCCAACGCCCGATCAAGCCCATTGCGACTCTTCCCGGTCGCCACCGCCAGCAGATGGCCGCGCTCGTGGAGATCGGCGATCAGCGTCTGGGTACCCTCGAACAGCGTCAGCTCGTGATCGCTGGAAAGATAGTGATGGCGGTAGCGCTCGACCATCTTCGGGTACTCGGATTCGGGCAACGCCGGCACCGCATGATGCAGCGCATCCTGCAAGCCAAGGCCGATCACATGCCGGGCCCGGGCGTCGGAGGGTGGAGGAAGCCCCAGATCGGTACTGGCTGCCTGGATCGCCCGGACGATGGCAGCCGCCGAATCCATCAGCGTGCCGTCCCAGTCGAAGACGATGAGTTCGTAGCGACGCGGCGCCTGCTTATCCATATTCGCGCTCCCGGGTTTGTTCGACTGCAGCAAGGAAACCATCCAGTTCGGCGGGCAGCGGCGCTGCAAGCTCGATCGGCTGGTCCGTCAGCGGATGACGAAAGGCCAGCTTCGCCGCGTGAAGGAACATCCGCCCCAACCCTTCCTTCTCGAGCTGCTTGTTGAGGGCGAAGTCGCCGTACTTGTCATCACCGCACAGGGGAAAGCCCGCATGGGTGAGATGCACCCGGATCTGATGGGTCCGCCCGGTCTTCAACTCTACCTCCAGCAGACTGAAACCTTCCCAGCGCCGAACCAGCCGCACAACGCTGTGAGCCGGCTTGCCCTCACGATTCACGCTCACCCGCCGCTCGCCGTTTTCCAGCAGATACTTGAGGAGCGGCTGCTTGATGTGCTGCTGCGCATTCAGCCAGCGCCCGGAGACAAGCGTCAGGTAACGCTTCTGCACCTTGCCGTCGCGCATCATGTCGTGGAGCACCGTGAGCGCGCTGCGCTTCTTGGCGACGATCAGGAGACCCGAGGTCTCCCGGTCGAGCCGATGCACCAACTCCAGAAACTTCGCCTCCGGCCGCTGGCGACGCAGTTGCTCGATCAGGCCAAAGCTCACCCCGCTGCCGCCATGCACCGCAAGCCCGGCGGGCTTGTCCAGCACCAGCAGCGCGTCGTCCTCGTAGGCGATGTCGAAGGGCTTGCCCACCGGCACCGGCGCAGCGCTTTCCTTTTCCGCGATGCGGATCGGCGGGATGCGCACTTCGTCCCCGATCTGCACGCGGTAAGTCTGATCCACGCGACGGCTATTGACCCGCACCTCGCCGCTTCTCAGGATGCGGTAGATGTGGCTCTTCGGCACGCCCTTGCAGACGCGCACCAGAAAATTGTCGATGCGCTGACCGGCGCTCGCGTCGTCGACGCGCTCGTGGCGCACTGCGGGAGCTTTACTCAAGGCCATCTTTTTGAAATATACTGTTGAGCGGTTTTTCGGTCCTGATGCGTCGCGCCGGCCAGAAGCGTGTTGTCATGTGATTCAACACCGGCCCGCGCCGCCCCAGAGCGACTCTGTGCAGAGGACTCCAAGCCGAGCTATCCGGCACCCTCACCGCTCCCGAAAAGCCAAAGGAAGGTCCGTCGCCGAACAAAAAGAGGGCGATGGTACTTTATTCGACAATAAACTTGTACCAATTGCGCGCAGGCGCACACGCAGATTGACGGCCCTGAATCGGGGTCGCGAAGCATCCCCTGCAAGCCGGCCCGAGGTCGCAGCGCCATACGCCGTCGTACCCGATCGTACGCACGCCGTCCCAGCCTTGCGAGACCAGGCGAAGCTGCAGGCACTTCGCAGCCTCCGGGGCGCATGAACGAACCGTGCCGGAAACACCGGCGCCCGTGCTGAGGAGCGGCAGCGTACTGAAAGTGCGCCGCGCCCCGGAAGCCCGGGCCCGACGAATCCCGCCACACCGTTCCGGCGCCCCCAGCACCAGATGCGGTTCAGGGTGCGATAGACGAATCCCGCCCACCCGGTTTAGTTTGATTTTCCCTTGATGAAGGATCGGCTCGATCACGCCAAACTAAGTCACCGCAACTGAGCGGTGGTGCGGTTCGTCCTGCCCGTGTGCCACGCGGGAGAAAAAGACGAATGAAGCGAATGCTCTTCAATGCAACGCAGGCCGAGGAACTCCGCGTTGCCATTGTCGATGGTCAGAAACTCATTGACCTCGACATCGAATCGGCCGCCAAGGAACAACGCAAGAGCAACATCTACAAGGCCGTCATCACGCGCATCGAGCCCAGCCTCGAAGCCGCGTTTGTCGACTACGGCGCCGAGCGCCACGGCTTCCTGCCGTTCAAGGAGATCTCCCGCGCCTACTTCCAGCCTGGTGTCGAAGCCAGCCGTGCGTCCATCAAGGAAGCCCTGAAGGAAGGCCAGGAACTGATCGTCCAGGTCGAAAAGGACGAGCGTGGCAACAAGGGCGCCGCCCTCACCACCTTCGTCTCGCTGGCCGGCCGCTACCTCGTGCTGATGCCCAACAACCCCCGTGGTGGTGGCGTGTCGCGCCGTGTCGAGGGTGACGAGCGCGCCGAACTGCGCGACGTGATGGATCAGCTCGAAGTGCCCGGCGGGATGAGCCTGATCGCTCGCACCGCCGCCATCGGCCGCACCGCCGAAGAGCTGCAATGGGACTTGAACTACCTCCTGCAGCTCTGGCGTGCCATCGACGGCGCTGCCCAGGCCCAGGAAGGCGCGTTCCTGATCTATCAGGAAGGCAGCCTCGTGATCCGCGCGATCCGTGACTACTTCCAGCCCGACATCGGCGAGATCCTGATCGACACTGACGACGTCTATGAGCAGGCGCGCCAGTTCATGGCCCACGTCATGCCCCAGAACGTGGGCCGCGTGAAACGCTACCACGACGACGTGCCGCTGTTCTCGCGCTTCCAGATCGAGCACCAGATCGAATCGGCCTACTCGCGTCAGGTGAGCCTGCCCTCCGGCGGCGCCATCGTGATCGACCACACCGAAGCGCTGGTGTCCGTCGACGTGAACTCCGGTCGCGCCACCCGCGGTGCCGACATCGAGGAAACCGCGTTCAAGACCAACTGTGAAGCCGCCGACGAAGTGGCCCGCCAGCTGCGCCTGCGCGACCTGGGCGGCCTGATCGTCATCGACTTCATCGACATGGAGTCGCAGAAGAACCAGCGTGAGGTCGAGAACCGCCTGCGCGACGCCCTGCGCTACGACCGTGCCCGCGTCCAGACCGGCAAGATCAGCCGCTTCGGCCTGCTCGAACTGTCCCGCCAACGCCTGCGCCCGGCCCTCGCCGAGACCAGCTACATCCCGTGTCCGCGCTGCAACGGCACCGGCCACATCCGCAGCACCGAGTCGTCCGCGCTCCACATTCTGCGTATCCTCGAAGAAGAGGCCATGAAGGACAACACCGGCGCCCTGCACTGCCAGGTGCCGGTGGATGTCGCCACCTTCCTCCTCAACGAGAAGCGCGACGACATCGCCAAGATCGAGATCCGCCACAAGGTCAGCCTGGTGCTGATCCCCAACCGCCACCTCGAAACCCCGCAGCACGAGATCGTCCGCCTGCGCCACGACCAGCTCAACCAGGAAGACAGCGCCGTCCCGAGCTATCGCATGGCCACCAAGCCGGCCGACGAGACCTACACCCCGCCGTCCGCCAACACCGACCGCCCGGCCCGCCAGGAAGCTGCGGTCAAGGGCATCACGCCGGATCAGCCCGCACCGGTGGTCGAAGCCAAGGCCGCGCCGGCCCCGGCGCCCGTGCCGGAAAGCCAGCCGGGCCTGCTCGCCCGCATCTTCGCCTTCTTCCGCGGCGAAAAGCCTGCCGCCGCACCTGCCCCGGTGGTTGCCCAGCCCGAACCGCAGCGTCGCGAATCCCGCGGCCGCAACGAACGCAACGGTCGCCGTGACGGTGGTCGTGGCCGTCGTGACGGTCAGCGCGAGGAGCGTGGCGAGCGCACCGAGCGTGGCGATCGCGAAGGCCGCGACAACAACCGCAATGCGGCCCCCGTCGAAGCCCAGGCAGAGACCCGCGAGAAGCCCCAGCGCCAGCGCGGCGAACGCCAGGAACGTGGCGAGCGTCAGGAACGCACTGAGCGCCCCGAGCGCGAAGGCCGTGGCGAGCGCGGAGAGCGTGGTGAACGTGGTGAACGTGGCCGCGGCCGCAACAACCCGGCCGCCAAGCCCACCACCGAGGCCGAAGGCGTCGTCGCCAGCGCCGAGCAACTGACCGTCGTGGCTGCCGCTGCTGCCATTGCAACCCCGGAAGCTGCAGCCCCGGCCCCCGCCGAAGGTGAAGCCGGCACCGAGCGCAGCCGTCGTGGCCGTCGTGGTCGTCGTGGCGGTCGTCGCAACGAGGAAGGCACCGGCACCGAAGCCGCCGCCCAGGGCGAACTGGAAATCGGCGATCAGTCCCAAGCCACCGAAGCCCCCCAGGCCGAAACCGCTGAGGCATCAACCGAAGCCGCTCCGACAGAAGCCGCCGCACCGGTCGTCGCCGAAGCGCCGGCAATCGTCGAAGCAAGCCCGGTGGTTGAGGCCGCCCCGGCTGTCGAGGCGGCTGGCGTCGAGGCCGTGGCAGTCGAAGCCCCGGCCGCTGAAATGATCGTCGAAGCCGCCCCGACTGAAGTCAGCCCGGTAGCGGTTGCCGACCCTCAGCCCGAAGCCGCACCGGCCCCCGTTACCGCCGCTGCCAGCCTGATCGAGCAGGTTGCCGCGGCCGCCCGCGAAGCCGAAACCACACCCGTGCTCGAAGCGCCGGTCGAAGCCGCACCGGCAGTCGTCGAAGCCTTGGCTGTGCCGGTCGAAACCACGGTGGAAACCGTCGTCGCCGAAGCCACCCCGGTGGTCGAGGCGGTCGCGGCCCCGAGCGCCCCGATCGACATTTCGTCCGCACTCGAGGAGAGCGGACTGGTGCTGATCGAGACCCGTTCGGACGCCGCGCCGATTCAGGTGGAGCAGGCCCCCGCCCAGCCCCTGGGCCGTCGCCGTCGCGCCGCTGTGGCCGTGGCCGATGAGCCGCTGGTTCAGGTGGAAACCGGGCCGAAGTAATTCCGAGCGCCACAAACAAAAATGGCCAACCCCGCGGGGTTGGCCATTTTGTTTGCAGCTTGCAGCGGCAGCATGCGCCGCATATTCCCTTACGCTCAGCCGGCCGACTGGCGACGACGCTCCACTTCCGGGCGAATCTCCTCAATCAGCCCCTGCACCGCATCCTCGCACAGGTCGAGCACGGCGTCGAAACCCGTCACGCCACCATAGTAAGGATCCGGCACATCGTCCCGACGGGAGCGCTGGGCAAAACTCATGAACATACGCACCTTGTGCTTGCAGCCTTCGGGCGCGCGATCCCGCAGATAATTGAAGTGATCACGATCCATCGCCAGCAGCAGATCGAACTCGGCGTAATCCTTCGGCTGAACCTTCCGGGCGCGCAGACGGGAAAGGTCGTAACCCCGTCGCAGGGCAGCCGTCTGGGTACGCGGATCGGGCGCCTCGCCCACGTGATAACCCTGGATGCCCGCCGAATCGACGCCAACTGCACTGTCCATGCCGGCCATGACCAGCCAGCGACGCGCAACGCCCTCTGCAGTCGGCGACCGGCAAATATTGCCGGTGCAGACAAATAGTATTTTCATTATAGGTGTCCCTCCTGCCGGCAATTTAAACAGCCGGCGGGCGGAACGTACAAGAGCAAGCACCAATTTTCGAATCTCTCAGCCTGTGGCGTTCGGTCGGGAACCGCTTTGCAGGTCGTGGGCATCGGCCCCGAATGCCTGCTGGCGCAGCCGGAAGAGCTTGTCGCGGGCAGCCGCGGCTTTCTCGAATTCCAGGTTGCGGGCGTGTTCCTGCATTTCCTTCTCGAGCTGGCGGATGGTTTTCGCCAGTGCTTTCTCATCGAGGGCCGCGTAATCGCTCCGAGGCTCCCCGGCGGAGGCTTCAGCAGCCTCCGATGCTGCATCATAGACACCGTCGATGATGTCCTTGATGCGTTTTGTCACGGACTTGGGCGTAATTCCGTTCGCCTCATTAAAGGCGATCTGCCTGGCACGGCGGCGCTCGGTTTCGCCGATGGCGGCCTTCATCGAATCGGTGATCCGGTCGGCGTAGAGGATCGCCGTGCCATGCAGGTGGCGGGCCGCGCGGCCGATGGTCTGGATCAGCGAACGCTCGGAGCGCAGGAAGCCCTCCTTGTCGGTGTCGAGGATCGCCACCAGCGACACCTCAGGAATGTCCAGGCCTTCCCGCAGCAGGTTGATGCCCACCAGCACGTCGAACTCGCCCAGACGCAGATCGCGGATGATCTCGACCCGCTCTACGGTGTCGATGTCGGAGTGCAGGTAGCGCACCCGGATGCCGTTCTCGGCAAGATACTCGGTAAGATCCTCGGCCATGCGTTTGGTCAGCACGGTGACGAGGATGCGCTCCTTCACGTCGAGGCGCTTCTTGATCTCGCCCAGCAGGTCATCCACCTGCGTGGAAGCCGGCCGCACGATGATGATCGGGTCCACCAGGCCGGTCGGGCGCACCACCTGCTCCACCACCTGGCCCTGGTGCTCCTTCTCGTAGGCCGCCGGCGTGGCCGAGACGAACACCGTCTGGGGCAGCAGGCGCTCGAACTCCTCGAACTTGAGCGGTCGGTTGTCCAGCGCCGAAGGCAGCCGGAACCCGTATTCGACGAGGTTCTCCTTGCGCGAGCGGTCGCCCTTGTACATCGCCCCCACCTGGCCGATCGACACATGGGATTCGTCGATGAACATCAGGCCGTCGGCGGGCAGGTAGTCGATCAGCGTCGGCGGCGCGGCGCCCGGTTCGCGGCCCGAAAGATGGCGCGAGTAGTTCTCGATGCCCTTGCAGAAGCCCAGCTCGTTGAGCATCTCCAGGTCGAAGCGGGTGCGCTGCTCGATGCGCTGGGCCTCGACCAGCTTGCCCTGCTTCTGGAAGACCTCAATGCGCTCGCGCAGTTCGTCCTTGATCGCGTCGATGGCCCGCAGCACCGTCGCCCGCGGCGTCACGTAGTGGCTCGACGGATACACCGTGAAGCGCACGATCTTCTGCTTGAGATGGCCGGTAAGCGGATCGAACAGCGTGAGATGCTCGATCTCGTCGTCGAACATCTCGACGCGCAGCGCGTACTCGGCGTTTTCGGCCGGGAAGATGTCGATCACGTCGCCGCGCACCCGGAAGGTGCCGCGCTTGAAATCGATGTCGGCCCGGTCGTATTGCATCGCCACCAGCCGCTGCACCAGCTCCCGGTGCGCCATCTTCTCGCCTTCGCGCAGGTGCAGCACCATCGCGTGGTAGTCGCCCGGATCGCCGATACCGTAGATGCATGACACCGACGCCACGATCACCACGTCGCGGCGCTCCATCAGGCTCTTGGTGGCCGACAGGCGCATCTGCTCGATGTGCTCGTTGATCGACGAGTCCTTCTCGATGAACAGATCCCTCGACGGCACGTAGGCCTCGGGCTGGTAATAATCGTAGTAGCTCACGAAGTACTCCACCGCGTTCTCGGGGAAGAACTCGCGAAACTCCGAATACAGCTGCGCAGCCAGCGTCTTGTTGTGGGCCAGCACCAGCGCGGGCCGGCCGCAGCGGGCGATGACATTGGCCATCGTGTAGGTCTTGCCCGAGCCCGTCACGCCCAGCAGCGTCTGGAACATCAGGCCATCGCCGATCCCCTCGACGAGTTGGCGGATCGCCTCCGGCTGGTCGCCGCCGGGCGGAAAGGGCTGATGGAGCCGGAACGGGCTCCCCTCGAAAACCACCACGCGCCCGCTACCTGATTGATCGGCCATGATAAAATTTCTGTCTTGAGTCAAACGGTGGCGCCCGCGAACCCCGCAGGCAACTCCGTATTATCACCCAGCGAGCGTCACAAAACGCCCGCGCCCTTCGCCCCTTCTGGAGAACCCATGAGCTCTTCGATCTTTGCTGCAGTCGAACTGGCCCCCCGCGATCCGATCCTCGGCCTCAACGAAGCCTTCAACGCGGACACCCGCAGCACCAAGGTCAACCTCGGCGTTGGCGTCTACTTCGACGACAACGGCAAGATCCCCCTCCTCGGCGCCGTCAAGACCGCCGAGAAGGCCCGCCTCGAAGCTGCTCCGCCCCGCGGCTACCAGCCCATCGAAGGCCCGGCCGCCTACAACAACGCCGTGCAGAACCTGCTGTTCGGTGCCGACAGCGCCCTCATCCGTGACGGCCGCGTGGTCACCGCCCAGGCCCTCGGCGGCACCGGCGCCCTGCGCATCGGCGGGGATCTGATCAAGCGCGTCGTGCCCGGCGCCACCGTCTACATCTCCGATCCGTCCTGGGAAAATCACCGCGCGCTGTTCGAAGCGGCCGGCTTCCCGGTCGACACCTACCCCTACTACAACCCGGAAACCCGCGGTGCCAACGCCGAGGCGATGATCGCCAAGCTGAACAGCCTGCCGGCCGGCTCCGTGATCGTGCTGCACGCCTGCTGTCACAACCCCACCGGTGCCGACCTCACCGAAGCCCAGTGGGCCGAAGTGGTCAAGGCCTGTGCAGCCCGCGGCCTGATCCCCTTCCTCGACATGGCCTACCAGGGCTTCGCCGACGGCATCGAGCCGGACGCCGTCGCGGTCAACCTGTTTGCCGCCTCCGGCCTGTTATTCTTCGTGTCCAGCTCCTTCTCCAAGAGCTTCTCGCTGTACGGCGAGCGCGTCGGCGCCCTGTCCATCGTCACCCAGAGCAAGGACGAATCCGCCCGCGTGCTGTCGCAGCTCAAGCGCGTGATCCGCACCAACTACTCCAACCCGCCGATCCACGGTGGCGCGGTGGTTGCCGCGGTGCTGTCCACCCCGGCCTTGCGCGCCGAGTGGGAAGCCGAACTGGCCGGCATGCGTGACCGCATCCGCGCCATGCGCACCGGCCTCGTCGAACAGCTGGCCGCCCGCAAGGTCGACCAGGACTTCTCCTTCGTCATCAAGCAGCGCGGCATGTTCTCCTACACTGGGCTCACCGCCGCCCAGGTCGAGCGCATGAAGGACGAGTTCGGCATCTACGCCGTGGGCACCGGCCGCATCTGCCTGGCCGCCCTCAACAGCAAGAACCTCGACTACGTCGCCGACGCCATCGCCGCCGTCATCAAGGCCTAAGCCGCACCGCTTTACCCGCCCCCGGTCCGCCCGGGGGCAAAAAACGCGCAGAAGGCCTTGACGCAATCAAGGCTGGCAACTAAAATGCGCGCCTCTGTTCCTCGATAGCTCAGTCGGTAGAGCGCCGGACTGTTAATCCGTAGGTCCCTGGTTCGAGCCCAGGTCGAGGAGCCAAGACAAGCAAGCAGAAAAGCCAATCCGCGAGGGTTGGCTTTTTTGTTGTCTGGTCGATTGCTGGTCCGAGGTTTTCGGTGCCGGGCACGGGATCACGCATCTAGGCGCGACAGCTCAGCCGCCCTCGCCCAATGCGTCGCGAGGGCCGCCCCAGCAGCCCGTCACGCCGCGCACCCGGTTCCGCTGCCTCTGCGGCTCGGCTGTCGCCCCCCCCTTCCGACCGCATACCCCCGCCGGCCGCCACGGTTTCGCCGCGGTGCTGCACCGGGATACACAGCCTCTTCAACGCCCCCGCCCACCACACGACCGGCGCAGACCGGCCCTCGAGCGGATTTCGGGCAGCCGATCGTCTTGATGTCAATCTCGGCAGGGGGGTCTATGTAGTACGTCAATTGACACCACCCTACCGGCTAACTGCACCGCCACTCAACTCACGTGAGCCGGGCGCAGGATCACGGGACCTGCGCCCGGTGTTCCGACTGTCTTTCCCTGCGGGCTCGGCTCGCAGGGGGCATCTTGAATTCGTCGCGGATGACGCGAGGCACCCACCCCGTCGCCCGAGGTCGATGCCGAAGTAGTCGGCGGCTCCACCTTGGAAATTCGCTTATCATCGAAACTTGTCCCTTAGCCTGCCGATACGGCCATGTCCAAGCTCTCCGAGCGCGATGTCTGCACCAAGTACATCACCCCCTCGCTGGTGTCCGCCGGCTGGGATCTGCAAACCCAGATCCGCGAGGAAGTCAGCTTCACCAAGGGCCGGATCATCGTGCGCGGCAAACTGCATAGCCGGGGCAAGGGCAAGCGGGCCGACTACGTGCTGTGCTACAAGCCTAATCAGCCGATTGCCCTTATCGAGGCGAAGGACCAGACGCATAGCTTGGGCGCCGGCATGCAGCAGGGCCTCGACTACGCCGAAACCCTCGACATCCCCTTCGTTTTCTCCAGCAACGGCAACGGCTTTCTGTTCCATGACCGCACCGGCAACGCTGCCACGACCGAAACCGAGCTGACGCTGGCCGACTTCCCGTCGCCTGCCGAGCTCTGGCAACGCTACTGCGCCTGGAAAGAGCTGGCGGGCGATGCGGTCGCCACCGTAGAAACTCCATACTACGACGATGGTTCTGGCCGGATTCCGCGCTACTACCAGGTCACCGCTGTCAATCGCACCGTCGAAGCCGTCGCACGCGGGCAGGACCGCATCCTGCTGGTCATGGCGACGGGCACCGGCAAGACCTACACCGCCTTCCAGATCATCTGGCGGCTGTGGAAGTCGAAGATCAAGAAACGCATCCTGTTCCTGGCTGACCGCAATATCCTCGTCGATCAGACCCGCACCAACGACTTCAAGCCCTTTGGTCCGGCCATGACCAAGATCGAGAAGCGGCAGGCCAACAAGGCATATGAAATCTACCTGTCGCTGTATCAGGCCGTCACCGGCAACGAAGGCGAGAAGAACATTTACAAGCAGTTCTCGCCGGACTTCTTTGACCTGATC
>JAYRYA010000026.1:0-71347 GCA_041917255.1 Zoogloea sp.
CTGGGGCTTGATCTCTTCCCACTGGTACTTCTCGATGGAGGCGACGTCGATCTCGTTGTCGAAGTGACCGATGTTGCAGACGATGGCCTGGTCCTTCATCGCGGCCATGTGGTCGTGGGTGATGACGTGGAAGTTGCCGGTGGTGGTGACGAAGATGTCGGCCTTGTCGGCGGCGTACTCCATGGTGACCACGCGGTAGCCTTCCATCGCGGCCTGCAGGGCGCAGATCGGGTCGATCTCGGTGATCCACACCTGGGCCGACAGGGCGCGCAGGGCCTGGGCCGAGCCCTTGCCCACGTCGCCGTAGCCGCACACCACGGCAACCTTGCCGGCGATCATCACGTCGGTGGCGCGCTTGATGCCGTCCACAAGCGATTCGCGGCAGCCGTAGAGGTTGTCGAACTTGGACTTGGTGACCGAATCATTGACGTTGATCGCCGGGAACTTGAGGTCGCCGCGCTGGTGCATCTGGTACAGGCGATGCACGCCGGTGGTGGTCTCCTCGGTCACGCCCTTGATCTGGGCGAGGCGGGTGGAATACCAGGTCGGGTCGACGGCCAGCTTGGCCTTGATCGCGGCGAAGAGGATGGTCTCTTCTTCGGACGAGGGCTTGGCGATGACGGAGATGTCCTTCTCGGCCTTGGCGCCGAGGTGCAGCAGCAGGGTCGCGTCGCCGCCGTCGTCGAGGATCATGTTGGAGTAGCCGCCATCCGCCCACTCGAAGATGCGGTGGGTGTAGTCCCAGTAATCCACCAGCGTCTCGCCCTTCACGGCGAACACCGGGATGCCCTGGGCGGCGATGGCCGCGGCGGCGTGATCCTGGGTGCTGAAGATGTTGCACGAGGCCCAGCGCACTTCGGCGCCGAGGGCGGTGAGCGTCTCGATCAGCACGGCGGTCTGGATGGTCATGTGCAGCGAGCCGGTGATGCGCGCGCCCTTGAGGGGCTGGGCGGCGGCGAACTCGTCGCGGATGGCCATCAGGCCGGGCATCTCGGTTTCGGCGATCTTGATCTCCTTGCGGCCCCAGTCGGCCAGGGAGAGATCGGCGATGACAAAATCGGTGAACTTTTCAGCCACAGTGTTCATGAGGTTTCCTCGAACGTGTGGCCGGGAAGGGAGAACGCGCAACAGCTTGCGCGGTACTGCGGGTGGCTGCGTACGAACGGCTCACCGCGTCTCCCCGTGCCCGGCACGGGTTTGCAAACAAAGCATGGACGGGTGAGCGCGGTTTCTGGTGCGTCGGGCAAGCCCGGCAACACTGACATCGAGCCTGGGACGGCGGGGATTGCACCCGGCGGTCTTGCAGCGCTCCTCGAAGCAAGTCGCGGATTATAACGGGTTTTGTGGGGGTTTTTTGAGTGCCGTGCTCAGGGCTTTCCTCCGGCGTTTTCCAGTGCGGCGAGAATCGCCGCCACGATGTCGTTCCAATTCTTGTTTTTCCAGGCCGTCTGATAGCGCCTGAACTGGCGGATGGTCGAGTCGAGGGGGAAACGGTCGTCGCGGATCAGGCTGACGAGCTCGTCGGCAAGCTTGACCGCTTCATCCTGCCTCACTTGCCTGGTCTGGTCTGATGTCAGCATGTAGGTGGAGCCGAGGGCCAGAAGTTCGAGCAGGGTGCCGATGGCCCATGCCTTGGCGTCGGTCTTGGTGCAGTCGCCGGCGAGGTATTCCCAGCGGGCGATCTGCTCCGCAGCTTGCCACCAGGGCAGAAGGGCGTGAGTCCAGCTGGTGTCGGTGTTCGTCGACTTGCGCCGCTGGATGGCCTCGAGGGACAGGCATTGGGTGGCGACCCAATGGTTGGTGGGTGATTTGCGCAACGCGCGGCGGTAGTACTTGAGCGAAGCGGCGTAGGCGGCTTGGATGAGATCGTCGAGTTTCTCGGGTTTGTCCTGGGTGGTTTGGTTGCCGAGCAGGGTTTCGAGGTTCAGCGCGATGCGCTTTTCCATCGCCCCGCCCATGCCCAGGCGTTCGCTGGCGAGGGCCGGGTCGGTGCTGTTCTCGGCCTCGGCGATCCAGTCGGCGATGATGTTGCGCAGCGTCTTGTGGCGCGCGTCCATTTCCTTGCGCAGCGCGGCTGCGTCGAGCTGCCCGGGGAGCAGGTTCTCCAGGCGGTCGAGTTGGACCTCCGCTTTTTTCTTGGTCTGGGCGTAGCGAAAACTGCGGACCTGCGACGCAAAATCCCACGGTGTCGAGGCATAGGCGACGATGCTCGCCCAGTCGTGGGTGCCGGGGGCGTTGGCGCGCAGGCGCTGGCGCAGGTCGAACAGCACCCGGCGTGGGTCCTGTCCGCCCAGGATGCCGCCGTAGAGAATCTCGGTGGCCATCGTCGACGCGCGCATCCACAGCGGAAACTGGGACGCGACCACCCAGGGGATGCCGGCCATGTGCAGGGCATGGGCGATGCTGCCGCCGGGCGTGAGTACCGATTCGATGTTGCCCGAGTCGCAGGTGGACAGCGACACGAAGGTGGGCACCGAGCGGGCGGTGCCGTCGTTGCCGCGGGCGGTGAGGGCGATGGCGAGGCGGGTGCCGTCGACGACGTCGGCCACGGAGGGGTCGCGGAAACCCTTCAGCGCGACTCCGAAGCGCAGATCGCCGGCCTCTTCGTAGGCCGCGCCGTGGGCAAGGATGTGGACATGGGTGTAATCGTGCTCCGCGCATTTCTTGCGGATGTCCTCGAGGGTGGCATCCGGCAACACGGTGAGATGCTTCTTCACCTTTTCGAGGCGGGCTTCGTCCTGGCCGGGGTCGAGGATATCCACCCACGGCTCGATGGCCCGGCGCAGGGCGTTGAGATGGTCCTGGGCCGGTACCGGGGCATAACCTGGCGGCGTGGCGAAGGCGAACAGAATGCGCGGCACCCGATTCCAGCTGACCTTGAGCGGGGTGCTGCGGCGTACCTCGCGGGTGACGGTGATCGGCGCGCAGGGCTGCAGGAAGAGCGCGCTGCCCGAGCCTGGAAAGGCGTTGGGAGCGATCGCCATCTCGAAGGGCACCATGCCCAGCTCGGAGGGCGACAGCACCAGCCGTAAGTGCATCAGGTCGTTGCCGGCGCCGCTGATCGCCGACAGCAGTGAGGGCACCTGGCCGATGATCTTGCCGATCTCCTCGCCCATGCTGCGCACCTCGGCTTGGCGCTGCACATCGCGGGCCGGGTCGACGCCGTTCTCGTAGCGCAGGCGGCGCAGGCGGATGAGCAGCTCGCGGTGCTCGAAGGGCATGTTCACCGTCACCGAGCCGTCCTCGCCGCACACCGCCACATAAGGCGTGAGGGGCGACAGGAGCTGGTTGTGGGCCGGGCCGGGGCGCAGGAACTCGAGCTTGACGTTGCGGATGTCGTTGCTGGCGATCATGGTTCAGGCCCTCGGGAGCGCTTCGTCGGTGCTGCCGTCGCCGATCACACGACGGAGTTCGCCGTGGGTGACGCCCTCTGCGTCCGTGTAGATGCGCACGGCGGTGGTGCGGTCGAGGATCAGCGGCTTGTCGTCGATGATGCAGTTGTCGAGATCGGCCATGCCGCCCTTGTCGAGCGCCGGGTAGAGGATGGTCTTGAACTTCGTGGCGTCGCCCAGCAGGGTGGGGCTGAGGTGGATCAGGCGGATCCAGGTGCCCGAGTTGAGGTAGCGGCGGCCATCGCCCAGGTCGATGTCGCGGGCCAGGTGGGTGTGGCCGGCAACGATGAAGTCGGCCGCGGCGGGGGCGATGGAGGCGACGATGGCCTTGTCGTCCGCCTGCTTGCCGTAGGTGGGGTCGAAACTCCGGTCGCCGTCCAGCCAGTCGAGCAGCGCCCGGCGCAGGGCTTCTTCCTTGGGCATGCCGGTGAGCCAGCCGGTCATGCGGTCCCAGATCATCTGAAAGCCGCCGAGGGTGGATTCGTTTGCACTGCTGGCGCCAAGCCCGTCTTGCAGGGCGCTTTCGGCGGCGAGCAGCATGTCGTCGGCGCGCGGTGCAGGGGCGGCGTCCTGGGCGGGGCGCATCTGCTGCAGGTGGGGGCCGAGCATCTGGTCGAAAGGTGAGACGGGTGCGCCGGCAGGCGTGGCCTCGGCGCCGCCCAGGCGGCTGTCGCGGTCGAAGCCGGCGGTGGCCCGGTCGGGCAGGATGGCGATGATGTCGGTGAGCTTCCTGGCCTGGCGCGGATCAAGGGTGAGCAGCACACCGCCCAGCATTGCCTTGTTTTCGGGTTTGAGCAGGTCGATCCACGGGTAGCGGGCCTTGACCTTGTTCATCACCTCCTTGACGATCCGGGTGCCGGCGTTGGGATGCCAGTTGTCGAGGGGTTTGCCTACGTCCACGTGGCGCCCGAGCTGGGCGAGGGCTTCGTAACGGTTGTAGTTCCAGGCGTCGGTTTCGTTGCCGTGGGTGCAGAACACCCGTTTGTCGCCGACCTTGCACGGGTAGCCGCCGCCAGTGGTCGAGAATTCCAGCTGGGCGCGGGCCGCGGGTTTGTCGCCCACGAGGCGGGCAGTGAGCATCCGCTGCACCGCCGGCACGGCGAGTTCGATGTCGTGGTTGCCGATAACGATGACGAGGTGGCGCTTCGGCGTGCGGACGAAATCCGCCAGTGCCTGCCAGATGCCGCTGAAGGCATCGCGGTTGATGATGCCGGCGACGACCTGCGGCGCATTCTGCATCGCCACGTAGTCGGGGACGGTTTCCTTGTCTTCGGCGAGGGTGTCGATCACGTCGCCGTTGAGCACCAGCGCCAGGCGCCGCTCGGGCGTCTGGCCGGCGAGCCGGCGGATGAAGCCGGCCAGGCGGGCAGTTTCGCGGAGGATCTGGAAATCCGCCTTGCCACCCATGTGCAGGTCGGAGATGACGTACAGGTCGTCAAAGCTGGGCAGGTCGTCAGCGCTGAGCAGGTCCGGCATGGTTGGCGCATCCCCTTGCGCCAGGCCGCTGGTCGGGGGCGATGTGCCCCGCAGCGCGGCCAGTCGTTATTCATAGCCAAAGCATAGGCTCGGGGGCGCCGGAAGGCCAGCGGCGCGGCTGGTAGCGGCGTTTCAGGGCCGGAGCGCCGCCTCCAGCACCTTCCCGAAAATCTCCGCCTCCTGGAAGCCTACTACCCGCAGCGCCTTGCGCTCGGCGCCGCTGGAATCGAAGAAGATGATGCCGGGCGGGCCGAAGAGGTTGAAGCGCTTGAGGAGCGCCTTGTCGTCGTCGTTGTTGGCGGTGACATCCGCCTGGATGAGCTGGAAGCTGGCGAGGCGGCGGGCGACGGCGGGATCGGCGAAGGTGAAGCGCTCCATCTCCTTGCACGAGATGCACCAGTCGGCATAGAAATCCAGCATCACCGGGCGGGTGGCGGTTTTCAGGATCTGGTCGAGTTCTTCCACCGAGCGCACGCGCTGGAACTTCGTCTCTGCTAGCGGCGCTGCGGCCGCCTGGGCGCGCAGGATGGCCAGCGGTTGCAGCGGATCGCGGGAGCCGGCGAGGGCACCGATGAACATCGCCGCGCCGGCCAGCAGGGCGATCACGCCCCAGCCCTTCCAGAAGCGCTGCCAGCCGCTGGCGTGGGGCGGGAGCGGATCGAGGGCGTGGAGGTAGATCGCCGAGACGACGAGGATCGCCGCCCACGCCAGCATGGTGACGACGCCCGGCAGCACCGGCGACACCAGCCACACGGCCACCGCCAGCAGCATGACGCCGAAGGCGCGCTTGACGTTCTCCATCCAGGGCCCGGTCTTGGGCAGGGCGCTGCGGGCGAGCACGCCGACGATGATCAGCGGTGCGCCCATGCCCAGCGCCATCACGAACAGGGCAAGGCCACCGAGGGCCGCGTCGCCGGTCTTGGCGATGTAGAGCAGGGCGCCGGCCAGGGGCGCGGCAACACAGGGGCCGACGATCAGCGCCGACAGCGCGCCCATGGCGATCACGCCGCCGGGCGAGCCCCCCTTCTGGTGGCTGGCGGTGTCGGAGAGGCGGCTTTGCAGCGCAGTGGGCATCTGCAGCTCGTAGAAGCCGAACATCGAGAACGACAGCACCACGAAGACCAGCGCGAAACCGCCCAGCACCCACGGGTTCTGCAGCGCCGCCGACAGCAGCGTGCCGGAGAGCCCTGCGGCGACGCCGGCCGCGGCGTAGGTGACGGCCATGCCCAGCACGTACAGCGCCGACAGGCTGAAGGCGCGGCCCTTGGAGATGGCGTGGCCGTGGCCGACGATGATGCCCGAGAGGATCGGGATCATCGGGAACACGCAGGGCGTGAAGGCCAGCAGCAGCCCGAAGCCGAAGAAGCTGGCGAGGGTGGCGAGCGTGCTGCCACCAGCCAGCAGGCGGGCGATTCGACCGGATTCGTCATGGTCGTCGGTGGCGGGCTCCGGGGCGGGCGTTGCGGCGGGGGCGTCGCCCTTGCCGAGCGCTCGGGCGAGCAGGCTTTCGCCGGGGCTGCTGCTGGAGAGCGCCACGTTGAGGGTATGGGTCTGCGGCGGGTAGCAGATGCCGATGTCGGCGCAGCCCTGGCTGACGAGGGTCAGCGGGAAGGGCGGCTTGCCGGCGGTGACGGGCAAGGTGAAGACGAGTTCCTTGCGGTAGATCTCGACTTCGCCGAAGGCGTCGTCCTTCTTGGGCTTGCCGGCCGGCAGCGCGGGTTCGCCAAAGCTGACGCCGTCGGCGTCGAACTTGAAGCGGTGGCGGTAGAGGTAGTAGCCGTCGGCGATCTGGAAGCGGATCTCGACGGAGTGGTCGTCAATCGCGCGGGCGGTGGCGCGGAAGGCCTGCTCGACGGGCAGCGGCTCGTCGGCGGCGTGGAGGCTGAGGGCGGCGCACAGCAGCGCGATGAGGGCGAAAAGGTGGCGGATAAGACGGATCATGGCCGGCAAGTGTGGCGGCGGGGTGGCGAGCCCGCCAGCGGATGGATCAAGAAATCAGGGGTGCCGTTCGGTGGTTTCGGTGTCGACCCAGGCCAGGTAGGCGGGCAGGCCTTCGTGCAGAGGGACCGCGACGATCTCGGGAAGTTCGTAGGGGTGGACCTCGGTGAGGGCGGCCTGGAGATCCGGGTAGCGGGCGAGGGTGGTCTTGATGAGCAGCGGCACTTCGGCGGCGGATTCGATGGCGTCGTTCCAGCGGTAGACCGAGGTGCACGCCGGCAGGATGTTCACGCAGGCGGCGAGGCGCTGCTCGACAAGCTGGCGGGCAACGCGCTTTGCGCTGTCGGCGTCGGGCAGGTTGGTGAGGACGAGGAGGGTTTCGGCAGGAGCGGTCATGGTCGTCGTCAGTTGAGCAGGCGGCGCCGGGTGAGCGCCAGGGCCAGCCAGAAGGCCAGCACCGTGATGAGGGTCAGCACGGCCAGGTGCAGGCCGATCTGCTGGGGCATCTGGCCGAGCAGCAGCGGGCGCACCAGCGCCACCGCGTGGGCCAGGGGCAGCTGGTTGGCCACGCCGAGCACCGCGTCGGGCAGCTGGCTCTGGGGGAAGAACACGCCCGACAGCATGGTCATCGGGGTGATGAACAGGGTGAAGTAGTACATGAAGAAATCGTAGCTCGGCGCGAGGGCGGTCATGATGAGGCCGAGGGCGGCGAAGCACAGCCCGGTGAGGAAGACCACCGGGATCGCCGCCAGGGCCAGCGGCGAGGCGGCAAAGCCGAAGGCGGCGATCACCCCGAGGATGGCGGTGCCGGCAAGCGTTGCCTTGCTGGCGGCCCAGATCAGCTCGGCGGCGACGATGTCGTCGAGCGCCACCGGGGCGTTCATGATGGCTTCCCAGGTCTTCTGCACGTGCATCCGCGAGAAGCCGGAATATAGCGCCTCGAAGGTGGCGGCGTTCATCGTGGAATAGCACAGGGTGCCGCCGGCCAGGAAGGCGATGTAGGAGACACCTTCGACTTCCGGCACCAGCATCCCGAGCCCGTAGCCCAGGCCCAGCATGTAGATCACCGGGTCGGCCAGGTTGCCGACGATGGACGGCAGGGCGAGCTTCTTCCAGACCAGGAAGTTGCGGCGCCACACGGCGAGGAGGCGGCCGGAGAGGCGTGGGGGGGCGAAGTGGTTCGGCATGGCAGCGTCTTCAGCGAGCGGAGCGAGCGTGGGGGGCGTCCAGCCTCCCGCCGGGCCGTCCCAAGGGAGGCTGCAGCCCCCTTGGGGGGGTGAGGCAAGGAATTCGTGGCGCATTGCGCCGCGCCTGCCGCACGGGCCTGCTGTGCAAAGCAGGCCCTCCGCGAACGAAGTGAGCGTGGGGGTCGTCCAGTCTCCCGCCGGGCCGCCCCAAGGGAGGCTGCAGCCCCCTCGGGGGGCAGCGAACGAAGTGAGCGTGGGGGTCGTTCATCAATCGCGTAGTTCGCGTCCGGTGAGCTTGAGGAAGACGTCTTCCAGGTTGGCCGGCCGGTGCAGGGTGCGCAGGCCCGGCTGGTGGGCCAGGTGGGCGAGCAGCGGCGCGGCGTCGTCGGTGTAGCAGAAGGCGGTCTCGCCGCTGATCTCGCAGCGCTTGCTGAGGCTGGCGGCGTGCTCGGCGGCCCAGGCGGCCGCGCCGGTTCCGCCGCCGTTCCATTCGCCGAAGACTTCGACCACCTGGGGTTCGATGTGCTCGGCGATCACTTCCCGCGGGCTGCCCTGGGTGAGGATGCGCCCGCCGTCGAGGATGGCCAGCCGGTTGGCGAGGCGCTCGGCTTCGTCCATGAAGTGGGTGGTGAGGAGAATGGTGGTGCCTTCAGCGGTGAGCCGACGCAGGCGCTCCCAGATCAGGTGGCGGGCCTGGGGGTCGAGGCCGGTTGTGGGTTCGTCGAGGATCAACAGCTCCGGTTTGTTCACCAGCGCCCGGGCCAGGGTGAGGCGGCGTTTCATGCCGCCGGAGAGCGACTGGATGCGCGCGTTCTCCTTGCCCTCGAGGCCAGCGAAGGCGAGCAGATCGGGGATGCGCGGGCGGATGTCGCGCTCGGGGATGCCGAAGTAGCCGGCGAAGATCAGCAGGTTCTCGGCGCAGGTGAAATCCGGGTCGAGGCTGTCGAGCTGGGGCACCACGCCGACCCGCGCGCGGGCCTCGCGGGCACGCTCGGGCACCGGTTCGCCGCACAGGCGAATACTGCCGCCGCTGGCGCCGGTGAGGCCCAGTGCGCAGCGCAGGGTGGTCGTCTTGCCGGCGCCGTTGGGGCCGAGCAGCGCAAAGCATTCGCCGGGGACGAGGTGCAGGTCAATGCCGCGCACCACCTCCCGGGCGTCGGCACCGCTGCCGAAGCGCTTGACGAGGCCATCTATCCGGAGCGGCATCAGACGGGCGGCGGCGTGGTGCCGACGAAGGACGGCCGGGCGAAAAGGTTGGCGGCCCAGGCGGCGAGATTGGGGTGGGTGCTGCGCCAGTGCAGGTGGCCGAAGCGGAAATCCAGGTAGCCGAGGGTGCAGCCTACCGCGATGTCGGCGATGTTGATGGCGGTGTTGCCAAAGCCCTTGCGCTGCACCAGGCGTTCTTCCAGCGCGGCGATGCCCCGGTGGATCTTGGTGAGCTGGCGGTCGATGCTGGCCTGGTCCTGCTTCTCGGGCGGACGGTGGCTCTCGAGGAAGGCTGCCACCGCGGCGTCGGTGATGCCGTCGGCCAGCGCCTCGGTCTGGCGCACCGGCAGGCTGGCCAGCCGTTCGGCGGGCAGCAGCGGGGCGCCGCCGAGGGTTTCGAGGTACAGCGCGATCACCGGCGAGTCGTACCACACCTCGCCGTCGTCGGCGACCAGCGCCGGCACCTTGCCCAGCGGGTTGTAGGAGGGCACGGTGGTTTCGGGTAGCCACGGGATGTCCACCTCAAGGGTGAAGGACAGGCCCTTCTCGGCGAGGGCGACGCGGATCTTGCGCGCGTAGGGGCTGGTGAGCGATGCGACGAGTTTCATCGGTTGGACCTCGGCGTGGCGGCCTGCGGGGCAGGCCGGGGTTGGCGGGTACGATGGATCAGAGCGGCGTCCAGGCGCGTTCGATGATCTTGCGGATGACGTGCAGCTTGCCGTGGAAGAAGTGGTCGGCGCCAGGCACGACCACGACCGGCAGTTCCTGGGGCGCGGCCCATTCCATCACGTTGGCGAGGGCCACGGTCTCGTCGGCCTCGCCGTGGATCACCAGGGTGTCGTCGGGGACGGGCTCGGTGGTGTAGCTGCGGGCGCCGGTGACGGTGCCGGCGGCGGTGCCGACCAGCACGATGCGGCCAGCCGGGGTGACGCCTTCGGCCAGCCGGGCGGCGACGCGGGTCTGCACGTAGGCGCCAAAGGAGAAGCCACCGAGCGCCAGCGGCAGGCCGCCCCAGCGACTCTGGGCCCAGGCGATGACGGCCAGCATGTCTTCGGTTTCGGCGCCGCCGTGGTCGTGGGCGCCGACGCTCTTGCCTACGCCCCGGAAGTTGGGGCGCAGCGCCGCGTAGCCCAGGTCGCGGAGGACCCGCGCCAGGGTGTGGGCGACCTTGTTGGTGTTGCTGCCGTGAAACAGCGGGTGGGGATGGCAGATCAGCGCGATGCCGCGCACCTGCGCGGGCGTGTCGATGATGAGCTCGATCGGGCCATCGGGGCCGTTGATGAGGGCGGTTTCGGTGGCGGCCATGGTGGTCAGATTTTCAGGCGTTCGACGATCCGGCCATGCTGCAGGTGTTCGGCGATGATCTCGTCGATGTCGGATTTGTCGACGAAGGTGTACCAGACGTTGTCGGGATAGACCACCAGCACCGGGCCTTCGTCGCAACGGTCGAGGCAGCCGGCCTTGTTGATGCGGATCTTGCCCTTGCCCTTGAGGCCCAGCGCGGCGATGCGGTCCTTGGCGTAGGTCTGCAGTTCGACGGCGCCCTTGCTGGCGCAACAGGATTCACCCTCGGCGCGCTGGTTGCAGCAGAAGAAAACGTGGTGCTTGAAATAACTCATCGGGCGTCTCCGCAATCGGGGGTGGTCTGGAAAGTGACGCGATTATCTGTCAATCGTTCCGCTGGCGGCAGATTTCAGCGTCCCCGATACGGATCGCGGGACGTGCTGGCACCGAGCACACCCAGATAGGCAAAGGTGACGAAAGGCCACAGGCTGGCGGTGAGCTGGGTCAGGCCGTGGAAGTTCAGAAAGTTGCCGCGCTGGATGAGCGCCATGTCGCTGGGCAGAAAGGGGTTCTCCGGGGCCAGATTGACCAGCGCGGTGCCCACCAGCAGCGCCATGCCGGCCAGCATGGTGTGCGCCCGGGCAGGTAGCAGCAGGCAGACGCACAAGACGAGGGTTCCGGCGGCGAGCCCGATCTGCCCCCCTGGTGTGGCCCAGTGGAGCGGATCGCCGGGCGAGAAGAAAGCCGACGAGGCGAGGGTCTTCGCCCCCAGCCCGAGTGCTACCAGCAGCACCAGCGGCCACGGCGAGAACTGGCGCATCACGCAGCGCGCGGTGAGACCCACGGCCACCAGCTGGCTGGCGGCGATGGCGGCCTCGACCTTCATGAAACGGGTCGGGTTGAACTGCAGCGGGGTGGGCAGATCGAGCAGCCGGCGCAGGTCGCCACTGGCGAACAGCAGGCTCTCGGGGGTGAGAAGTGTAAGCAGCCACAGGCCCAGCACCGCCAGCCCGAACTCGCCCACATGTCCGGCCACGATGCGCCGCCGGCGCCAGCGGGTGAGCCCGCTACGGGGGTCGAAGAGGGCGCCGCTCCAGCGTCCTCCGGCCAGGGCGCCGAGGATGCCGCCCAGGGTGTTGCAGCCCACGTCCACGTTCGATGGCACCCGGCTGGGCAGGAAGTTCTGCAGGGTTTCGACTGACAGGCTGAGGGCGAAGGTGGTGAGGATCGCCGCGACCACCGCCCAGCCCTTGGGCAGCCGCGATGGCATGGCCGCGACCAGCGCGAAGCTGAAAGGCACGATGCCCAACACGTTCACGATGAGATCGACCCGGCCGTAATAGCGCGGCCAGGGTTGGAACAGGAAGTCGAAGACGGGCAGGCCGGTGTCACGCCAGCCGGTGAAGGGGTGCAGGCAGGCGTAGACGATCAGCACACCGATGACGGCGGCGAACCAGGCGGCGAGGGGCGAGCTTCGGCGTGGGTGGGTGGGCATGTGACCGGGGGTTGGGCGGGTTGTCGCAATTCTAGCGGGTCGTCGGTGCGCGTGCCGCCGGGCTGGCGGTCGGGGTATGCTTGAACGGCCCGCTGTCCGTCAATCACGCTTCATGCCATGCCTCAACGAATCGGCTTCGTCCTGCTGACCCATGCCAATACGCCGCAGGTCCGCCGCCTGAGCGCCACGCTCGACCGCATGTTCGACGCGCCGCCCATCGTCTGTCACCACGATTTTTCGAAATCTGACCTGCCGGCCCGGGGCTTTGGCGAAAATTTTTCATTCGTGCGGCCCCACGAGGTGACCGGATGGGGGCGCTTCTCCATCGTCGAGGCGACCCTGCGCGGCATTGAGGCGCTGTACGCCAGGCCCAACCCGCCCGACTGGTTCGTGTTGCTGAGCGCGGCGGACTACCCGGTGAAGCCGGCGGCGACGATTCTCGCCGAGCTGGCGGCGAGCCCCTTCGATGCCTATGTGGAGCACCGGGAGATCAGCTACGAATGCCGACGGGAGCCCGCCGACAAGATGTACTTCCGGCGCTACCGGACTTTCCGCTTCCATGTGGCGGCGCTATTCGGCGGGGCGCCGGCGGATCGCTTCTTCACCCTCGAACATCCGCTGCTGACTCGCCACTTCACACCGTTCTCGGAGGCGTTCCGCTGCTATTTCGGCAGCCAGTGGTTCTGCGCCAACGGCAAGGCAGCCGAGCACCTGCTGCGCTTTCACCGCGAGCACCGCAGCCTGGCCGACCACTACCGGCGTCAGGAGCGTTATCGGGTGATCTGCCCGGATGAGTCCTACATCCAGACCGTCCTCGCCAACGACCCCGGGCTGAAGGTGGCCAACGACCCGCTGCGCTACATCGACTGGGTGGCCGGCGAGGCCCATCCACGCACCCTGGGCTGCGCCGATCTGCCGGCAATCGCCACGTCCACCGCCCACTTCGCGCGGAAGTTCGATGTGGCGGTGGATGGCGCGGTGCTGGACCGGCTGGACGGGATCGTCAGCTAGCTGCCGCCGGGCGGGCCTAGTGCCCTCGGGCGAAGAGCTGGGCGGCGCCGGGCAGCTTGAGGGTGGCGAGCTTTGCCATCACGCCATCCCAGTCCACCGCATCCAGCGTGTTCTTGACCAGCAGGCCCAGGTCGGTCTCGCCTTCCATCAGCAGGCGGCGGCTGAAGAACAGGGTGTCCGGGTCTTCCTCGCGGAGCGCCAGGGCGAGGTAGTCGCGAGTGGTGGCGGAGAGGGTGAGATCCGGGTCGCGCCCGTCGAAAAGCGGGCTGAAACCCCGCGGCCCCAAGGTGAAGCGCAGCGCCATGCCGGCGTCGGTGACCTTGAGGAGCAGGCGCTTGCCGGTGAGCGGCTCGAGCGTGTCTCGGGGCAGCAGGCGGTCGAGGGCCAGGTTGAGGCCGGTGACCAGTGCCAGGGTCGGCGGCAGCTGGGGCAGGCGGGCGCCTACCCGGGCGAAGGGGCCGGGCAGGGTGAAGGCGGGGAGTTTCATCGGCGGGCTCCGGGCTCAGGGGTGACGAACTGCTCGACGCCGGGGCGGCCGTGCCAGAAGCCGTTGCACGGTTCGTCCGGCAGCAGCGGCAGGGCGTCGGTGAGGGCGTCAATCGGTGGGATCAGGCCATCCGCGGCGCGGCGGAAGAGATCGACGATCTCGGCCGTGTGCTCGCCCTGGGGGCTGATGCGCAGGATGTCGATGCCGTCGGCGACCACCGCGGGCAGGTCGGCCAGCAGGGTGTGCACGTGGGCCGACTGGGTCTGGATGCCGTTGAGGGTGAGGAAGGGTTCGCCCTCTCGGGTCTTCAGGGGGATGCCGTCGGCGAACTGCAGGCAGCGGAACTCGCAGGTGTCCTTCTGGAGGTTGAAGTGGCGGGCAGTGAAACAGCGCGCCGAGTAGGCCAGCGGCAGGCGGCCGTGGGCGAAAAGCTCCACTTCCATGTCGCGCCCGAGGCCGTGGCGCAGCTCGGCGATCTGCTTGCGCGACATCTCCGGCGGGGCAACCCAGCGGGTCGCGCCCAGGTCGGCGAACATGCCCAGGGTCGCCGGGTTGAAGATGTTGAGCGTGGGCCCGGCGATCCAGTTGCGCACCGGCGCATCGCCGCCGGTGAGGAGTTCGACCGCGCCCATGTCGTTGGCCTCGACCCGGAAAGTGCCGTTGGCGACGATCCTGCGCAGGGTCTTGAGGTCGGATTCGGATTCGACCAGCACCTGGCTCGACAGCACAACGTCCTTGCCCGCGACGGCGAGGGTTTCGGCGATCTCCAGCCAGTCGGGCAGGCGCAGTTCGTGGCGGCGGGAGCACACGGTCTCGCCCAGGTAGACGACATCCACCGGCGAATCTGCCATGTCGGCGTAGAAGGCGAGGGTCGACTGGCGGGGCCAGTAGTAGAGCAGGGGGCCGAGGGCGAGTTTCATCGGTAGGCGGGCTTTCGGAGGGGGTGGGCGCGGCTTATTTCCAGGGGCGGTAGTAGGCGCCCAGGGTGTGGCTCTGACCTTCGGAGTTCTTGTTGAGGGCGTTCATCCAGGCGGGCTCGACGCGGAAGGCTTGCTTGCCGGCCTGCAGGCGGTCGATGGCGGCGCGCCACACTTCGGTGACTTGCGCCACGTAGGCCGGGCTGCGCTGGCGGCCTTCGATCTTGATGGCGCGCACGCCGATGCGGGCCAGCTCGGGCAGCAGTTCCAGCGTGTTGAGGCTGGTGGGCTCCTCGATGGCGTAGTAGGTCTCGCCGTTCACGTCGAAGCGGCCCTTGCACAGGGTGGGGTAGCCGGCCCGCTCGCCGTCGGCGAAGCGGTCGATGAGAATGCCGCCCAGGCGCGTCTCCATGCCCTGTGGGGTCTGTTCCCAGCGTACATGCTTGCCGGGCGAGCACGCGCCCTGGCAGTTGGGCGATTCGCCAGTGGCGTAGGCCGACAGGGCGCAGCGCCCTTCGACCATCACGCACAGCCCACCGAAACCGAACACTTCGATCTCCACCGGCGTGTTGGCGATCACCTGCTCGACCTGGGCCAGCGACAGCACCCGCGGCAGCACTGCCCGGGCGATGCCGAAGTGGCGGTGGTAGAAGTTGATCGCGTCGTAGCTGGTGGCCGAGCCCTGCACCGACAGGTGCAGGCGCAGATCCGGATGAACGCGCCGGGCGTAGGCCATCAGGCCCGGATCGGCGAGGATCACCGCGTCCATGCCGCAGGCCGCGGCACGGTCCACGGCGCCGGTCCAGCGCTGCCAGTTGTCGGTCTGGGGGTAGGTGTTGAGCGCCAGCAACACCTTGCGGCCGCGCTCGTGGGCGTAGCGCACGCCTTCGCCCAGGGCCTTGTCGTCGAAGTTGAGGCCGCTGAAGTTGCGGGCGTTGGTGGCGTCCTTGAAGCCGAGGTAAACACAGTCGGCGCCATGGTCCACGGCGGTCTTGAGGGCGGGCAGGCTGCCGGCGGGGCAGACCAGTTCGATGGGGCGCGCTGAAGTCATGGGCGATGGGCGGCAGGATGAACGCGGCGGGACTATAGGCGCGCGCTTGCCGGTCCACCTTGACGGGCGTCAACGGGGCGCGCGCAGGCTGCCGCGCACCGACTTAGTGCGCGCTATTGGCCGCTGCGCCGGGTTTCCCTTTTTCAGCCCCCAGGCCCCTATAATCCGCGGATTCGCCAACGTTTTTTCTGTTTTTGCGCATGCTTTTCTGGTTCGTCATTGCCTACTGGCTGATCTCGGTAGCCATCGGCCTCGCCGCCGCCACGCGGGTCCATAACACCAAGGACTTCGCGGTGGCGGGTCGCCACCTGCCTTTCTACATGGTCACCGCCACGGTGTTCGCCACCTGGTTCGGCTCGGAGGCCGTGCTGGGGGTGCCGGCGACCTTCCTCAACGAGGGCCTGCACGGGGTGGTGGCCGATCCCTTCGGGGCGTCCCTGTGCCTCATCCTGGTCGGCCTGTTCTTCGCCGCGCCGCTGTACCGCATGAACCTGCTGACCATCGGCGACTTCTACAAGAAGCGCTACGGGCGCAGCGTCGAGGTGCTCACCACCATCGCCATCGTGATCTCTTACCTGGGCTGGGTGGGGGCGCAGATCTCGGCGCTGGGGCTGGTGTTCAACGTGGTGTCGGACGGTGCCATCAGCAAGACGATGGGCATGTGGATCGGGTCCGGCACCATCCTCATCTACACCCTGTTCGGTGGCATGTGGGCGGTGGCGGTCACCGATTTCCTCCAGATGATCATCATCGTGATCGGCATGCTGTGGATCGGGGGTGAGGTGAGCGGCATGGCCGGTGGCGTGGGCGTGGTGGTGAGCCACGCGATGGAGGCCGGCAAGTTCAACATGCTGCCGCCGCCCGACGCCAGGGAGATCATCGCCTTCATTGCCGCGGCGATCACCATGATGCTGGGCTCGATTCCCCAGCAGGACGTGTTCCAGCGGGTGCAGTCGGCCAAGTCCGAGAGGATCGCGGTGTGGGGTTCGGTGCTGGGCGGCAGTCTGTATCTGCTGTTTGCCTTCGTGCCGATGTTCCTGGCCTATTCGGCCACGCTGATCGACCCGGAGATGGTCGCCCGGCTCATCGATACCGATTCCCAGATGATCCTGCCCGAGCTGGTGCTCACCAAGGCGCCCCTGTTTGCCCAGGTGATGTTCTTCGGGGCGCTGCTGTCGGCCATCAAGAGCTGCGCCTCGGCCACCCTGCTGGCCCCGTCGGTCACCTTCACCGAGAACATCCTCCGGCCTGCGCTGCCGCACCTCACCGACAAGAAGCTGCTGTTCTGGATGCGCGTCGTCACGTTGATCTTCACGGTGCTGGTCACCATTTACGCCATGTTCTCCAAGGCCAGCATCTTCAAGATGGTCGAGAACGCCTATCAGGTGACGCTGGTGGCAGCATTCATCCCGCTGCTGTGTGGGCTGTTCTGGCGGCGGGCCACCAACCAGGGCGCGCTGGCCTCGATCGTCTGCGGCGTCGCCGTGTGGCTGGGCGTGCATCTGGCCGGCGGCGAAGACCCCTTTGTGCCGGCCCAGTTGGCCGGGCTGATCGCCAGCGCTGTCGGCATGGTCGTCGGTTCGCTGGTGAAGCAGTGGGTGCCCCACGATATCGGTGTGCATGACCGCCTGCGTCACGGCCATCACGCCGCCAACGCCCACGGCGTGGCCCACGAGGGCATCGGGGCGGTGCATCGGCATTGATGGGGAGTGGGGAATGGGAAATGGCTTGAGGCCGCTGAACCCCGTTCCCGTCTTGTGATCTGTCACTGAGCTTACCGCAGTGGCTCCGCCGATTCAGTGATCGCCCCACCCCCTATTTCCCAACCCCCATTACCCACTCTCCATCGCGCCATGACCGCCACTGCTCAAGCCCTGCCCACCGAGATTCCGCTGTTTCCCCTCGGCGTGGTGCTGTTTCCTGACGGCGTGCTGCAGCTCAAGCTGTTCGAGGCGCGCTATCTCGACATGGCGGCGCGCTGCATGAAGGCCAACGCGCCTTTTGGCGTGTGCCTGATCCGGGAGGGCGGCGAGGTGGGCGAGCCGGCGGTGCCGCACGCCATCGGCTGCATGGCACGCATCGTGGATTGGGACATGTCCCAGCCGGGGCTGCTCTTCATCTCCACCCGTGGTGGCCCGCGCTTCCGCATCGTCGAGCGCACCATCCAGCACGACAAGCTCCAGACCGCCCGCGTCGAGTGGCTGCCCGAACCCGCGCCCCAGCCGGTGCCGACCGCGCTGGCCGACATGCTGCCGCTGCTTCAGGCCATCGTCACCGACGCCGGCGACAGCGTCTTCCCGCCGCCCCACCGTTTCGACGACGCCACCTGGGTCGGCTACCGCCTGGCGGAGGTGCTGCCCATCCCGCCCGAAGCCCGGGTGCGATTGCTCGAACTTGACGATACGATTTCGCGGCTGGAGATCCTTTACACGTATCTCAAGCAGCACAAGCTGGTGGGTTGAGGTCGTTCCGGCGCAGAGCCTGGCCGATGGGGCCGGGGCGGGGCGCGAGGTCCGTCGTCAGGTGGGCGCCATGCGCAGGGGGGCGCCTGCTGGCAGGTCGGTCAGCCCATGTCGCACGGCCAGCCGCAGGAGATGGAAGTCGTTGTCGACGCCGAGTTTCTGACGCACCGACGACATGTGGTTGTGCACCGTCTTCTGGCTCAGATGCAGGCGCTGGGCGATGGCATCCACCGATTCACCGTTCACCGCCATGCGCAGCACCTCGAACTCCCGCGGGGTGAGCCGTGAAAGGGGCGCTTCCTCGGCCAGGGCCGCGCTTGCGACGCCCTGCGCCACCTCGGCCGACAGCACCCGGCGCCCCACGGCAACATCGCGGATCGCCGTCAGGACCTCGCCCGGTTCGCTGTTCTTGGTGAGGTAGCCAAGGGCGCCTGCGCGCATCGCCTGAACGACGAAGCTGGGGTTGTCGTGCATGCTGACCACCAGCACCCGCAGCTGCGGTTCCCGCGCCAGCATGCGCCGGATGGCATCGATGCCGCTGCTTTCGCGCAGGCTCAGATCCACCATTGCCACGTCGACGCCGCCGCTTTCGCACAAGCGCGCATAAGCCTCATCGGCGGTGGCAGCCTCGCCGACCACCACCAGATCCGTTTCTGCGTCGATCAGTCGGCGGTAGCCGGTGCGCACCACGGCGTGGTCTTCCACGAGCATGATCCGGATCATTGGCGGCCCGTCTCTGCAGCGCTGCCGGCGCCGCGCTCCGCTGTACCGGCCGGCTGCGTCACATTGGAGCGGTCTGTCTGCGGCAGGGCGGGACGTCTCGGCGTGATGCAATGTTTGCGCCTGGCGGCGGCATGCCGGCCGGCCGGCGCCGCCTCGTGGGCCATCGGGCCCGTCGGGGCTTCGGTGAGGGCGCGTGTGGGCTCCTGCGTCCCTTGCGCGCCCCGATTCTCACCAAGCCATCTCATCGCTTGCTCCTTTGATTCTGCTGTCCTCGGACGGAACAGTTTGCAACGCCCGTGCCAGCCTGAGGCGGTTTTCAGGCCGGGAAAGTTTCCCGACGTTGCGGGGAGCATCTCCCGCGACAGGGGTAAAGCGCGCCTTGGATACTGGATTTAGCGCAGGGCGTTGGCGTCGCGGGAGGTCGATGGCCACGCGCAGGACATCACAACAATCCGGAGACAAGGAGTCCACATGAAAGGAATCAATCAAGCCCGTCGGTTCAAGCCGGCCGTGCTGGCGCTTGCGCTGGCCACGCTGTGTGCAGGTGGCGCCCAGGCTGCTGGCAAGGCCGTCACCTGGGACGACATCCGCAACGACGACAAGACCCCGGGCGACGTGCTCACCTACGGCCTGGGCCTGAAGGCCCAGCGGCATAGCCCGCTCAAGACGGTCAATACCAAGAACGTGGCTGGCCTGGTGCCGGTGTGGAGCTTCTCGTTCGGCGGCGAAAAGCAGCGCGGCCAGGAGGCCCAGGCGCTGGTTCATGATGGCGTGATCTACGTGACCTCCTCGTACTCGCGGATCTACGCCGTCGAGGCGAAGACCGGCAAGCGCCTGTGGGAATACGAGGCCCGCCTGCCGGAAGACATCCGCCCATGCTGCGACGTGGTCAACCGCGGCGCCGCCATCTACGGCGACAAGATCTACTTCGGCACCCTGGACGCCGGCATCGTGGCCCTCAACAAGGACACCGGCAAGGTCGTCTGGAAGAAGAAGTGGGGCGACCACAAGGTCGGCTACACCATGACCGGCGCGCCCTTCGTGATCCAGGACCAGCATAGCGGCAAGGTGCTGCTGGTGCATGGCTCGTCGGGCGACGAGTTCGGCGTGGTGGGCTGGCTGTTCGCCCGCGACCCGGAGACCGGCGAGGAAGTCTGGGCCCGCCCGATGGTTGAAGGCCACATGGGCCGCCTGAACGGCAAGGACAGCACCCCCACCGGCGACGCCAGCGCCCCCACCTGGCCGAAGGACAAGGACGGCAAGCCCACCGAGGCCTGGCATCACGGCGGCGGCGCCCCGTGGCAGACCGCCAGCTTCGACCTCGAGAAGAACATGGTCGTGATCGGCACCGGCAACCCGGCGCCCTGGAACACCTGGAAGCGCACCCAGGAAGGCGACGATCCGCGCAACTGGCCCAGCCTGTTCACCTCCGGCCAGGCCTACGTGGACGCCAGCACCGGCGAGCTGAAGGGCTTCTTCCAGCACACCCCCAACGACGCCTGGGATTTCTCCGGCAACAACTCGGTGGTGCTCTTCGAGTACAAGGACCCGAAGACCGGCAAGCTCGTGAAGGCCTCCGCCCACGCCGACCGTAACGGCTTCTTCTTCGTCACCGACCGGGAAAAGCTCACCAACGGCGCCGGCTACCCGAACAAGCCCACCTCGCTGATCGGCGCCTGGCCGTTCGTGGATGGCATCACCTGGGCCAAGGGCTGGGACCTGAGCACCGGCAAGCCCATCGAGACCGGCAACCGTCCGCCCGAGCCGAAGGCCGGCAGCGAGAAGGGTGACAGCGTCTTCGTGTCGCCGCCCTTCCTGGGTGGCACCAACTGGATGCCCATGTCGTACAGCCCGGACACCGGCCTGTTCTACATCCCCGCCAACCACTGGGCGATGGACTACTGGACCGAGCACCTGACCTACAAGGCCGGCTCCGCCTACCTGGGCCAGGGCTTCCGCATCAAGCGCCTGTTCGACGACCACGTGGGCACCCTGCGCGCGATCGACCCGAAGAGCGGCAAGATCGCCTGGGAGCACAAGGAGAAGTTCCCACTGTGGGCCGGCACGCTCACCACCGCGGGCGGGCTGCTTTTCACGGGCACGTCGGATGGCTTCATCAAGGCGTTTGACGCCAGGACCGGCAAGGAACTGTGGAAATTCCAGACCGGCTCCGGGATCGTCTCCGTGCCCATCACCTGGGAACAGGACGGCGAGCAGTACATCGGCCTGTCCTCCGGCTACGGCGGCGCCGTGCCCCTGTGGGGCGGCGACATGGCCGACCTCACCAAGCAGGTCACCCAGGGCGGTTCGTACTGGGTCTTCAAGCTGCCCAAGGCTGGCCGCTGAGCCCGGTGGGGGTGTCCGTGTCGTCTCCCGCGGGCACCCCCTTTCAGCCTGGCATCGACGGCGGCGTGCGCCCGGTGCGCACGTTCGCCCGTCGTCTCTCCCCTCATCCAGAAAGGACACGCAATGCGGTCCGTTTTTCCGCGTGCGGCGCTGGCGGCGATGGCCGTCGGGCTGCTCCTTGCCGGCCCCGAGGCGGGTGCGCGGGGTAATCCCGCCGAACCCGAAGTGCACGGCACCTGCGGCATGTGGCCCCACGCCCGCTGCCGGGGCGCCGATCTGCGCCACAAGGATCTGTCGGCCCTCGACCTCGCCGGCGCCGACTTCACCGGCGCCAACCTCGCCCGGGCCGACCTGCGCGCCGCCAACCTGGCCGGGGCGATCTTCGACGGCGCCGATCTCAGCGGCGCGCGCCTCTCCAAGGCCAACGCGCCCGGCGCCTCCTTCCGCAACGCCCGCCTCGTCGGGGCCGACCTGGAGTTCGCCCGCATCATGCGCGCCGACTTCACCGGCGCCGATCTCACCGCGGCCAACATGGAAGCGGCCCGCGCCGCCTTCACGTGGTTCAACAAGGCCCGGCTCACCAACGCCAACCTTCAGGAGACCAAGTTCAACGCCACCGACCTGCGCGGCGCCAATCTGGAAGGCGCGCTGCTGCGCTACACGATCTTTCCCGACTCGACCTTCGACGGCTGCGTCGGCTGTCCGACCGACTGGTGACGCCATGAATCCCTTCTTCCGACTTGTCGTTGCGGGGGCGCTGGCGCTGCTCATCCAGCCCGCCCTGGCCTTCGAGGTGGCCGAGCCCGCCGTCGCGACCTTCGATGTGGACACCACCGGCCTGCCGCCGCCACCGGCCGGCGAGGGCAACCCCTACCGCGGCAATGCCCGGGCGGCGGAGATCGGTCGGACCCTCTTCAATCAGACCTGCGCCCGCTGCCACGGCGTCGATGCGGTGAGCCGGAACATGCCCGGCCCCGATCTCACCCACCTCGACAAGGCCTGCCGGCCCATCGCCGACCCGGCGGTGCGCGCCCACTGCCTGGCCGACAACGACGCCTACTTTCTGGATTCCGTGCAGAACGGCAAGGTCCGCGTCGGGGTGAGCCACATGCCGGCCTGGAAGACGGTGCTCTCCCCGCAGTTGATCTGGACGCTGCGCACCTTTCTCGAAAGCAAGGCCCCCGCGCGCCGGCCCGACTGACGCCGCCGGCCGTTAGAATCCGGGGCATGCATCGCGGATTCAGGGTGTTTCTCGCCGGCCTCGTCCTCGCCTTCCTGCCGCCGGCGGCCGTGCCGGCCCGGGCGGGCGACGAGGTGCGCATCGGCATCCTGGCCTGGCAGGGGCTGGAGGAGTCCGAAGTCCACTGGTCGTCCCTCTCCCACGGGCTGCAGGACAAGCTGCCCGGCCGGCGCATCGTGCTGCGCCCCTTCAACCTCGAAGGCATGGCCACGGCGCTGCGCGATGGCGAGCTGGATTTCGTGGTGACCAACCCCGGCCACTACGTGACGCTGGAAGCCAGCAGCGGCATCACCCGCATCGCCACCCAGGTGGCCGAGGCCTACCGCGAGCCCGGCCACGTGGTCGGCTCGGCGGTGGTGGTGCGCAGCGGGCGGAGCGACCTGCAGGCGCTGGCCGATCTGCGCGGGCGCAACCTGGCGGCGGTGTCGCCGGCGGCCTTCGGCGGCTATCAGGTGATGTGGGCCGAACTGCGCGAGGCGGGCGTCGACCCGGAGCAGGGCGAGCTCACCCCGCTGTTTACCGATTTTCCGATGATGCGGGTGCTGGATGCCGTGCGCAGCGGCCGCGCCGACGCCGGCGTGCTGCGCGCCTGCCTGCTGGAGCGGCTGGAGCGCGATGGCCTCGTGCCGGCGGGCGAGCTGCGCGTGCTGGCCCCCCGCGACAGCGCCGCGCCCTGCCGGGTGTCGTCGCGGCTGTATCCGGGCTGGGCCTTTGCTGCCGCCAGCGGCACCTCCGCCGCCCTGTCGCGGGACGTGCTGTTTGCGTTGCTGTCGCTCGAAGCCGGCGCCGACGGCGAATCGTGGAGCGTGCCGGCCGATTACCACCCCGTTCATGCGCTGCTGCGCGAGCTGCAGATCGGGCCCTACGCCTTCCTGCGCGAGCCGCGCTGGGCGGCGCTGTTCCGCCGCTACTGGCCGTGGCTGGCGGGGCTGGCGCTGTTGCTGCTGGCGGGGGGCGTCTACACCTTGCGGGTGGAACATCTGGTGCAGCGACGTACGCGGGAGCTCACCGCCGCGCTGGACGAGCGGCAGCGCCTGGAGGCGCGGGTCAGCGCCGGCCAGCGGCAGATGGATCATCTGTCGCGGCTGTCGATCCTCGGCGAGCTGTCGGGCACCCTCGCCCACGAACTCAACCAGCCCCTGGCAGCCATCGGCAACTACGCCCGCAGCCTGCTGCGGCGGCAGGACCGGGGTCAGCTGTCGCCCGACGCGCTGCGCCAGGCGGCCGAGGAGATTGCCGGCGAATCCGAACGTGCCGCGGCCATCCTCGGCGGCATCCGCGCCTTTGCGCGCAAGCGCAGCCGGGTGCGCGAGGTGTGCGACATCCGCGCGCTGGTGGAGGATGCCGCGGCGCTGATGCGCGGCATGCTGGCCGGCGCGCCGCACGTGGTGGTCGACGATGCCCTCGACCCCGCCGCCCGCAGGGTGGACGTGGACCCGCTACAGACCCAGCAGGTGCTCCTCAACCTATTCAAGAACGCCTGGGACGCCCAGCTTGCCGCGGGCTCGCAGGCCCCCGTCGAGGTGCGCCTGCGGCGCGACGGCGACCGCTGCGCGGTGACGGTGCGCGACCACGGCATCGGCCTCGACACGGCCCAGTGCGCGCGCCTGTTCGAACCCTTCTTCACCACCAAGCCCGACGGCCTGGGCCTCGGCCTGTCGATCTGCAAGACGATCATCGAGGCCCACGGCGGCGCGCTGCAGGCGCAGCCCGCCGAGCCCGGGCCGGGGATGGTCTTCGCATTCACGTTGCCGCTGGCCGCACCGGCGGCCGATGGAGAAACTCCATGACCCAGATCGACGCCGCCCAGCCGGTGATCCACGTGGTGGACGACGAGGCGCCGTTCCGCCGCTCGCTGCTCTTCCTGCTCGAATCCATGGGCTGGGCGGCGGTGGGCCACGAATCGGCCGAGGCATTCCTTGCCGCCGAGCCGCCGTTCCCGCCCGGCGGCGCGTGTCTGGTGCTGGACATCCGCATGCCGCGGGTCAGCGGGCTGGAGCTGCAGCGCCGCCTGCAGGCGGCTGCTTCGCCGTTCCCCATCGTTTTCATGACCGGCCACGGCGACGTGGAGCTGGCGGTGCAGGCGATGAAGGCCGGGGCGGTCGATTTTTTGCAGAAGCCCTTCAAGGACCAGCTCTTCCTCGACACCGTCGAGCGCGCGGTGCAGCTCAGCCTCGAACGCTACGCGGCCACCCGGCGCCACCAGTCGGCCCGCGCCACCCTCGACCGCCTCACCGCCCGGGAGCGCGAGGTGGCCCGCCTGCTGGCGCTGGGCATGTCCAACAAGGATGTGGCTCGCCTACTCAACATCAGCGACAACACCGTGCATGTGCATCGCCAGCACGTGATGGAGAAGACCGAAACCGGCAGCGCCGCCGATCTGGCGCGGCTGATCCTGCGCGCCGACCCCGCCGGGCTCGACTGACGGATAACCGGTTTCGGCTATGTCCCTAGCCCGATGTCCGAATGGTCGGGCCGGGCGCAGCGCTCTAGACTCGGGCAGGAATGAGTCACAGGGAGCACATCATGAAAATCGGACTTGTGCGCGGCGTGCTGGGCCTCGTGGCCGCCGCTGCATTCGGTTCTGCCACCGCCGCGGCCGACGGCGCCCTCGTCGAGCGCGGGCGCTATCTGGCCCAGCTGGGCGACTGCGTCGCCTGCCACACCGCGCCCCAGGGCACGCCGATGGCCGGTGGCCGCGCGCTCGAAACACCCTTCGGCAAGCTCTACGCCACCAACATCACCCCCGACGCCGAGACCGGCATCGGCCGCTACACCTTCGCCCAGTTCGACCGGGCGATGCGCAAGGGCGTCGCGGCCGACGGACACAACCTCTACCCGGCGATGCCTTACCCGTCGTACGCCAAGATGAGCGCCGACGACATGCAGGCGCTCTACGCCTACCTGATGGAAGGCCAGCAGCCGGTGCGCCAGGCCAACCTCCCCACCGAGATGCGCTGGCCGTTCAGCATGCGCTGGGGTCTTGCCATCTGGAACTGGCTGTTCCTCGACGACGCCCCGTTCAAGCCCGAGCCTCGGCAGGACGCGGTGTGGAACCGCGGCGCCTATCTGGTGCAGGGCCTCGGCCATTGCGGCGCCTGCCACACGCCCCGCGGCCTGCTCTTCCAGGAGAAGGCCATGAGCGACGCCGGGCCGAAGGGCGAATACTTCCTCGCCGGCGAGACGGTGGAATCCTGGCGCGCCCTCAGCCTGCGCAACCTGTGGACGGTGGAGGACACGGCGCTCTTCCTGAAGACCGGCCAGAACCGCTTCGCCACCGCCTCGGGCAACATGACCGACGTCATCAGCCACAGCACCCAGCACTTCAGCGACGATGACCTGCGCGCGGTGGCCACCTATCTGAAGGCCCTGCCGCCCGGCCCCCACGACAAGCCCCAGCCGGTCGCCGCGCCCAAGCCGGCGGTGGTTGCCCAGGTGCCGGCCAATCTGTACACCACCCGCGGCGGGTTGGGCTACCTCCAGTTCTGCGGCGACTGCCACCGGGCTGACGGGGGCGGGGTGCCCAAGGTCTTCCCGCCGCTGGCGGGCAACCCGACGGTGGCCTCGAAGGATGCCTCGACGCTGGTCCACATCCTTCTCACCGGCGGCGCCACGGCGCGCACCGCGGCCCATCCGCGGGTCTACACGATGCCCGCCTTCGCGCGGCTGGGCGACGCGGAGCTGGCCGAGATCCTCAGCTTCGTGCGGGCCGGCTGGGGCGACGGCGCCGGGCCGGTGGACGTCGCCACCGTGGCGCGGATGCGCGCCGAGCTCGATCCGAAGACCACCGATTCCAGTGCCTTCGTCACGCCGCGTCTGGCCGACATGCTGAAGGCGCCCAACGCCACCCAGCTGGTGCGCGGCATGCGCCTCAACCTGGAAACCAAGGCCCTGCTGCCCGACCACGTGGGCGACCAGCTCAACTGCACCAGCTGCCACCTCAACGCCGGCACGGTGGCCGACGGCTCGCCCTACGTGGGCGTCTCGGCCTTCTTCCCCAGCTATGCGCCGCGGGCCGGCAAGATGATCACCCTGGAAGACCGCATCAATGGCTGCTTCCGCCGCTCGATGAACGGTACGCCGTTGGCAAAGGACGGCGACGACATGAAGGCAATGGTGGCCTACTTCGACTGGATGAAGCGCGAGACCCGCCCCGAAGACAAGGTGGCTGGGCGTGGCGTGGGCAAGGTGGATCGCAAGATCGTGCCCAACCCCGAAAACGGCAAGCGCATCTACGGCGAGCAGTGCGCGGTGTGCCACGGCGAGAACGGCGAAGGCCTGAAGAACGCCGCCGGCCAGATGGTCTATCCGCCGCTGTGGGGCGATGAGTCCTTCAACATCGGCGCGGGCATGGCCCGCACCTACACGGCGGCCGCCTTCGTGAAGCGCAACATGCCCATCGGCTTCCACGACAAGTTCCCGCTGGGCCAGGGCGGCCTGTCGGACCAGGAGGCGGTGGACGTGGCCGAGTACTTCACCCATCAGCCGCGGCCGGATTTCCCGGACAAGGTGAAGGACTGGCCGAAGGACCCGAAGCCCGCCGACGCCCGCTACTGAGCGCCTCGGCCTGAAACGACGACGCCCCGGCAACGGGGCGTCGTCACGTCAGCGGGGCAGCGCGTCGAGCACCTTGCGCACCGGCGTCGGCAGCGCGGCGTCGGCCAGCGCGTCGAGGGGCCACCAGTCGAGCCCGTCCGCCTCTTTCACGACATCACCGGACCTCACCTCCACGCGCTCCGGCGCCAGTTGCAGCACGAAGTGGGTGAACACATGGCGCAGCCCCGGCAGCGGTGCGACCCGCGTCACTGTCAGGCCGAAACGCCGGGCGACCCATTCGGTGGTGTCGGCGTCCTCGGGCAGCTCCGGCAGGCTCTGCAGACCGCCCCAGATGCCGGCGGGCGGACGGCGCTCCAGCAGCACGCGTCCCCTCGCGACGATCACCGCAAAGCGGCCGTGGCGTTCGGGCACGGCCTTCTTCGGGCGCGGGGTGGGCAGCTCTGCCACCCGGCCTTCACGCAGCGCCACGCAGCCGTCGGCGAGGGGGCACTGCCCGCAGCGGGGTTTGCCGCGGGTACACACGGTGGCGCCCAGGTCCATCTGGGCCTGGGTGTAGATGCCCACGTCGCCCTCGGGCAGCAGCGCCTCGGCGAGCTGCCACAGCGTGTTCTCGACTGCCTTGGTGCCGGGAAAGCCGTCGATGCCAAAGGCGCGGGCGAACACGCGCTTGACGTTGCCGTCGAGGATCGCCGCGCGGGTGCCGTAGCTGAAGGCGCTGATCGCCGCGGCGGTGCTGCGGCCGATGCCGGGCAACTCGGCCAGCAGCGCCGGGTCGGCCGGGAAGGCGCCGCCGTGGCGGGTCATCACCGCCTGGGCGCACTTGTGCAGGTTGCGGGCGCGGGCGTAGTAGCCCAGGCCGCTCCAGCGGGCCAGCACGTCGTCCACTGGTGCGGCGGCGAGGCTTTCGAGGGTGGGGAAGCGCTCCAGGAAGCGGGCGTAATACGGGATCACCGTTTCCACCTGGGTCTGCTGGAGCATGATCTCCGACAGCCACACCCGGTAGGCGTCGCGGGTCTGCCAGGGCAGGTCGTGGCGGCCATGCTGGCGCTGCCAGTCGATCAGGCGGCGGGCGAAGGCTGTGCCGGGAAAGGGTGCGATGCTCGCGGGCCAGGTTTTGTTCATCGCAGCATCCCCTCGACGCTCGCCGGGCGGCGCGTGATAATCGCGCCTCCCCAAACAGGTTGCCGGGCTGCAAGCTCGCCCGGCCAGTCCGATTTCAACATGAATGCTCCCAAGAACGACCCGGCGGTGCGCGCCTTCCGCGACACGCTGGGCATGTTTCCCACCGGCGTGACGGTGGTCACCGCCCGCGACGGCGCCGGCCGGCCGGTGGGCCTCACGGTCAGCTCCTTCAACTCGGTGTCGCTGGTGCCCCAGCTCGTGGTGTGGAGCCTCTCCAGCCACCTGCAGCTGGTGCCGGCCCTTGAAAACGCGCCAGTGTACGCGATCAACGTGCTCGCCGAAGACCAGCAGGATCTCTCCAACCGCTTCGCCAGCCGGGTGGAAGACCGCTTCGCCGGCGTCGAGTTCACCGATGGCGAGGGCGGCGTGCCGCTCATCGCCGGTTGCTGTGCGCACTTCATCTGCCAGCCCCACGCGCGGCATCCGGGGGGCGATCACATCGTCTTCATCGACGAGGTGATCCGCTTCGAGCGCAACGCCGACAAGAGGCCGCTGCTCTTCCAGGGCGGTGCCTACCAGCGCCTGGCCTGATGACCGCCCCGCGCTGGATCGAGACCGGCGCCGGCCCCCGCGGGCTGCTGTTCCTCCACGGGGTGAGCGGCGGCGCGAAGGGCGCGGCGTCGATCCTGTCGGCGATCACCCCGCCGGGCTGGCGCGGGCTTGCGTGGGACATGCCGGGCTACGGCGCCAGCGCGCCCATCGATCCGGTGGATTTCGACGGCTACGCGGCGGCGGTGGTTGCGCTGCTCGACGCCGCGGGGCTGGCCCGCGCGGTGCTGGTCGGTCACAGCATGGGCGGGATGATTGCGCTCCAGACCGTCGCGCGCTTCCCCGAGCGTGTCTCCGGCCTGGTGCTGGCGTGCTGCACGCCGGCCTTCGGTGCACCGGCGGGGCCGCTGCAGCAGGCCTTCTTGGCCCGGCGCACCGGCCCGCTGGATGAAGGTGCGACCATGCGCGACATCGCGGTGGACCTGATCCCGACGATGGTCGGCCCGGATGCCGACCCCGAAGTGCTGCATGCCGCCGTCGATGTGATGGCCGACATCCCGCCCGACAGCTACCGCGCCGCCATGCGGGCGCTGGTGCGCTTCGATCAGCGGGCGTCGCTCGCGTCCATCGACGTGCCGGCGCTGGTGGTGGCCGGGCTGCACGACCAGGTTTCCCAGCCGCAGGTGGTGCGCCGCATGGCCGACATGATCCCCGAGCGGCGCTTCGTGGCGCTGGATGCCGGCCACCTGGCGCCCTTCGAGGTGCCTGAGGCGTTTGCCGCCCAGGTGCAGCGCTACCTGGCCGATCACATCCCTGTCACCTGAGCCCCGCAGGCTTGCCGATTTTTGCCATCGCCATGAACGAGAGCCCCTTCAAAGGCAAGACCGGCATCACCCGGGTGTGGAACGCCTTCCACTACTCGATGGCCGGCCTTGCCGCTGCCTATCGCAACGAAGACGCCTTCCGCCAGGAGGTGTGGCTGGCCGCCGTGCTGGTGCCGCTGGCCCTGTGGCTGCCCGCCAGCGGCGTCGGCAAGGCGCTGATGATCGCCAGCGTGCTGCTGGTGATCCTGGTCGAGCTGGTCAATTCCGCCGTCGAGGCGGCGGTGGATCGCATCTCCTTCGAGCAGCACCACCTCGCCAAGCGCGCCAAGGACATCGGCAGCGCCGCGGTTTTCGTGGCGCTGGTGAATGCGGTGGTAGTCTGGGGGCTTGTCCTGTTTGGTTGAACCGCCCATGAAGTCCTCCCGCAAACCCTGCGTCAATTGCACCTGCGCCACCACCGGCTTCTGTCCGCGGGGCGTGGGCGCCAACATCCCGCCCGAGCTCGCCGCCGCCCAGCCGGCCGCCCCGGCCAAGAAGCCCACCGCCGCCGAGCTGCGCCGCGAGCAGCTCCGCCAGCTGCCCGGCAACCGCAAGAAGATGCGTTTCTGAGCGGCCGGGGGCAACCCGCCCGCGCCGCTTCTCATCTGTAAATCGTCACCCGCAGCATCCGTCCCGCCATGGAACAGACTCACGCCATCTCCGCCCTCGTCATCCACCGTCTCGCCCGCGTCGGCGAAGGGCCGTCCCGCGTTCAGCCGCGGCCGGCGCCCAATGCCATCGACACGCCCGCGGTGGGCCTGATGGAGCGCCTGTGCCGCCACTTCGCCGAGCGCCCGGGCAAGGGCTACGGCTGCTTCGAGCAGGACGAGCACAACTTCCCGATGATCAATCTGGTGCGCCGTTACACCCGTGACGGCAGCCTGGATTTCCCCGCCTTCAGCGCAGAGGCGCTGGCCCACCTGCAGCAGCGAGTGGATGAGGACGGGGTGGAGGAGGCCGGCTTCCTGGTCATCGCCCGCGCCACCGTCTTCGGGGCCGACTGCCTGTACTTTGCGCTGCTGCAGGAAACCGTCGGCTCGGTGATCGACGACGGCCTCGCCATCCACGACAACCCGCACCTGGATTTCTCGGGCCTGCAGGTGGCCGGGCGGGTCGACCTCACCGCCTGGCAGGCCGGCGCCGAGCGCTACATCGCCTTCCTCAAGGGCCGCGGTGACGTGGCCGGCTGGTTCAAGCGCTTTTTAGGCTGCACCGACGTGGTGATCGCCCTCAAGGAGACCAAGAAGCTCGTCGAGACGCTCACCCACTTCGCCGACACCCAGCAGCTCGAAGCGCCGGCCCGCGACGAACTGCTGGAGCGCGCCCACCAGGTGCTCGAAGAGATGTACGACGCCGGGGCCCCGCTGGATCTCGCCAGCGTCGCCGAGCAGGTCTTCCCCGACGCCCCCGAGAAGCTCGCCCTGCGCCTGCAGGACGAGGCGGCCGATCTTGCTACCGGCTTCGTCCCCGACAAGCGCGCCCTGCGCCCGCTGATCCGCTTCAAGGCCGCGGCGCAGGACTGGAAGCTGGAATTCGAACGCGCTGGCCTACGCTCCGGCACCGTCCAGTACGACGAAGCGAACAACACGCTGGTGCTCACCAACGTGCCCGAGAGCCTGCGCAAGCTGCTGCTGGAGGGGTGAGCGCTGCTAGGCGATGCCCCAGCTCTTGAGTTTTTCCGCCCAGGCAGTGACTGCGTCACGCGCGATCGAGAGCCCGTCAAGGCAACTGTCGCCGTGACGGATTTCGACTTTGAGCCTCCACCCACCGGAGCAATCCTCACCTGACAAACTCTCGACTGATGGCTTGAGCCCACTCCATGACTTCTTCGTCAGTACCACATGTTTGTCGTAGTTGGCCAAATCGGCCAGTAGGCTGAGCCGTGGGTCGGAGCTGATCGCGTGTTTGATCTCCGGGGCGTTTGGCATTCCTGATTGTGTTGCCGCTGCGTTGAGAGCATCACGGAGATGAAACGCCTGAATAAAAAATGAGAAAAGCTGTTGGGCGGCATCATGGATTGCAGCCCCGCTCATGATGTCGACGTGAGTGGCTTCAATCTCGCAAAGCTCCCGTTGGATGGCGTCCCAACGAACGTGCCAGTCACGGGCCTGTGCTGCGGGGTAGAGGCCGCCTCCTAGTTGGTCGGAGAGGCCAATCGACACCTGCAAGCTCTCGGTGAACGTCAAGGTTGTTCCACCGCATGTTGGGCAGGGAGTGCGCTCGGTGGAGATTTCTTGCCATCGCGGGGCTCCGCAGCCCGAGCAGATAGGAATACCCATGTCCTGTCATCTCCTGAAAGTCAATTGGGCGGGCTATCGTCGCACCACACGCACCGGCGGCTCCCCCAGCACCCGCGCCCGCAGCTGCCCGCAACCCCCTTCCACGTCCTGCCCCGCCGAGTTGCGCAGCTTGGTGAGGATGCCGCGGCGGTGGAGCTGGCGGGCGATGTCGGCGGCCTTGTCCCACGCCGGGCGGCGGAAGGGCAGGTCGGGCACCGCGTTGTACGGGATCATGTTCATGATCGCGTATTTGCCCGAGAGCAGGCGCACGATGCCGTCGAGCTCTTCCGTCGTGTCGTTCACCCCGTCGATCAGCGTCCATTGGTACTGGATCGGGTAGCCGGTGCGGCGGGCGTAGGCTTCGCCCAGCTCCACCAGCTCGTCGGGGCTGATGCGCGGGGCCTTGGGGAGCAGCTCGAAGCGCAGATCCGCGCGGCTGGTGTGGAGCGACAGGGCCAGCGCCGGCTTGACCGTGAGCGTGGGCAGGCGCTCGAAGACGCGGTGGTCCCCCACCGTGCTGAACACCAGGTTCTTGTGGCCGATGCCGCCTTCGGTGCCAAGGAGCTGGATCGCCTCGATCACGTTTTCCATGTTGTGGGCGGGCTCGCCCATGCCCATGAAGACCACCTTCTTTACCGCCCGCTGGCGCCGTGCCAGCACCACCTGGGCGACGATCTCCGCGCTGCCCACCTGACGCAGCAGGCCGTCCCGGCCGGTCATGCAGAACACGCAGCCCACCGCACACCCCACCTGACTCGACACGCACAAGCCGTCGCGGGGGAGTAGCACGCTCTCTACCGTCTGGCCGTCGGGTAGCTGTACCAGCAGGCGCGCCGAGCCGTCGTCGGCCGGGTGCTCGGAATGCAGCCGGGCGAGGCCGTCGAGTTCGGCTGTGATGGCAGGCAGGGCGTCGAGGACGGCCTGGGGCAGATTCGGGCCGCGCCGCGCGGGGCCGGCGGAAAGGGGCAGGGCGTGGGTCCAGGCGCGCAGCACGCGCTGGATGTGCACGGGTTTGGCGCCCAGATCGGCAAGGCGCTGGCGGAGATGTTCGATGCGCATGAGGGGCGAGATGCTAGCACCCGTGCAGCGTCGGGAACAGCGCGCGTCATCGGGGCATCACCTCGCGGTAACACCCGTGCAGCATCGCGCGGCGACACTCGTCGAATGGATACCGCCGGACTCGTCTGCCAGGAGATCGTCAGCCACACGGGCCCGTTGCGGGTTGCCGTGGTGACGGAGACCTATCCGCCCGAAATCAACGGGGTGGCAATGACCACCGGGCGCATGGTGGAGGGGCTCGTGGCCGCCGGGCATCGGGTGGATCTGATCCGGCCGCGACAAGCTCATGAAGGGGCCGCCGTCACCGCAGATGGGGTGGAGCAGATGCTCGCCCGAGGCATCCCGATCCCCAAGTACGCCAACCTGCAGCTTGGTCTGCCGGCCCAGAAGGTGCTGCTGCGGCGCTGGTCGCATCAACGGCCGGATGTGGTGCAGGTGGTCACCGAAGGCCCGCTGGGCTGGTCGGCGCTCACCGCGGCGCGCAAGCTGCGCCTGCCGGTGATCAGCGAGTTCCATACCAACTTTCACCGCTACACCGGGCATTACGGTGTGGGCTGGCTCAAGCGCCCCATCGCGGCCTATCTGCGCAAGTTCCACAACCGGGCCGACCTGACCCTGGTGCCTACCCGCGCCCTGTGTGCCGAGCTGGCGGGGCAGGGCATTCCGCGGGTGGATGTGGTGTCCCGCGGGGTGGATACGGCGCTCTTCGATCCCGCCCGGCGCAGCGACGCCTTGCGTCGCCAATGGGGGCTGGCACCTGACGATCTGGCCGTGCTTTACGTGGGGCGGGTCGCCCCCGAGAAGAACCTGGCGTTGCTGGAACACACCTTCGCCGCTGTCAAGGCCCGCCAGCCCCGGGCGCGACTGGTGCTGGTGGGCGATGGGCCGGCCCTTCCGCAGCTGCGGGTGCGCATGCCCGAGGCGGTGTGCGTCGGCGCCCAGACCGGCGTGCTGCTGGCTGAGCATTACGCCAGTGCAGATCTGTTCATCTTCCCTAGCCTTTCCGAAACCTACGGCAACGTGGTGGCCGAGGCGCTCGCCAGCGGCCTGCCGGTGGTGGCCTACAGGGATGCTGCAGCCCATGAGCTGATCGAACACCGGGTGCACGGCTGGCTGGCCGAACCCGGTGACGAGCCGGGTTTCGTGGCGGGCGCGGTGGCGCTGGCCGAATCGCCTGCGCTTCGCGCGAGTCTGCATATGGCGGCCCGGGCGCGGGTGGACAGTCTGGCCTGGCGGGCGATCGTCGAACGCCTGGTGGGCATTCAACGGCAGGTGATCCTCAGCGCCCCGATCTTTGCCCGGCGGTAGAGCACGCATTGCGCTGCCTTCAGGGTGGAGGCAGGATGCCGATAGTGGGTGACGAACCCGTGGTCTTGCGCCCCGGGGGAGAATAAGCCCGATTGTCGATCCAGGTCCCCCGCCGCCCATGAACCTGCTGTTGTCCCGCTTGCTCGCCGTGCTGCGTTTTCCGGATCGTCAGCGGCGGTTTGTCGTCCTGCTGGTTGCCGCGGTGGTGCTCAGCAACCTCATTGCAATTGGACTGGGCGTGTTCAGCCTGGCGGCCAGCCGTGCCCAGACCGAGGCAATCGTCGGGCAGAACGCCAGCAATCTGGCGGGCGTCCTCGACCAGAGCCTTGCCAGCTCCGGACGGACCATCGACATGGCCCTCCTGGCGCTGGTGGACGAACTCGAGCGCGAGGCGGCGGATGGTCCCACCTATCTCGACAGCGCGGCGGTCACTGCGATGCTGCGGCGTTACGAGGGCTGGTTGCAGGAGATCGAAGGAATCCGCGTCTATGGCGCGGAGGGTGGGCTGCGCTGGCAGGGGCACGCGGGCGCCGTCCAGGCTGCCGATATCAGCGACCGCGATTATTTCAAGGCGCTGAAGGCGAATGCTGCGTCCGGGCTGATGGTGTCCCGGCCGGTCATCGGGCGCGTGTCCCGGGTCTGGGTCGTGCCGTTTGTGCGCCGCTTCAATCGGCCGGATGGCAGTTTTGGCGGCGTGGTGGTGGCCAGCATGCCGCTGGAAGCCCTGGCCGAACGCCTGTCCCGGCCTGGCCTCGGGCCGGGGGGCAGCGCCATCCTGCGCTATGCCGATTTCGGTCTCATCGCCCGGCATCCCTCAATCGGCGGGCCTGCGGGTGAGGTCGGCAACGTTTGGTTGCCCGAGCAGTACCGGGCGCGGCTGACCTCCGGCGGCAAAACCGTGTTCCTCAAGGCAGAGACGGGCTCCGATGGGGTCGAGCGGGCACTGGCTGTCCAGCGGGTCGAAGGCCTGCCTTTCATCGTCATCGTCGGGCTGGCCACGCGCGACTACCTTGCCCAGTGGTATCGGGATGCCTGGCAGACTGGTTTCCTGCTGGCGGCGTATTTGCTTGTGTCAGCTGGTTCGGCTCTCTCGATCGGTAATTTCTACCGACGTCAGCAGGACGACGCCAGCCGGGTGAAGGAGTCCAACGTGCGGCTGGCGGCCCTTCTGGGCGAGCTGCGCGTGCGGGATCGGGCGCTGGCCGCTGCCGAGAGCATCGGCAAGCTGGGTGTCTACTCCATCGACCTGGGCAGCAAGGTGTCCACCTTGTCGCCCACCCTGCGCGATGTCTTTCGCGTGCCGCGGGAGCATCCCTTTGTGCCGGAAGACTGGATCGAGCTGGTGCACCCGGAAGATCGTCGGGTGGTCGAGCGTTTCATGGTCGGGCTGGTGCAGAACGGCGAACCCTTCGACCAGAGCTACCGCATCATCTGCCGCGACGGCGCGATCCGCTGGGTGCACGGGGTCGGGATGATGGAGCGCGATGCCGCCGGGCAGCCGGTGAGTGTCCATGGCGCGGTTCAGGACATCACCGAATACAAGCAGGTCGAGGCCTCGTTGCAGCATGCCCTGGCCGACTACGAGAAGCTGGTGGCGCGAATCCCCACCGGCGTCTTCGGCTTCCGTTGGCAGCCCGACGGACATTTTCGCTTCACCTACGTGAGTCCGCGCTTCTGCGCGCAGCTCGGTGTGGCGGAGGAGGCGGCAATGACCGATGCCGGTAAGGTGCTGTCCTGCGTCCATCCCGACGACCGTCGGGCGCTCGACGAAGCGCGACGGGATAGCCTGAGCAGCGGGTGTGACTTCACCTGGGAAGGGCGCGTCCAGGTGGGCGGCGAGACCCGCTGGGTCGAGGTGATCGCCCGGCAAACGCGCGTCGACGATGCCGTGTTGTGGGAGGGCGTTCAGGTTGATGTCACCGACCGCAAGCTCGCCGAACTCGCCCGCATCGAGAGCGAGGAGCGCTACCGCCTGCTGCTGCAGTATTCGCCGGTGGGCATCCTGCAGTTCGACGCCGATCTGAAGGTGGTCTACTGCAACCTGCAGTTCGCCAACATCATGGAAACGCCGCATGACTACATGTTGTCCCTCGACTGCAAGAAACTGAAGGATCAGCGCATCCTGCCTGCGATGAAGGCATCCCTCGCGGGTGAGCTGGGCAAGTACGAGGGCGGTTACCGCACCAGCTACGCGGGCAAGGAGCTGCTGGTTTCCGTCTCCTGCGCCCCCTTGAGGGACGCGGACGGCTCCATCCTGGGCGGGATCGTGATCCTGCAGGACATCACCGAACGTATCCACAAGGATGAAGAGCTCGCCCGCCATCGTGACAGCCTGGAGGAGCGCGTCGCTGCCCGCACCGCCGACCTGGAGGCCGCGCGGACCGAGGCCGAGCGCCTGGCCCGGGTGAAGAGCGAGTTCCTTGCCAACATGAGCCACGAGATCCGAACGCCGCTCAACGGCGTGCTGGGCCTCGCGCGGATGGGCTACCGGGAGAGCGTCGGGCGGGACGCTGCCCAGAACACCTTCGGGCGCATCCTGTCGTCCGGCCAGCTGCTGCTGGGCATCATCAACGACATCCTGGATTTCTCGAAGATCGAGGCCGGCAAGCTGCGCATCGAGGCCATCGAGGTGGATCTGGTCAAGGTGATCGGCGACACCCTGGCGCTGATGGAGGCGCGTGCTGCGGACAAGGGCCTGACGCTCCACCTGGAGCGGGCGCCGTCCCTGCCGGCGGCGTGCATCAGCGATCCGCTGCGGATCGGGCAGATTCTGGTGAATCTGCTCTCCAACGCCGTCAAGTTCACCGAGCGCGGCAGCGTCACCCTGTTTGCCGGGGCCGAAGGTAACCAGCTGGTGCTGCGGGTCAGCGACACCGGCATCGGCATGCGCCAGACCGACATCGACAGGATGTTCGCGCCCTTCGAGCAGGCCGACAACTCCACGACCCGCCGGTTTGGCGGCACCGGCCTTGGGCTGACGATCACCCACCGCATCGTCGGCCTGATGGGCGGGAGTGTGCGGGCAGAGAGTGTGGAAGGATCAGGCAGCACCTTCGAGGTGCGCCTGCCCTATGTGCCACTCGCAGCCGCGCCAGCCGAAGCCGAAGCGGAGGGCGCCGACGGGGAGCCGGGGGCTCGGCTGGCGGGCATCCGGGTGCTGGTGGCCGAAGACAACGAGGTCAATCAGATGGTGCTCGAAGACCACCTGTGCAGCGAGGGGGCCGATGTAACGTTGGTGGAGAACGGTCAGGCCGCCATCGACTGCGTGCTTGCCCAGGGCGCTGCCGCCTTCGACGTGGTGCTGATGGACGTACAGATGCCGGTGATGGATGGCCATACGGCCACCCGCCTGCTCGGCGGCATCGCCCCGGATCTGCCGGTGATCGGCCAGACCGCCCACGCCCTCGATGAGGAGCGGGCCGCCTGCCTGGCGGCCGGGATGGTGGATCACCTGGCCAAGCCCATCGAGCCGGAGGAAATGGTCCGCTCGATCCTGCGCCACCGGCGCCCGGTCGCCGCCTGATACGGCCTCAGCGCATCCCGATCTTCGCGCCGTTGAACAGGTCGCCGGCAGCGCGTGGTGCGCTGCGCCAGTACTGGCGCGGGGCATTCACCTTCGCCCCGAGCTTCGCGGCGGCGTGCCACGGCCAGTGGGGTTCGTACATCATCACACGGGCCACGCCGACCAGATCGGCCTGACCCTTGGCGACGATCTCCTCGGCCTGCTCGGCTTCGGTGACGAGGCCCACCGCGATGGTGGGCAGCCCGGTTTCCCGGCGGATGCGCTCGGCAAACGGCACCTGGAAGCCCGGCGCGACCGCGAACTTCTGCAGCGGCGACAGCCCGCCGGTGGACACGTGGACGAAGTCGCAGCCGCGGGCCTTGAGGGCCTGGGCGAAGGCCACGCTCTGCTCCAGATCCCAACCACCTTCGACCCAGTCGGTCGCGGAGATGCGCATGCCCACCGGGCGATCGGCCGGAAAAACCTTGCGCACCGCGTCGAACACCTCGAGGGGGAAGCGCATCCGGTTTTCCAGGTTGCCACCGTAGGCGTCGGTCCGCACATTGCTGAGGGGCGACAGGAACTCGTGGAGCAGATAGCCGTGGGCGCCGTGCAGCTCGATGCAGTCGAGGCCGATGCGTGCGGCGCGGCGGGCGGCGGCCACGAAAGCGTCGCGGATGCGCGTGAGACCGTCTGCGTCGAGGGCCGTCGGGGCCGGTTCGGCTTCGGAATACGCCACCGCCGACGGCGCCACGCAGGGCCAGCCGCCTTCTGCGGCCGACAACAGCTGGCCGCCCGCCCAGGGCACCGCGCTGGATGCCTTGCGGCCGGCGTGGGCGAGCTGGATCGCCAGGGGCATCGACGAATGCTGGCGCACGCTGTCGAGCACCTTGCCCAGCGCCGCGGCGTTGCTGTCGGACCACAGGCCCAGGCAGTCGTGGGTGATGCGGCCTTCCGGCGACACCGCGGTGGCCTCGATGATGAGCATGCCCGCACCCGACAGCGCCAGGCTGCCCAGGTGGATCAGGTGCCAGTCGGTGGCGTTGCCGTCGCCATCGGCCGAGTACTGGCACATGGGCGCGATGACGATGCGGTTCGGCAGTCTGAGCTTGCCGAGGGCGTAGGGCGTGAACAGGGTGCTGGAGGAGTCAGACATGGGAAGCGGCTCCGGATGGGTAATGACCGAATGATCCCAGAAAAGGATGACAGTGGCCCATCCGGGCAAACCGGCGCGGCCCCACGGCCCGGGTTTTGCACGCAGGATATTTTCGGCGTGCGCTCAAGTCCCGTGGACGGGCTTCCGTAATGACCGGATGTGACGACGCCTGTGTGCGGGCCGACCCCGTGCGCGCAAAAGATCGGGAGACAACCATGCTGGCGACCCCTGAACGACATCAACCCGAGGCGATGAAGCCCTCAGGCGTGCCCACCATCCTGGTGGTGGACGATTCCCGCATCAACCTGAAGGGCGTCAGCCGGATGCTGGAAGGGCATTTCAATGTGCTCACCGCCGAATCCGGCCGGGCGGCGCTCGGCATCGCCGCGGCCCATCCGCGCCCCGACCTGATCCTGCTCGACGTGATGATGCCGGAGATGGACGGTTACGAGGTCATCCAGCGCCTGCGCGCCAACCTGGTGACGCGGGACATCCCGGTGATCTTCGTGACGGCCAGGGTCAATGACGAGGACGAGCAGCATGGCCTCTCGCTGGGCGCCGCCGACTACATCACCAAACCCCTGCGCGCGGCGATTCTGCTGGCGCGGGTCAAGAGCCACCTCAAGCTCAAGCAGGCCCAGGACGAACTGCGCACCCAGAACGAGACCCTCGAATCGCGGGTGATGGAGCGCACCGAAACCCTCGGGGCGATCCTCGACAGCGCCGACCAGCTCATCGCGATGATTACCCCCGATGGTGTGCTGATGGCGATCAACCGTATCGGCGCCGAGTTCTTCGGCTCGACACCGGCCCGCCTGTCGGGCCAGAACCTGTTTGACCTGTTGCCGTCCGAGTTCGGTATCCGCCTGGCCGACCAGATCGCCGAGGTGCTCGCCACCGGCCACAGCTCCGAGATCGACGCGGCCAACCGGGGGCGGATCTTCCACGTCACCGTTTATCCGGTGCCGGGCAATCCACCGCGGGTGGTGGTCTACGCCAACGACGTGACCGACAAGGTGGCCGCGGAGATCGAGCTGCGCCGCGAGCGCGAGCAGCTTGCCCAGTCCCTCGCGCACCAGCGCGAGCTGAACCGCAAGCTCGAAGACGCCCAGAACCAGCTCCTGCAGTCCGAGAAGATGGCCTCGCTGGGCCAGCTCGCCGCCGGTGTTGCCCACGAGCTGAACAACCCCATCGGCTTCGTGCGCTCCAACGTGACCACCCTCGAAGGCTACCTCACGGGCATCTTCGAGATTCTTCGGGCCTACGACGACAAGGCCGCCGCCGCGCTGCCCGAGCCGGACGCCGCCGAGCTGGCGACGCTCAAGAAGCAGAAGGATTTCGACTTTGTGCACGAGGACATTTTCCAGCTCCTCAGCGAATCGAAGGACGGCCTCACCCGGGTGCAGGACATCGTGCAGAACCTCAAGGATTTTTCCCGCGTCGGTGGCGCGGGCTGGGGCTGGGCCGACCTGCACGCCTGCATCGACTCCACCCTCAACATCATCTGGAACGAGATCAAGTACAAGTGCACGGTGGTGAAACGCTACGACCCCGAGTTGCCGCAGGTGTATTGCATCGCGTCACAGCTCAACCAGGTGTTCATGAACCTGCTGGTCAATGCCGCCCACGCCATCCCCGAGAAGGGCGAGATCGTCATCATCACCGAGCACGACGCCGCCGGCAACGTGCGCATTCACGTGAGCGACGACGGGGTGGGCATTCCGGAAGAGAACTTTGCTCATCTCTTCGAGCCCTTCTTCACGACCAAGCCCATCGGCAAGGGCACCGGCCTCGGCCTGTCCATTGCGTACGGCATCATCGGCAAGCACCACGGCAGCATCGATGTGGCGAGCACGGTGGGCAAGGGGACGACCTTCACCGTGACCTTGCCGGTCGAGAACAACGACGACGCCGCGGTGGCCGCGAACGACGCAGCCGCCTGACCCTCCATCTGCGAAGACAAAGCCGCCGGCAGGCGGCTTTGTCAGTTTAGGGCATGCGGCAGCCCGGACGCACCGGCGCGGTGCATGCTTCAGCGAAAGCGGTGGTCGTCACCCGGGTGCTCAAAGCCGTAGCCGTCCCGTCGGCAAGCTGACATGCCCATGGACGAAAGCCGCGCGGAACGGCTCTCCTGGGTCGTATCGGCCAGCCAGGCCAGAATCGCCCGAAGTGCGGCGCCCCAGTGAAAGTGGAAGTGCAGGGTGTTCATCTCGGTGTCTCCGTCCGGTTTCTGTTCTTTGACATAGCAAAGGCCATGCCGGTGTTACGGTATTACTGAACAAGACTTGAGCGTGTGAAGGATTCAACAGGCCGGCGCCTTTGCCTTCAGCGCCTACTGGACAATGAAGCTGGTGAACAGCGTGCTCTTGACCGGGCCGGTGGCTGGCTGGCGGTGGCCCCGCTTGTCGGTGTGCGCGGGGCTGCCGACGATGCCATTCACCGCGTCCCGGATCTCCTCGGCCAGATCGCCCCGGCCCTTGGTCGTCTTCAGTTCGGCACCGCTGTGGCCTGCCAGGAACAGCAGGATGTCGTTGCGCACCTGGGGCATGTAGGCGGTGATTGCGGCTGCGCCTTTCGGATCGTCCAGGCGCAGGGTGATCGCCAACTGCACGAAGCGGCTCGAGCCGCCGTTATCGGCGGCCAGGTTGGTGGTGATGGTTTCCAGGGTGATGAGGTCGGCACCGCCACCGCCGCCACCGTGATCGTTGGCGAGCGCCGGCCGGGCAAGGCCGAGTCCGACGACGAGGAGTAACGGCGCGCAGGCGGCGCGAAGAAGCTTGGGCATGACAGGGGCCAGAAAGGTGGGTGACCTCTGCTTTTCGGCAGAGGCGGGCCGAACTTGACCCGACACGTTCGTGCCGCTCAGGCTGGCAGGCGGTACACCAGCACCTTCAGCGCCCGTTCCGGCCTCACATCGGCAAAGGCTGGCGGGTTGGCGAGACGCTCGACAAGCTGCATCGCCGGCACATGCTCGGCCATCAGCCCGTGAAGGAAATCCGCCCCCAGCTTGGGCGAGTTGAGGCACAGCAGCGCGTGCCCGCCGGGTTCCAGCAGATCGGGCAGGCGGCGCACCAGCCGGGCGTAGTCCTTCTCGGCCACGAAGCTGCCCTTCTGGTAGCTGGGCGGGTCGAGGATCACCAAGTCGTAGGGCCCGCTGCGCTTGATCTTGCCCCACGAGGCAAAGATGTCGTGGGGCATGAAGCTCGCCCCCGCGCCCAGCCCGTTTAGCTGGTGGTTCTTCTGGCCGATGGAGAGCGCGCCGCCGGCCATGTCCACATTTACCACCTGCCCGGCGCCGGCCTGCAGCGCCACCACCGAGAACGCGCAGCTATAGGCGAACAGGTTGAGCACCCGCTGCCCCGGCCGCGCCGCCATCTGCGCCCGCACCCAGCGCCGGCCCTCGGCCATGTCGAGGAAGAAGCCGTGGTTGAGCCCGCGCAGCAGATGCACCCGGAAGCGCGCCCCGTCCTCGCCGACCACATGGGGCTCGGGCACGCTGCCGGCCATCAGCCGTGTCTCGGCGCGGGCCTCGAAGCGGTACTGATACACCCAGTTGAACTGCTCGCCCGGCGCCACCTGGGCCCAGCGGGCTTCCAGCGCTGCCCCGATGGCAGCCAGCTCGTCATCGCTGGCCGGCTCGAAGCTGGTGAGGAGCAGCACCGGCGGATAGGCGTCCAGTGTCCATTGCTCGCAACCCGGGTAAAGCCCGCCGCGGCCGTGGAAGATGCGCCCGGCGTCGGTGGGTGGTGCGAGGGCGGCGATGGCGTCGAGGAGCGGCTGCATGGGCGGGAGAAGGGCTGGCGGGACGGGCCCGGATTGTCCCGGAAAACTGTTGGGCAGGCGAGGATTCGGGCGCACGCGGACTGCGCAGGGATCGACGATGCCCGGCTGGCCGGCGCCGCCCGGGGTGTTCAGTTTCGACGCCGGGCGGCCGTAAGTCCCGAGATTGACGCCGGAGATCCGATCATGTCCCGAAATGTCTTCCCCCGTTCCCTCATCCGTCCGTTCCGCCTTGTGCTCCCGTTCCTGGTGCTGGCCGGCGGCCCCGCGCTGGTCCAGGCCGCGGCGGATTTTCCGAGTCTGTGCCAGCCCGGCGAATACGCCTATCTCGACGCCCGCATGGGCAAGTTCGACGGGAACGGTGTCGTCCGCAAGAGCGGCAAGCTCGTCTCCCTGTGCGCCGACAAGCCGAAGGAGCCCTTTGGTCGCTTCGTATATCGCTACGGCAAGCCGGGTGAGGTGGAGATCGAGCATGTGGCCACCGCCACCGAGAAGGCCGCCATCACCAGGCGCAGCACCGGCCCGCGCATGGGCGAGGACATCATTGCCTTCCTGCGCGGCCCCTTCACCTACTACGTGGTCGAGGCGACCGGGATGGGGCAGGGCATCTCGGTGATGGTCTTCAAGTCTGGCAAGAAGATCGCCGACCTGTTTTCGGGCAACGATGCCGGTACCGATTTCCAGTCTGGTGGGCTGCTGGTGAACTTCGAACGCCCGGCCTCGCCGGTGTTCGAGAAGAAGGCGCCGAAGGACGCGTTGTGACGGCGTCGGGGCGCGCGAAGGCGGCCACCGCCGGACTTCCGCCGGCAGGGCGAATGCGTCGGCGTACGTCGGGCAAATTACCCTGCGGTTTTGCGGCATCCTGTGGGCTCACCGATGTTGACGCCCCTCGCCATGCTCGCCGCTCCCCGCCTGCGCCCGCTCGATCTCAAGCGCCATCTCTTCGTCCGGGTCAGCCTGTTTGCGCTGATCGTGCTGCTGCTGGGCGCGGCGGTCACGCTGGTCGAGGCCCGCTACCGGGTGCGCGGCGACATCCAGCGCACCGGCGGGGCGATCCGCCAGCTCATCACCGACGAGATCAACCGCAACTACTCGGCCTACGACGCGACGCTCGCCGAGCTCAACCTGGATCTCACCGCCCTCAAGGCGATGGGGCAGGTGATCGATTTCTGCATCGAGATGAGCGACTTCCACACCCACGCCACCTACCGCCAGTGCTTTGCCGAGGCGGTCGACCTGCCCGTGCCGGTCGAGGCATTCATGCGCCGCGTGGTGGGCGATGATGCGGAGTTTCGCGGCAGCATCGGCCAGTACCCGGGCATCACCGGCGGGCAGCTGGTGGTTACGCCCAACTACGGCCGCGAGGTGCTGGAGCTGGCCCTGAAGCTGGGCAATCTGGTGGCGGTGAGCACGATGATCCTGCTCTTCAGCTTCTTTGTGTATCGGCCGGTGCGCAACGCGCTGGCGCCCTCCGAGGCGATCCTCGGCACCCTTGGGCGGATGGAGCGGGGCGACTTGAAGGCGCGCATGCCCGGCTTCGCGCTGATCGAGCTCAACCGCATCGCCGAGGGCTTCAATCATCTCGCCGACCGCCTCGCCCGCACCATCCACAGCCAGCAGCGCCTGGCCCACCGGCTGCTGTCGGTGCGCGAGGAGGAACGCCAGCACCTGGCCCGCGAGCTGCACGACGAGTTCGGCCAGTATCTCGCGTCCCTCAACGCCGAGGCGGCCTTTGCCCGGGAGCTCGCCGACGAGGGCGTGCCGACCCTGCGCCCGTGTGCCGACTCCATCGTCCGGACGGTCGGGCACATGATGGAAACCCTGCAGCAGATCCTCCACCGCCTGCGCCCCACGGGGCTGGAGGAGTTCGGGCTGGTGCCCAGCCTGCGGCAGCTCATCGCCGGCTGGAACCAGCGCAGCCGCGACATCCGCTTCACGCTGCAGGCCGGCGAAGGGCTCGACCATCTGCCCGACAACATCAACGTGAGTGTCTACCGGATCATTCAGGAGAGCCTCACCAATGCCGTCCGCCACGGCCAGCCGGGCCAGGTGGAGGTGACCCTGCGGCGCGAGGCAGGCGGGCTGCTGCTGGATATCCGCGACGACGGGCTCGGCTATGGCGGCGAGGACACGCGCCCCGCCGGCAAGCCCGGCGGCTTTGGTCGGCTGGGCATGGAGGAGCGGGTGCTGGCGCTGGGCGGCACCCTGCGCATCGAGCCCGCGCCCGAGCGCGGCACGCGGGTGAGCGTGCAGCTGCCCCTCGCCAGCACCGACGACGCCACCACCAAGGAGACCCCGTGATCCGCATCCTGCTCGTCGACGACCACGCAGTGGTCCGCGAAGGCTACCGCCGCCTGCTGGAGCGCCGTGCCGACCTGCGCGTCGAGGCCGAGGCCGGCTCCGCCGAAGAGGCCCTGCAGATCCTGCGCGAAGGCCCGCCGGATCTGACCATCCTCGATCTGTCGCTGCCCGGCATGGGCGGCATCGAGCTCACCCGGCGCATCCTCCAGCGCCAGCCGGAGGCCTGTATCCTGGTGTTCAGCATGCACCGCGACCCGCTCTTTGCGGCCCAGGCGATCCGTGCCGGCGCGCTGGGCTACGTGACCAAGAGCAGCAGCCCGGACGTGCTGATCCAGGCGGTGTACAAGGTGGCCCGCCGCGAGAAGGTGCTGAGCCCCGACATCGCTCCGGAGATGGCGCTGACCTTGCTGGAGGGCGCCAGCAACCCGGCTGAGGAGCTCAACCCCCGGGAGTTCGAGATCCTGCGCCTGCTGCTGGACGGGCTGGGCACCGAGGAGATCGGCAACATCCTCAACATTAGCCCGAAGACGGTGCAGAACGTGCATTACCAGATCAAGACCAAGCTGGGCGTGCGCACCGACATCGAGCTCGCCCGGCTGGCCATGAAGCTCAAGCTGATCGGCTGAGGCCCGGGGCCGGGCCTCGCCGCATCATTGCCCCAGGCGATAGACCTGGAAGGTGTCGCCGGCCTTGTAGCCGAAGATCTGGTTGCCGCCGGCCGCCACGCCCACGTACTGCACGCCGTCGATCTGCCACGTCACGGGCGGGGCATTGACGCCGGCGTCGAGCTGATCGCTCCACAGGGTTTGCCCGTTGCCCGCGTCGTAGGCGTTGAAGCGGCCGTTGCCCTCGCCCATGAAGACGAGATCGCCCGCGGTGGCGAGCACGCCGCCCACCAGGGGCTGGGCGGTCTTGTGCTGCCACTTCATCCTGCCCGTTGCCAGATCGATGGCCGACAGCACGCCCCAGCGGGGCACGTCCATCAGCGGCTCCAGCGTGGTGTATTCCACCGCCGGCTTGGCGCTGGTCGCGGGGATCACTTTCTTGGTGTATTTCACCGGCCAGTGGATCGCCGGCACATAGGCCACCAGCTTCTTCGCATCCACCGAGGTGGGCGACCAGTTGATGCCGCCCAGCACCCCGGGCAGGATCACCTGGCCTTCCGGCGTGGGGTTGGTGAAGGTGTTCTGGTGCACCACGAACTCGTCCGACTTCTTCAGTAGCTCGCCGGTGAGGCGGTTGTGGATGTAGTACCAGCCGATCTTGGCCGCCTGGCCCACCGCCGGCACCACCTTGCCTTCGTGGGGGTAGTCGAACAGCACGGCCGGGCTCGCCACGTCGTAGCCCCACTGGTCGTGGGGCACCTGCTGGTAGTGCCAGCGGATCTTGCCGGTGGCCACATCCAGGCACACCAGCGACACGGTGTACAGGTTGTCGCCCGGCCGTGAGGTGCCGTCCATCTGGGGCGACGGGTTGCCGGTGCCAAAGTAGAGCAGGCCGTTGGCGGTATCGATGGCCGGCGTGGACCACGCCGAGCCGCCGCCGTAGCGGGCCGCGTCCGGGTATCTGGGCAGGTCGGCGCGCTCCTTGTCGATGTCCCGGTGGAGCTGCACGCCATCCGGCGTGGTGCGGCGGAACTCGCCTTCCCAGTTGGTCGGGGCGATGGTGTCGAACTGCCACACGCGCTTGCCGGTGGCCACGTCGAAGGCCGCGACGAAGCCCGGGCGCCCGTAGCTGCCGGCAAAGCCCACCACCGCGCCCAGGGGCGCGCCGTCCCGGTCGGAATCCAGATGCAGGCCGTAGCCCACGCCGGTGACGCCGATCAGCACCTTGCCCTTGTACACCACCGGCGCCATGGCGATGCCCACGCCGGACTGCCCGGCGATGGTGGCCTTGCGCAGCGGGTCGGATTCGTTGAGGGTGGTCACGGATTCCTGCCGGGCGCTGTCGCCATCGGCCACCTCCACATCCCACACCACCTTGCCGGTCTTGGCGTCCAGCGCCACCAGCCGCGCATCCACCGTGCCGATGAGGACCTTGCCATCGGCCACCGCCACGCCCCGGTTGCCCGGGCCGCAGCACATGGGGTAATCCTTCTTGCGCGGGTGCTCGTAGCGCCACAGCTGCCGGCCCGTGACGGCATCGAGCGCCACCACGCCGTTGAAGGGCAGCGAAAGATACACGGTGCGATCCACCATGATCGGCGTGCTCTGGAAGGTGGCCTTCACGCCGCTTTTATAGGCCCACGCGCGGGTGAGCTTGCCCACGTTGCCGGTGTTGATCTGGCTGGGCGTGGCGTAGCGCTGGTTGCTCAGATCGAGCCCGTAGGTCGGCCAGTCGATGTCGGCGGCGAAGGCCGGGGCGAGCGCCAGGGAGCAGAGGGCAGGGAGGAGTCGAATGGATGTGCGCATCGTTCGGCCTGGATCAGTGGGTGCGCAGGGTCACGCCGTGGCGCTTGAAGATGGCGGCCACGGTGCCGTCCTTCTGCAGGCCTTCGAGGGCGCTGCTGAGGGCGGTGGCGAGCGCCTCGGAATCCGCCTTCACGGCCATCCCGATGGCCCAGCGCTTGGGGTTCAGCTCGCCCAGCCTGGCTTCCTCCACCGCAAAGCGGGTCTCGCCCACCAGCGCGCCTTCCAGTTCGGCCAGGGGCGCCATCACGGCTGCCACGCTGTCTTCCTTCAGGGCTTTGGCGGCATCGCCCAGTGACTTGAAGTGGGTGATGTTGGACCGCAGCCGGCCCTGCAGCACGCTGCCCAGGAAGGCATCCGCCAGGGTGTCGCCCTCGACGCCGATCTTCTCGCGGGTGAACACTTCCAGCGCCACTGCGGCCGAGCCGCTGGGGGCGGGGATGCGGCTGGCCACCCGCGCCATGCCCATCACCTCCTGCTGGTAGGCGCCGAAGATGCGCGCCTGCTCGTTGTCCTTCGCGAACGCAGGGTCCACCGGCACGCGCAGCATCACGTCGGCCGGCTCGCCGCGGAGGTAGTGGCCCTTCCAGACCATGTTGCGCAGGTCGTCGCCCATGTCCTCGCCGGCCAGAAAGCCGATGATCTCGGCCTGCAGCCCCATCCTGGCGGCCAGCGCCTGCCCGAGCTCCACGTCGATGCCCTTGCCCGCGTCGGAGTAGGGCGGGAAGTTGTTGTACACGGCCACCTTGAGCCGCCCGCGCTTGTGGATGGCGTCCATCTGTTCGTCGGCCTGGGCCGGCAGGTGGGCGGTGAGCAGCAGGGCGGTGAGCGCCAGCATGAGCTGGCGGCGGGTGGCGCGTTTCATGGGTTGTCTCCGGGGAAGTGGATGAGGTCTTGTTTTTGCGGATTCTAGGCCCGACGCGGGGTTCGGGAGGCCTCCCGCCGGGCAACGGGCAAAATCGACAGGCAGGTCAGGCAAATTGCCCGGGTGCCCTCAGCCTGGCTTCGGCCCGGGGCCTGGGGAAGGCGCCGCCTGGAGGCGAGGGTCGCCCAGCGGAACCGGCCCGGCCAGCTGCCCCAGCACGGCGGCAACCCGTGCGCCGTCGATCGGGTGGCCCGCCGCGCGGTGAAACTCGCCCAGCCGCCACCACGGCAGGCCCGGGCGCAGGTGATGGCTGCCGTGCAGGTTGAAGTTGAGGATCAGCCCCGCGAGCACCGGAGGCGCGGCCAGGTTGCGCGCATGCCGGCGCTGGCCGAGGGGTGTGCCGTAGTGAAAGGCGTTATCCAGCAGGCTCACCAGCAGCCCCCGCCCCGCCAGCGCCAGCAGAAGCATCCAGGCGTGGGCGCCGTACAGCGCGAAGGCGAGCGCATGGAGCAGCGCGATCGCCGCGGCATCCGTCCGGTAACGTCGGAAGGTGTCCGGCGCCTGCAGCCGGGCAGCCAGGGCCTCGACGACGATGTCGTGCCGGGCGAGCGCACGCGCCACGCGCCGGATGATCGGGCGCGGCAGCAGCGCCACCAGCCCGCCCGCCACCTCAAAAAGATAGAGCCCGCCCAGCAGCCGGAAGTAAAAGGCCAGCCAAACCGCCGCCTGCCCCCGCGGCCCCGGCGTGAAGACCTCCGTCCTGTCCCGCTTGTCCCGGCTGAACGCGTGATTCAGCAGATGCCCCCCGCGCAGCAACTCGTAGGGCGCACCAAACAACACCCCCTGAATCCGCCCCCAGCGCAGGTTTCCCCCCGGATCCGGGTGCAGCACCCCATGCAGCGACTCGTGAATGAGCGCCCACCAGCCATTGGCGACCAACACCCACGGCAACAGCAGCCAGCCCCACGCCGCATCCACAGGCAGCAGCGCCGGCAGCAGGATCAATAGAAACACCGCCAGCGCCCCATGGAAGATGCACAGGGCGATGTTGATCCGGTGAGCCTTGAGCGCAGGGCACATGGCAGCGGCCTCCTCGGGTAAGGGGGGAGCAGAACGCGGCGCCCGCTCTGCTTGAGAGCTTTTTCCGTGCCCGGGTGGATGTGCGGGCGTAAAGGCGAGACAGCGGCAGGCGCCGGGGGGGGGCGGGAGCGCGCTGCCCGGACGGGATGTCAAGGAAAGGCCGGTGGTTGGGGGCTGGCTGGTGAGATCCCGTCGAGCGCAGCGGGAGCGTCACCCCAGTGGACTCAGGGCTGGAGCGTGCTTTCGGCTCCAGTGACTGGAGGGGTTTTCAGGGACTGATCGAGCCTGAATTGCCTCGATCGACACCTGACCAGGCAGCAAAAAAGCCAACCTCTTTAGGCTGGCCTCTTTGCTTGCAGATCAACGACCTGCCGGAATCCGATGTGGAGCGGGCGCAGATCAGTGCGTCTCGTTGCCCCTTTTCTGCGACGCCTGCGCTGTTGCGAGCGGGAGAAACAGCGTCAATGGCGTGTCTGGCAGCGGGATGAAGCCGTGGTGTCGGTAGAAGGTGGCAGCCGCGTCATCCTTGGCATCGACCATCAGGGCGTAGGCCGCAATCTCCGACCGGATTGCCCGCTCCAGCGCATCGGCCAGCAGCGCACCGCCGAGTCCCTGCCCAGTGAAGGCTTCATCGACCGCCAGGCGCCCCATACGAACGGCCGGTACGGTCGGGTAGCGGGGCAGCTTCTTGCCGATGCCCGGGGGCAGGTCGGCCAGCAGCAGGCTTGCCGACGCGAGGGTGTAGTAGCCCGCGATGCGCTGCTCACCGGTCAGCGCAACGAAACACGCCGCGACGCGGCGCCGGATGTCTTGAGTGACTTGCTCTCGCAGATACCGGTCGAGCGCAGCGGAACCGCAGCGGAATTCATCGCGCTCATGGGCGGCATCGAGCGGCACGACGCGGAAGGGTGCCCCGCTCATTCCGCCTGCAGGAGCTTGCGACGGCGCTCAAAGGCACGGTCCAGGGCCGGCGCGGACTGGGGCGGCGACAGCAGTGCCTGAGCAAAGCACTCCTGGTCTGCCAGCGAAAGCCGGACGACCTCAGCCTGCTCGATGGCGCGTTGGGCTGCGTCTTGTACGGCGGCAACCACGAAATCGGTCATGGTTCGCCCCTGCAACTCCGCGGCGCGCTTGAGCATCGCGTGAAGGTCGGTGCTGATTCGGGCTTCAAGCCGGGCGGTGGGGTTGACTGTGGGCATGGCGTTGTTTCTCCTTTGGAAAATTATACGGCAGATTGCCGTACGTATCATCTTTCGGCGCTACTCTCATCCCGTCAGCGGCCATTGTCCAACTCCCGCCGTAGGGGCGTATAGCCGCCAAAGTTGGAGCCTATGCCCCATTTAGCTCGATCACCTTCAGCACCGCCATATCCACCACCTCCTCAAGCCCGGCGCAGGATCAAGGTACCTGCGCCGGGCGTGACCACCTCCGGGCCCCCTGCGAGCTGAGCTCGCAGGGGTGTGGATGTCGCAACGAGATCGGCCCGATGTGCTCCCGTGACGTCTGTGGCAGTGCGTCGTCCGGCTCCAGGCGGAACGGCGTCACGCTGCGCCCACAGTGAAGTTGACGTTGAAGTTGCCCCCATCCCGTGGACAGGTTGTGACGAGGTCGCCCAGGTGGTGTGCATGAAGACGCGCGGGCAACTGACCGGCCTGGAGCTGCCGGGCCAGAAGAACGTGCTCGCCAAGGCCGGCGTGCAGGTCACCGTTGAGGCCGAGGGGGATATCGATGGCGAGGCCTACAAGCGCCTGCAGAACGAAAAGATGCTGAACCTGTACCTCGATCGCCGCCCGGGCAAGAAGATCCTCCTCAAGCAGTTTCCGGCGATCCGGGACCAATGGGAGAAGGGTATCGACCTCTTCAAGTTCGAGAAGCGACTGGTGCTGAGCCTGGAGCCGGACCTGAAGCGCGCCCCGTGCAACCCGCGGATGATCGACGTGGCGAGCCGTCAGCGGCCCCACATCAGCCTCGATACGCGGCCGTGGGCCAGCGTCGAGTAATTCGACTCGGCCCGCGCCACGCTCGATGCGTGGCGGGGCAAGCGCTGCCTGAAGACGATGACGGACTGGCGGTCGCTCGATGAGGCGATCCAGCTGGGCCTGATCCGCTCCCGGCTACGTGCCGAGGGAAAGGCGACGCTCAATGTCGTCGAGGGCAAGCCCCTCAGCGACATGCTGCGCCGGGCCTTCCTGCGGGCGTATGCCCATGAAGACCTCGGGCTGACCAGGACCTACAACTACCCGGCGCTGGCGCGCTGGCTGACCGATCTGGGGTATCCGACCAAGGTATCCGAGCCGCGCAGTGCCAAGTCGCAGAAGGTGGTGCTGGGCTGCGTGCTACGTACCCAGGACGTCATGGCGCTGTTTGCGCTGCTGCGAGAAGAGTTTCCGGGGGCGGAACTGGGGGCCTTGCTGGCCGACGTGGGAGAGGCCGGTGAGTAAGACTTTAGGTTGCGCCGCAGGGGAGGTGGCCCAGAATCTTCTGCAATAGAGGTGAAGGCGTCCGTCTATCTCCACTAAAATATTCGTCGAACATCAACAAGCAAGCGGCGAGCTTAGAAGAAGCGATGACTCCGGAGTCTCTGGCCAGAATCGAGATCGACAGTCGGCTGGAGAAGGCTGGCTGGATCGTGCAGGATCTGAAGAAGCTCGACCTGTCGGCGGGTTTGGGCATCGCAGTACGTGAGTACCCCACCGATACCGGGCCTGCGGATTACGTGTTGTTCATTGCCCGTAACGCGGTGGGCGTGATCGAAGCCAAGCGGGACAGCGCCGGCGAAAACCTGACCGCCACCGAGACCCAGACCGAGCGCTACGCCAGCGCCCGGCTCAAGTGGCGCAAGGGTGACACCCCCTTGCGCTTTCTGTTCGAGGCCACCGGCCAGATCATCCGCTTCACCGACGGCGCCGACCCGGCCCCGAGATCCCGCGAAATCTTCCACTTCTTCAAGCCCGAAACCCTGGCCACCTGGCTGGCGCAGCCGGACACCCTGCGCGCGAGGCTTGCCGGGCAGATGCCACCGCTGCCCGAAGAGAGCCTGCGCGACTGCCAGATCAGCGCCGTCACCGGGCTGGAGAGGTCGCTGGCGCGGGGCAAGCCCCGGGCTCTGGTGCATATGGCAACCGGCGCAGGCAAGACCTTTACCGCCATCACCTCGGTCTATCGCCTGCTCAAGTTCGGCGGTGCGAAGCGCATTTTGTTTCTGGTGGATACCCGCAACCTCGGCAAGCAGGCCCACCAGGAATTCATGGCCTACACGCCGCCCGACGATGGCCGCAAGTTCACCGAGCTCTACAACGTGCAGCGGCTCGCCTCGCCCAGCATCGATCCGCATTCGCAGGTGTGCATCAGCACCATCCAGCGCATGTACTCCATCCTTAGCGGCGAGCCGATCGACGAATCGGCCGAGGATGTCTCGCTCAACGAAGTCCAGCAAACCGCAAAGCAGGAAAAGCTCGTCCGCTACAACCCGGCCGTGCCGGTCGAGACCTTCGACTTCATCATCATCGACGAGTGCCACCGCAGCATCTACAACCTGTGGAAGCAGGTGCTCGACTACTTCGACGCCAGCCTGATCGGCCTTACCGCCACCCCCGACAAGCGCACCTTCGGCTTCTTCAACGAGAACATCGTCGCCGAATACACCTACGAGCAATCCGTCGCCGATGGCGTCAACGTCGGCTATGACGTCTACACCATCGAAACCGAGATCACCCAGAAAGGCGCCGCGCTGAAAGCCCGGGAATGGGTGGACCACCGTGACCGCCAGACCCGCAAGCGGCGCTGGGCCCAGACCGAGGACGACACCGCCTACACCGGCAAGGAGCTCGACAAGTCGGTGGTCAACCCCAGCCAGATCCGCCAGGTGATCCAGGCCATGAAGACCGCCGTCGAGACGCAGATCTTTCCGGCCCGCAAGGAGACGCCCAAGACGCTCATCTTTGCCAAGACCGACAGCCACGCCGACGACATCATCAACATCGTTCGAGAGGTGTATGACCAGGGGAATGCCTTCTGCAAGAAGGTCACCTACCGCGCCGAGGAAGACGCCGACAGCGTGCTCGCCAGCTTCCGCAACGATTACAACCCACGCATCGCCGTGACCGTGGACATGATCGCCACCGGCACCGACGTGAAGCCGCTGGAAGTGCTGCTGTTCATGCGCGACGTGCGCAGCCGGGGCTACTACGAACAGATGAAAGGCCGCGGCGTGCGCAGCCTCGATGGTGACAGCCTCAAGCGCGTCAGCAACAGCGCGGACGGCGCCAAGACCCGCTTCGTGCTGATCGACGCCGTAGGCGTCGAAAAATCCCTCAAGACCGAAAGCCGGCCGCTGGAAAAGAAGCCCGGCCTGCCGCTCAAGGACCTGCTGCAAGGCGTGGCCATGGGCAGCCGCGACGACGACACCGTGCTCTCCCTTGCCAACCGGCTGGTACGCCTTGCCAAGCAGCTCGACGCCAAAGCCCAGGCTCGCATCGAGCAAGCCAGCGGCGGCATTCCGGTGGGTGAACTCGGCAAGTGCCTGATCGCCGCGCTCGACCCGGACGCCGTCGTACAGGCCGCGCTGGCCACCGCCAGGGCCGCAGGCATCACCCGCAGCGAGGACACCCTGCTGCCCGAGGAGATCGAGGCGGCCCGCGCCGAACGCGTGGCCGCCGCCTGCGCGCCCTTCGACAAGCCCGAACTGCGCGACGAGATCGAGAACGCCCGCCGCGAGCGCGAGCAGCTCATCGACCACATCAACACCGATCAGGTGGTCTTCTCGGGCTTTGCCGAGCAAGCCGAGGAAGAGGCCAGGGCCGTGATCCAGGGCTTTGCCGACTACATCAAGCAGCACAAGGACGAGATCGCCGCACTGGATTTCTTCTACCAGCAGCCTTACCAGCGTCGGGCGCTGAGCTTCGAGATGATCGAAGAACTCCACGCCCACCTCGCCCGGCCGCCGCTGATGCTCACCACCGAGCGCCTGTGGAACGCCTACGCCCGCGTGCACGCCAGCCAGGTGAAGGGCTTGAACAGCAAGCGCCAGCTCACCGACCTGGTCTCGCTGCTGCGCTTTGCGCTGGGGCTGGACGGCGAACTCAAGCCCTTCGCCGACGAGGTGGATAAACGCTTCCAGGCCTGGATCTTCCGGCACAATGCGCGCCGCGCCACGGCCTTCACGCCCGAGCAGACCGAATGGCTGCGCCTGATGAAGGACCACATCGCCAGCGCCTGCGCCATCCACCGGGATGACTTCGACTACGCGGAGCTGGCCGACAAGGGCGGGCTGCAGAAGGCCTGGGGGCTGTTTGGCGAGGAACTGGATACGTTGATGGATGAGATGAATGCGGAGTTGGTGGCGTGAAGGAATTGCCTGAGGGGTGGGCCGGGACCACGCTGTCTAATGTTGTCGCCCTTAAGACGGGACCGTTCGGCAGCTCTCTGCACCAGTCGGACTACGTGACGAACGGAGTACCACTGGTTAATCCGATGCACATTGTCAGTGGTCGAATCAAACCTACTGCCTATGTAACTGTGACTTCGGAAACAGTTGAGCGCCTGAAAGAGTTCTGCTTACTTGAGGGTGACCTCGTGCTGGCCCGACGAGGGGAAATGGGTCGATGCGCGGTGGTTCAGTCTAATGAAGCCGGTTGGCTTTGCGGCACAGGTTCACTCATTGTTCGCCCGGAAAAGCGTTTGCTGAATGCCCACTTTCTGCAGAGCTATTTATCGATTAGCACCTCGGTCAAGTACCTGCAGGCTGCATCCGTCGGCTCGACGATGGCGAACCTAAATCAGCAGCATCTGCTGAGCATGAATCTTTTATTGCCCCCCTTAAGCGAACAAACCCGCATCGTCGCCAAGCTCGACGAGCTGTTCTCCGATCTCGACGCCGGGGTGGTCGAGCTCAAGGCGGCGCAGAAGAAGCTCGGGCAATACCGACAATCCCTGCTGAAAGCTGCCGTTTCCGGCGACCTCACCGCCGAATGGCGCCAGCGGAATCGCCCCGCCGAGACCGGCGCGCAACTGCTGGAGCGCATCCTCGCCGAACGCCGCGCCCGCTGGGAAGCCCGGCAGCTCGCGAAGTTCGAGGCGCAAGGCAAGGCCCCGCCGAAGGACTGGCGGAAGAAATACCCCGAGCCGGCGCGGCCGGATACCGCTGAGCTGCCGGAATTGCCGGAGGGGTGGGTGTGGGCGAGTGTGGAGCAGCTCGCGTCAATCGGTACGGGAGTGACACCGCTGCGCTCGAAGGCAATTTTCTTCGAGGGTGGCGAAGTCCCCTGGGTCACAAGTGGTGCCCTCAACCAGGAGATGGTTTCAGTAGCTTCCGACTTCGTGACACCAACTGCGGTCAAGGAATGTCGTCTCGACCTTTACCCCGCTGGAACGTTGCTGGTCGCTATGTATGGGGAAGGTAAAACTAGGGGAAAGTGCTCTGAGCTTGCGATCCCCGCAACGATCAACCAGGCGATAGCAGCAATAGTCTTGGAAGGCTATGCGCTGGAATGTAAGGCGCACCTCAAGTCCTTCTTGTTGAAAAGTTACGAAGACATGCGAAAGCATGCTTCTGGTGGGGTTCAGCCGAATTTGAATCTGCAGATTATTAAGACTGTAGCGGTGCCGTTGCCACCGGTAAAAGAGCAACAAAGCATTCAGTCATTGCTCTCGGTTCATCTTGAGGCCGCCCGTGAGCAGCTGGCAGCGACCGAGACTGCCCTCCACCAATCCTCCGCCCAACGCCAGAACATCCTCCGCGCTGCCTTCGCCGGCCAGCTTGTGCCGCAGGACCCCAACGACGAACCCGCCAGCATGCTGCTCGAACGCATCCGCGACCAGCGGGGCGCACAAGCCGGTGCGAAGAAACCTCGCGGACGCAAGGCGAAAGAAACCTCCCATGCGTGACGAACAGTATTGGGCCAGCCTGGCTCACGAACTGTGTTCCCTGCCCCGCGAAACGGGCTGGCTGGAGTTCAAGCACAACAATGCGGAGCCGCAGGAGATAGGCGAGTACATCTCGGCGCTGGCCAACACCGCGGCATTGGAGGGCAAGGCCCATGCCTATCTGCTCTGGGGCGTGGATGATGCGACGCATCAGGCGATCGGCACGACTTTCGAACCTGCTTGCAAACGTATCGGCAACGAAGAACTGGAGAGCTGGCTGCTGCGTCAGCTGGCCCCGAAAATTGGCTTTCACTTTGTCCGGCTGGAACTGGATGGGTTGCCGTTGGTGCTGCTGGAGATTGATTGCGCGTACCGACACCCCGTGCAGTTCGGCGGGGCCGAGTTCATCCGCATCGGTTCCTACAAGAAGCGCCTGAAAGACTTCCAGGAAAAAGAGCGTGAGCTCTGGCGCGTGCTCGATGCCACGCCCTTCGAGCGCTTGCCGGCCGTGGAAAAGCTGAGCGCGGATGATGTGCTGAAGCGGCTGGATTACCCGGGCTACTTTGACCTGATTGACCGCCCCTTGCCTGATGGCCGGGCTGCCATTCTGGATGCCCTTGCCGCCGACCGGTTGATCGAGCCCGCTGGTGGTGGCTACTGGAATGTGATGAATCTCGGCGCAATCCTGCTGGCCAAGCAGTTGTCGGATTTCGGGCGACTTCAGCGCAAGGCCGTGCGTGTGATTGTTTACAAGGGTAAAGGCCGCGTGGAGACCTTGCGGGAGCAGACGGGCACCAAAGGCTATGCGGCTGGATTCGAGGGGCTGATCGGCTTCATCAATGGACTTCTTCCGGTCAATGAAGTGATCGGGCAAGCGCTACGCAAGGCGGTTCCGGTGTATCCGGAGCTGGCAATTCGGGAGCTGGTTGCCAATGCACTGATCCATCAGGATTTCTCCATCACTGGCAGCGGTCCCATGGTGGAGATCTTTGATGACCGGATGGAGATCACCAACCCGGGCCTGCCCCTGGTGGACACCGCCCGGATGCTGGATAGTCCGCCGCGCTCCCGCAATGAGGCACTGGCTTCGCTGATGCGGCGCATGGGTATCTGTGAAGAGCGTGGCAGCGGTGTGGACAAGGTGGTGTCCCAGGCGGAGTTTTACCAGCTGCCTGCACCGGCCTTCGAAGTGGTGGGCGACTCGACCCGCAGCACCTTGTTCGCACCTCGCAGCCTGACGCAGATGGATCAGGCGGATCGTGTCCGCGCCGTGTATCTGCACGCCTGCCTGCGATATGTGCAGCGGGAATTCATGACCAATAGCTCCCTGCGGGAACGCTTCGGCATCGATACGAAGAACAGCGCCACCGCCTCTCGCCTCATCAAGGAGGCTTTGGGTGCGGGAATGGTCCGTCTGCACGACCCCGACGCGGCACCCAAGCTTAGGCGTTACGTGCCGAGTTGGGCGTGATTTACTTGATGGGTACTTGACGGAACGCCCGGCACTTGTCGTACAAGAAAATAAACCCATTAAAAAACAATGCGGTGCGGAGAGAGCGCTACTTGATGGGTATTTGATGCCCGCCGCAACGGAACGCTGAAGATGAACACCTCCTCCCTCATCCAGAAAGTCTGGAACTTCTGCCACACCCTGCGCGACGATGGGGTGGGCTATGGCGACTATCTGGAGCAGCTCACCTACCTGCTGTTCCTCAAGCTCGCCCATGAATACGCGCAGGAACCCTACAAGCGCGACACCCGCATCCCCGCGGGCTACGACTGGGCGAGCCTGCGCGGCAAGACCGGCGAGCCGCTGGAGGCCCACTATCTGGCGATCCTGCACAAGCTGGGCACGGAGTCGGGCATGCTGGGTGCGATCTTCTTCAAGGCTCAGAACAAGATCCAGGACCCGGCCAAGCTGGCACGCCTGGTGCAGATGATCGATGCCGAGAACTGGATCGGGCTGGATGCCGATACCAAGGGCGACCTCTACGAGGGCCTGCTGCAGAAGAACGCGGAAGACACCAAGAGCGGCGCCGGGCAGTACTTCACGCCCCGGGCGATCATTCAGGCGATGGTGGCCTGCGTCCGCCCCCAGCCGGAAAAGACCATTGCCGACCCGGCCTGCGGCACGGGTGGGTTCTTCCTGACGGCCAACGAGTGGCTGTCGGGTTCCGGGCAATGGCTGAAGGATAACGCCGAGTGGCTGCACCGGGACCTGCTGAAGCTCAACCCAAGGCAGGCGCGCTTCCTGCGTGACAAGACCTTCCACGGTAACGAGATCGTGCCCAACACGCGCCGCCTGTGCCTGATGAACCTGTTTCTGCACAACATCGGTGAGTTGGACGGCGAACCCTCGGTGGAGCGCGCGGATGCGCTGATCGCCGAGCCGAAGATCAGGGTGGATTACGTGCTGGCAAACCCGCCCTTCGGCAAGAAGAGCAGCATGACCATCACCAACGAGGAGGGCGAGGAAGATCGCGATGCGCTCACCTACGAGCGGCAGGACTTCTGGCAGACGACGTCCAACAAGCAGCTCAACTTTCTGCAGCACATCGTGAGCATGCTCAAGGTGGATGGCAAGGCCGCGGTGGTGTTGCCCGACAACGTGCTCTTCGAAGGCGGCGCCGGCGAGAAGATCCGCCGCAAGCTGCTGGAGAACTGCGATGTGCACACCATTCTGCGGCTGCCCACCGGCATCTTCTACGCCCAGGGCGTGAAGGCCAACGTGGTGTTCTTCGACAACGCGCCGAAGGATGGGCGGGCGCATACGAAAGGTGTGTGGTTCTACGACCTGCGCACGAACAAGCACTTCACCCTCAAGACCCGCCAGTTGAGGCTCGACGACCTGAAGGATTTCGTCGTTTGCTACAACCCCGAAAACCGGCATGCGCGCAAGGAAACAGAGCGCTTCAAGTTCTTTTCTTACGATGAGCTGGTCGCCCGTGACAAGGCGAGCCTGGACATCTTCTGGCTGAAGGATGACAGCCTGGAAAACCTGGACGACCTGCCACCTCCGGATGTATTGCAGCAGGAGATCATCGAGCACCTGGAGGCTGCGCTGGCTGCATTTCGTGATGTGGCATCCGGGCTACCTGGCTTTACGCGGACTGACGGCGGGAAGTGAATACTGTGGTGCGCCAGCAATCGGTCTTGATGTGACCTGACCGAACCCTACCCACCTCCGACCAGATATCAACCAGACAACAAAAAGGCCAACCTCTTCAGGTTGGCCTTTTTGCTTGCAGATCAACGACCTGCCGGAATCCGATGTGGAGCGGGCGATGGAAACAGAACACCGCACCCAACCCATTGATTAAAAACAGATTCTTTCTGTTCGTCCAATGGAACAAGACCGTATTATGTACCGCCCCGTCCTTCTTCGGCAAGTAAAGCTGTCTGCAGACATCTTCTGACGGCTACCTACTGCCACCAAGGCTCGGCCTCCGTGCGTCTTCCCCACGATGCTCGATGCCCGATGGGCAGAGCCATGGTCCGTTCGTTCGGATGCCCTCCCTCTGAAATTCTTGACGCAGTCCCCGCACGCACGTCATTTGACCTATTTCACAGCCCTGATCGAGCAGCGCAGTATGGTCGAGGCGCAGTGGCAGGTCGCATGCCGGTCCCCTGAAGAGTGGCCTGCGAAACATGTATTGCTTGCAAGCCTGGGGATCGATCCAACCATGGCTACACCCGTACTCTGGGATACACTCGAAGCCTCATGAACTACGAGGCGCCTGCATCTATTTCAGTCTGACAGCATTTCCCACAGGTCTCAGCACGCATACGGACCAGTCGAACGTACCTGGCCATGCTGCATGGCGACGATCAGCGAACTTGTGGCGAGCACGCTGATAGACCCTCACGCAGTTCAGCATATGCCAATCGGGTCTTGTCGAATTCCAGCCGCGCAACAACGCTCTCTTCGGTACGCACGTGGCATGCGGAGAGGTTGTTGTTGCGAGATTTAGCCGGCACCCCCTTGCAGTCAAGAGCGGATCGGCCCAGATATCTAGCTTTTTGCATAGATGCCCCGCGACGATCAGGCCGAGGCAACGCTCGGTGCGCGTGAATGAGCATGGGCATTGACTCATTCGCTGTTGTTGCGTACGCCCGGAACGCTCAGGTCTTGAGGAGCTTTTGATGTAGATATTCCTTGTAGGGAGATGGATGCATGCACGACAGACCACCTGTGTCCAAGGTCTACTATCGACCGATCGAAGCAGCCATACGCTGGGCCGGTTTGCTGAAACAAAAGATAGAAATCTTGCGCTTGATCTCGTCACCGAGGCACTTACCCACGACGCTCAACTTCCCTGGATGGGCCGAGCTACGCCTATGCACCGAGCGCATCTACGACGCCATCTTCAACGGCGAACTCCCATATGGCTGCAATGGCATCACCCAGAACGACAAGGCGCTATGGGATTCCCCCGACCTCACCATCAGGCATCTGGATCTCAAGCGCTGGATGCGAGATCACTACCCTGAAGAACGACCAGCCTTTCTCTTCAGCCGCCGAGAGCGAATTGCGCATCCCGTCATCACCTTGGAAACGGGGCAAGCGATGCTGGTGGAGCGGCAGGCATTGAAGGCGGAACTGGCGCAATGCCGTCGCCGGCTCCAGACGCTGCAGGAGCAGCATCACGTCCTGTCGAAACAGGTCGAAGTGATTCCCGCATGCAACGAGTGCTCGATCACGGATCGCGCGGAGTCGACCTACCAGCACATCATCGGCAGCATGCTTGATCTGATGTTGGGCCAGTCGCCGGCAGGCACGCCTTACTCGTGCTTCAGGACACAGGAAGCCATCGTCAGCGCCCTGATCGCGCATCACGACGGCATCATGGGGATTACCGAGCGCACGCTGAATGGCAAGTTCGCCCAGGCTCGCCGAAGAATGCGCAGCTTGACCCCCTAGGTCTGCAAAGAGCCGATCCGACGCTGCGGACGCGCTGGTCCTGTCGCGTTCCGACTTGCAAGCTTGTATGTGCAGTCTCGGAAATTGCATTTGCAATGGCTTCCGGCAGTGATGTCTATTTAATGAGGGTCACGCCAACGAACGCCACTGAGCGTTAAGGAGTGACCATCATGTCGCAGACGCCTGCATTGCTGCCGGGCGAGCGCCGCATCCTGCGGCTCGACGAAGTCGAAGCCAAGTCTGGTTTTAAGCGCGCCCACATCTACAGCCTGATGAAGAAGGGCGAGTTTCCCCAAGCCCTGCGCCTTGGAATCCGAGCGGTTGGCTGGGATTCGGCCGAGGTGGACCTCTGGATCAGCGAGCGCCTCAAGAACCGGGTGTGACCGGCTCTCCCACGGATTCAAGAACACCTACGAGGAGCGCCTGATGCAGGTCATATCCATCATTTCCACGAAGGGCGGTGTCGGCAAGACAACCACCGCCGCGAACCTGGGCGGGTTGGTTGCCGACGCCGGCCTGCGCGTGCTGCTACTCGACCTCGACGTACAGCCCACGCTGTCGTCCTACTATGAACTGGCGCACCGAGCCCCTGGTGGCATCTACGAATTGCTGGCGTTCAATGAACAGCGCCTGGAGCAGTTGGTATCGCGGACCTCCATCACCGGCCTGGACCTGATTCTGTCCAATGACGACCGGGGCGACCTGAACACGCTGCTTCTCCACGCGCCGGATGGGCGGTTGCGTCTGCGCCACCTGTTGCCCACCCTGGCACCGCAGTACGACTTGGTATTGATCGATACCCAGGGTGCACGGAGCGTGCTGCTGGAAATGGCGGTACTCGCCTCCGACGTCGCGCTTTCGCCAGTGACCCCGGAAATCCTGGCTGCGCGCGAACTGCGTCGCGGCACCCTGCAGTTGATCGAGGACATCTCCCCATACCGGCATCTTGGTATCGAGCCCCCTCCGTTGCATCTGCTGATCAACCGTGTGCATCCGGTTTCGTCGAATGCGAAGTTGATCCAACAGGCATTGCGCGACATGTTCTCTGGCCAAGTCGGCGTGCATGTCCTGGACACGGACGTTCCTGCCATCGAAGCCTATCCCCGCGCATCGACGAAGGGCCTGCCGGTGCACCGCGTCGAGTACCGACAACCTCTGGGGCGGGTCGCGCCGGCCGCACTGGAGACCATGCGTGCCCTGGCGGGAGAGCTTTTTCCGACCTGGCGCGAGCGCTTCGCACTGGTGACAGGCAAGCCCAATGATTCCAAGGGAGCCCGCCATGGCGAACGCACATGAACTGGCGCGCGGCCACAAGCGATTGCGCGCCCTGATTGAATTCGCCCTCGCAGAGGGTTGGCACGTCAAGCGAACGCCAGGAGGCCATCTCAAGTTCACCAAGCGCGGCTGTGCGCCGATCTACACCAGTTCGACGGCCAGCGATCATCGGGCCAGCCTCAATGCCCGGGCTCAGATCCGCCGCGCAGATCGCGAGGCCCGTTGCGCCCTCAATGCCGAAGCGATTGGGGGTGGGCATGGCTGAGATGACCCCTCGTGACATGGCGGACAAATTGCTCGCCACCGGGTTTCAGCGCACCGGTCCCTCCGCCACGACGTTGAGCGATCCGATCGCCGACACGCCGATGATCGTCACGCTGGACCAATTGCGCCCGTATGACCACGACCCTCGCGTCAAGCGCAACCCGGCTTATGAAGAAATCAAGGCGTCCATCCGCGAGCGCGGACTGGATGCTCCACCGGCGATCACACGCAGGCCCGGCGAAGAACACTTCATCATTCGCAATGGCGGCAATACGCGATTGGCCATCCTTCGCGAGCTGTGGACTGAGACCAAGCAGGAACGCTTTTTCCGTATCTCCTGCCTGTTCCGCCCTTGGCCGGAACGTGGCGAGATCGTCGCCTTGACGGGCCACCTGGCAGAAAACGAGCTGCGCGGCGGCTTGACCTTTATCGAGCGCGCCCTGGGCGTGGAGAAAGCGCGTGAGTTTTACGAACAGGAAACCGGCGGCACGCTGACCCAGTCCGAGCTAGCGCGGCGCCTGACAGCCGATGGCTATCCGGTGCAGCAGTCGCACATCAGCCGCATGCAGGACGCGGTGCGCTACCTGCTGCCGGCGATTCCGACGGTGCTGTACGGCGGGCTGGGCCGGCATCAGGTGGAACGGCTAGCAGTGCTGCGCAAGGCGTGCGAGCGCACCTGGGAACGAAGAGCACTGGGCCGTCACCTCGCCGTGGACTTCGCCTCGCTGTTCCAGGATGTGCTGTCTCAGTTCGACACGCAGCCGGATGGTTTCTCGCTCCAGCGAGTGCAGGACGAGCTCGTGGGCCAGATGGCCGAGCTGCTGGAAGCGGACTATGACACGCTGAGCCTGGAGATCGACGACAGCGAAAACCGGCAGCGGGCGTTGACCAGCGAGCCGTCGCCGACAAGCCCGATTGCCCCCATCGTGTCTGCGGCTCCACAGCCTGTATCGCCACCTCCGGCGGCGACAACCGCACAGCGGGCCGGTGCACCGACTGGTCCCACTGCCGCAATGCCCTCGGCTCAGCCCGCTACGGTTCCCGCGGCCGGCAACGAGCGAGCCGCGGAAGTGGGTACCGCACCAATACCGGCTGGCAGCGATGCGGAGCGCCTGCAGGGGCACATCGTGTCCCCGGCGCCGACCACCGAACGCCTGCAATCCATTCAGCGCATGGTGGCCGACCAGTTGGGCGACAGGCTGCCCGACTTCGAGGCCAATGTCTTGCGCGCGATTCCCGTGCAGGTCGGTGGTCTCTACCCCATCTCGGATGTCTGGTACATCGAACCGGGACTGGACGTGCCGGACCGCCTCCGGGTGCATATCGTGCAGTTCGCCCGCGAGGTCGCCGAGGAGGCGGCGGTAGCGGGACACATCGAACCCAGCGAGGGTGGCATCGGCTTCGTTTGCGTGACTCTGTCCGTTGTGCAGGCGAAGGCCTTGCCTGCGTTTGCTCGTGCCGTGCTGGTCCTGCTGCATGCGTTGAGCGCGACATCAGCACCCGTGACAGGGCTGGATCGCGCGCGATTGGCCGACGACCTGGCGCCGCTGCTGCACGGCAGCGGCGGAACGTCCATGCGGCTGAGCGACGCCGGCTTGGTGAAGCTCTTCCGGATGCTTCGCCTAGCGCGCCGACTGCTGGACCTGGAGAGCGGCGCGGCGTCCGCTGATCCAGGCCATGATTCCTGAGCGAGGGAGACCACCATGTCGTCACCCCATCCGCTCAATCAGGCCGTCATCGCCCAGGCGCTACACGATCTGCGCAACGGCCAACTGCGCCGCTGCAAGGCGATGGGCTTCGGCGAAGAGGAGCTGGATGCGCTCAAGCATCCGGCGCTAGTCAGCGTCCTGGTCAATACCACGGTGTCGTGGTGTTCGGTCTCGGTCAACCGCGAGGTGCTGAAGCGACTGCTGAACCAGGTGCATGACGTGGAGCAGGAAATCGCCACGGTGGACCGCATGCTGCGTCTGGGCGCGAGCACGGAGATGGTGAGCCGCTTCTACGGCCTCACGCATCAGGAGGTCGCCCTGCGGCGCGACATTCTCGGGCTGCCAAAGCGCAAGGGCCGGCACCCGGTGCTGGACGAGGCGCAGGAAACCGCCCTGTGGAAGCACTGGAAAGCCGGAGTCGCCGAGCGCCACATCGCGCTGGACGACGAGCTGGCCATGCTGGGCCTGACGATGGACCTCGCCGAGACCCTGGCGCTGCCGATGTCGGTGGTCTGGGCGGCGATACGGAACTGGATCGACCAGAGGCTGGTGTAGGCCATGGCGACGGGCGGCGCACCACGGCGCGATGGTCCCATGGCGCTGTCGGCGCTGTTCGACGATGCGCTGCAGAACCTGGCGAAGGCGCAAGGCACGGCGCCTGCCGGTGACAGTTTCCTCTATAGCGGCAATCGTCACGAAAGCGTGCCGCGTGCGCTGTTTCTCGATCGACGCCTGACGCCGCTGGAGCGCAACGCCTGGCAGGTCTTCCGCTTCCAGCTCAACGACGACGGCGTGACGGCCTTTCCGACCTATGACCAGCTCCGGCCTTACCTGGCCTCGATGCCGTGCGGGGCGCAGGCCTCGCACGAGACCGTCGCGCGCGCCTTGACGCTGCTGCGTCTGACGCGCTGGCTCAGCTTGGTGCGCCGCCGCCGCGACCCCAAGACCGGTCGCATCCTGGGCAACCTATATGTCCTGCATGACGAACCGCTGACGCCCTTCGAGGCGATGCAGCTCGACCCCGACTACCTGGGCCTGGTGAGCCAGGCCCTCACCCATGCCGCCAAGGCGGTGCAGATCGTCGGCATGCACACGCTGAAGGAGATCGCTGAAGACCCGCTGCTCAGCGGGCGCACGCTGCCGACGCGCTTGCAGGTGCTGGCGCAGCACATGGCCCGGCATGGCTGGGCGACGCCAAGTTATCCACAGGAGGGAGTCGGCCACGATTCCGAAGACGGCGCAGAAGGCTTGCTTCGGAATGCAAATCCCCCGTCTTCGGAATCCGAAGTGGGGCCGAAACCCGCACCGGATGGCTCTCTTCGGAATCCGAAGGAGGACCGTACAGTACGTAAGGATCGTATTGATGAAGTACGTACAGTACTGCGCGCGAAGGCGCTCCAGAACCTGCGACTGCCCGAGCGCTTCCTGCGCTTGAAAGACGAGCAGCAGGCCGGGGCGATGATCGCTTTGCAGCAGGTGGAGGAAACCCAGCGGCAGGCGGTGCTCGATGAGTGGGCGGCGCGGTGCCGCAGCAATACGGTGCGCAACCCGGCCGGCTATCTGTTCGGCATCATCCAGAAGGCGATCCGCGGGGAGTTCAAGATCTGGGCTGGCGACGGAGAAGCGGCGACACCACAGCCGCGCCCTCCAGCACCTGCATCGCCATCGCAAGCTGCGTCATCCAATGGCCCCGACCGCGAGGTGGCTCGTGCATACCTGGCGCAACTCCGAGCGACCCTACGTGATTCGTGATCGACGCTATCCCCAGGGGATAGCTGGAACACATGGCCTTCCATGGCGTTCGATTGCAGCCTGTCGTACCACGGGCGAAACTGTCGCCTGAGAGCAGGAACGAACCTGAGAGCACCAAGCAGTGCTGACAACTGATATGACGACCCTATCCAACGACGACGCGCTGCAACCGCTACAGCGAGATGTTCAGCGCTTGCTCGGGCGCTGCCTGCTGCGCCTCCAGCAATACGAGCGCCTGATGAAGGCCATCGTGGCGCACCACGACATTTCCGGGCCGGCGCATTCGCTGGAGGCGATTCGCGCGGCGCGCATCGAAGAGACGGCAACCAGAACCCTCGGTACGTTGGTGGGCCAACTGCTCGGATCGTATGTCGTCACGGAAGAGGGTGACGCTGGCAATCAGGACCCGGACCCGCCGGTCGACGTGATTTCCTTTCGTATGCGGGCGCAACTGAACCTGTCTGCGGAGGATTACGCCAGGACACAGGACGATCTCAAGGATTTGGTGTCGCTGCGCAATTCCCTGGTGCATCACTTCATCGATCAGCACGACCTCTGGACGGTCGACGGATGTCGCGCCGCGCAGGATGCGCTCACAGCCGCCTATACGCGCATCGATCAACACTTCGAGCAGCTGCGTGGCTGGGCCGAACACATGGATCAGGCAAGGCGCCTTGCGGCAGAGTTCGTCCAGTCGGATGTCTTTCACGATCTGGTGATCAATGGCATCGCGCCCGACGGCACGGTGGATTGGCCGGCCGCCGGCGTCGTTCGCGCACTGCGCGATGCCGCAAGCGAACTCGCCGTGGATGGTTGGACGCCCGTTGCAGCAGCTGGACGCTGGATCTCCGAGCGGCATCCGGAACAACTGCCTGCCAAATACGGATGCAGCAGTTGGCGGCAGGTGGTGCATGAGAGCCGCCTGTTCGAGCTTCGCTACCGCAACGTCGATGGTCAGCGCGCGGCTTGGTACAAGGCACGAGAGACGTAGCCCTGCGCGATTGTCATGGCGCTGCGTCTGCAGTCCATGCCTTGCTTTGCTTCCGGCAGCGCTATCCCCAGGGGATAGCCGGCACAGACGCTCTTCCACATCTGGCAAACCCGGCGGACGTTAGATGCGGTTTGTTGACTGACGGCCTTCCGGCTGGAGCCGATGCTGACGACTCGTTCATTCACCGCGAGTCGCCCCCATGGCCAACGAACCCCTGCAACTGAATCTCGGATCGCTGCGCAGCGCGATGTCGCTGACGCTGCACACCCACCACGCATCGCGCATCTGGCACGGCCGCGCGCCGGCCGAGGGGCGCCCCGGCATCATCGGCCTCAACGGCTACATCAGCGTGATGAACAAGATGAAGCGCGGCGCCGAACAGGACGATCCCTATTCGGACTGGTGGATGCTGCGTATCGAGGACAAGCTCGCGCAGACCAAGGCCAGCCTGCAGGCGTTGCGCGAACAGGTGGATCAGGCGCTGGCTGACGTGCCGCCCGCGCTGTCCTTGGGCGAGAACATGAACGTACAGCCGGTGAAGCTGCCGCTGTTCGTCAACGCGCAGCTCGGCTTCATGGCTGTGTACCTGCTGGCCGACTACGACGACCTCGCGCGCAAGCTGATCCTGGCGCATCACACGGCACTGATCGACCGCAGCACGCTGGAGCGCTGGCTCAACGACGGTGCGCATGCACTGCGCAGCCTGTTTTCCCTGGCGCAGCAGTACCGCTACTCCGGCACGACGCGCGATGACTTCGCCTCGAAGAACGCGGCTGCGCGAGCGGCGCTGGAGAAATTCGGCGAGTTGCCGCAGGACGTGCTCGAAGGTACGTGCCGTTCGCGCTTTGCGCCACCCATCGCACGGCGGGGGACCCGGCCCGAGGCACCGGTCGCTGATGCTTTGGAGTCAGGCATTGCCGATGGCGCAGGCGACGCCGCGAGACAAGACGATGAGGGCGCCAACGCATGACGGCACCTTCTTCTTCCGGCCACCCAGCGCGCTTCATTCCGCTGGGACAGGCGGACTTCCAGCGGCTGGAACACGCAGGCTACCTAAAAGGCCTTTTACAGCCTTTTAAAGGTAAGGGGAGTCTGGAGACCTGGGCCAGCCAGTGCATGGCGCTGCGCGACGAGCTAATCACCCTGGCACAACGGCAGGTGCTACCGCAGGCGCGCGCCTACCCCTTCAATCTGCTCGATGTGCAACTGGCCCAGCAGACGACTGGCGCAGGGACGACCTTTCTGCGCTGGCGCAACCTCGACCGCTCGGCCATGGGCGTGGCCTTGTGGGAGTCACTGCTCGACCGCCCCGCAACACCGGTCTCACTGATCGACGACCTGTATGCGATCGAACTGCAGCGCATCGTGCTGAACATGCAGATCAGCCTGACCCACAGCATCGCCCGCCTCGCCCTGGAATGCGCCAGCAGGATGGCCCAAGCCGAGGCGACTTACCTACGGCGTGTCCACGGACATGCCGCGTCCATTCCCACCACCCCCAAGGAGTCACCATGAGTACGCACTTCGTCGGCGAAGGCAACATCGGTTCTGCGCCGGAGTACCGCGAATTCCCCAACGGCAACGACGAACCGCGCAGGCTACTGCGCCTGAACGTCTATTTCGACAATCCCATCCCGAAGAAGGATGGCGAATACGAGGACCGCGGCGGCTTCTGGGCGCCGGTGGAGCTGTGGCATCGCGACGCCGAGCACTGGAAGGCGCTGTACCAGAAAGGTATGCGCGTACTGGTCGAAGGCCGCGCCGTGCGCGACGAGTGGGAAGACGCCGACGAGAACGAGCGTGTCACCTTCAAGATCGAGGCCCGGCGCGTCGGCATCCTGCCATACCGTATCGAGTCGGTGACGCTCGGCGCCAAGCCGGCTGGGGGCCAGTGACCGAGCATCGAGGGCGGTTGTAGCAACCGTCAGACGCCCGCCTTGCACCAGTGGGCTATCCCCTGGGGATAGTTCCACTGGGGTCCACCGAGTTCTAGGCGGCCCTCCCGACACGAATCTCCCGCCCTTCATACCGTCGCGATTCGTGCATACCGCTGCGGCAACCATTCCTCAGCCGATCACAATTCGGTGTCCATGCCGTCCGGCTTCCTTGCTGCCGGTCTCTCTTGGCCCAGCCATGCTGTTGTCCATCTGATGAACCGCACATTCCCGAGGAGGCTTCAACATGCGCGTATTCCTGTGCGAGAAACCTTCGCAAGGCAAGGACATCGCCCGTGTGCTGGGCGCCAGCCAGCGCGGTTCCGGCTGCTACAGCGGCGCGGGTATCGTCGTGACCTGGTGCATCGGTCATCTGGTCGAAGCAGTTCCGCCCGAGGGTTATGACGAGCGCTACAAGCGCTGGACTCTCGAGCACCTGCCCATCATCCCCGCGCGCTGGCGTGTCGAGCCCAAGGCTGCGACCGCCGCGCAGTTCAAGATCGTCAAGCAGCTCGTCGGCCAGGCCAGCGAACTGGTGATCGCCACCGACGCCGACCGCGAAGGCGAGATGATCGCCCGCGAGATCATTGAGCTGTGCGGCTACCGCGGACCGATCCATCGCCTGTGGCTGTCGGCGCTCAACGATGCGTCGATCCGCAAGGCACTGGGCGCGCTGAAGCCGTCGGCCGAAACGCTGCCGCTGTACTACTCGGCCCTGGCCCGCTCGCGCGCCGACTGGTTGATCGGCATGAACCTGAGTCGGCTGTTTACGCTACTCGGACGACAGGCCGGTTACACCGGCGTGCTGTCGGTGGGCCGGGTGCAGACGCCGACGCTGAAGCTGGTGGTGGATCGTGACCGCGAGATTGCGAGCTTTGTCTCGGTCCCGTTCTGGGCCGTCGAGGTGGCGCTGTCCCATGCCGGCCAATCCTTCATCGCAAGTTGGACGCCACCGCAGGGTTGTACGGACGATGCCTGCCGCTGTCTTCAGCAGCCGGTCGCCCAGCAGGCCGCGGAACGCATGCGCGCCGCCGGCAGCGCCCAGGTGGTGTCGGTCGAGACGGAGCGCGTGCGCGAAGGTCCGCCGCTGCCGTTCGACCTGGGCACGCTGCAGGAGGTGTGTTCCAAGCAGTTAGGCCTGGATGTGCAGGAGACGCTGGACATCGCCCAGGCGCTGTATGAGACGCACAAGGCGACGACCTATCCGCGCTCCGACTCGGGCTACCTGCCCGAGAGCATGCTGGCCGAGGTGCCGACCGTTCTCGACAGCCTGCTCAAGACCGATCCCGGCCTGCGCCCGTTGATTGACCGCCTGGACCCGACCCAGCGCTCGCGCGCCTGGAACGACGGCAAGGTCACTGCGCACCACGGCATCATCCCAACGCTGGAGCCCGCCAACCTGTCGGCCATGAATGAGAAGGAACTGGCGGTCTATCGACTGATCCGCGCGCATTACCTGGCGCAGTTTCTGCCCCACCACGAGTTCGACCGGACAGTGGCGCAGCTCGCTTGCGGCGGGCAGTCGCTGCTGGCCGTGGGCAAGCAGATCGCCGTGGCCGGCTGGCGCCAGGTGATGACGGCGCAGGAGGAAAGCGATGCGGATAACGACGACGCCCCGCGCAGCCAGGTGCTGCCGGCGCTGCGAGCCGGCTTGTCCTGCCAGGTCGGCAATGTCGATCTGAAGGCGCTCAAGACCCTGCCGCCCAAGCCCTACACGCAGGGCGAACTGGTCAAGGCCATGAAGGGCGTCGCCAAGCTCGTCACCGACCCGCGCCTGAAGCAGAAGCTCAAGGAGACGACGGGCATCGGCACCGAAGCGACGCGCGCCAACATCATCGGCGGCCTGCTCGGCCGCGGCTATCTGCTGAAGAAGGGCCGTGCCATCCGTGCCTCGGATGCCGCCTTCACCTTGATTGGCACCGTGCCGGCCGCCATTGCCGATCCGGGCACGACGGCGGTCTGGGAGCAGGCGCTGGACATGATCGAAGCCGGCCAGATGACGCTGGACTCCTTCATCGCCAAGCAGTGCGCCTGGGTGGCCCAGCTCGTGCAGCAGTACAGCGGTGCGACGCTCGCCATCAAGCTGCCGCCATCACCCCCCTGCCCCCTGTGCGGCGCGCCGATGCGCCAGCGCACGGGCAAGAGCGGGGCCTTCTGGTCGTGCAACCGCTACCCGGACTGCAAGGGAACGCTGCCGGTCGACAGCTCGACTGGCAAGCGCGGTGCGCCGCGCAAGCAGCGGGCTTCCCGCAAGGCGTCCTGACGTCGACGAATCCCCGCGCCTCGCCGGCCGTTTCCGACGGCGAGGCCAACCTCCCGCACCCCGCGGGACTCCCCAGCACACGCCTCCTTCTGCAACGGTGTGCGCGTCTCGCTGCCCCGCGACGGGTCCGCGAGACGAGAAGGTCGCTCTTCCGCGAATCGCCTCTGCCGCGATTCCATTGATCGAGGTGCTCCTGTCGATGACGAGGGGTCTCCTGACGCCTGGCAGGCTTGTGCCGCTGCGAGCCGTCAGGAGACCGCTTGGGTCGACGGTATTCGGTGCCGGTGCCCGCCGGCGGAACAACGGGCTCCCTTTGTGCGCGGATGTGTG
>JAYRYA010000027.1:0-55357 GCA_041917255.1 Zoogloea sp.
ATGAACCTGCTTCGCCTCAATACGTCACGCAAGGGCAGCATCAAGACCAAACGGATGCTGGCCGCCACTTCCGATACGTTCCGCGCTGAATTACTCGGCTTCATGACATGAAGGTGCGATTGCCCTGGGGCCAATGGTGGTTGATCCGGCTCGATCTTCCGCCAAGGAAATCATGAGAACGACATCCCACTCCCTCGGAATCCACCCAATCGCCGTTTCCTGATACAGCTCCGGTGCCTGTTCGCGGGGCGGGCGCAGTTGGCCGTTGGGCAGCACGCCACGGGTGAACAGGTCGTGCATCAGGCCGGCCTTGATCTGCTGGTATTTGACGACCAGAGCTTCGGTTTTTTCGATGGCGGTGTCGATGCCAGTGAGGATGGTGGCGATCCTCTTCTGCTCAACCGGATCGGTGGGATGCGGAAGCAAGATCCGCTCAGTGTCCCTCTTATTGATTTCGAGAAAGGTGCTTCCTGCTGCAAACCTTTCAAATGCGCCTCGGAGTCGCTGTGTCTGGTAAAAAAGAAACGTCCCGTCAACTCCCTGTTTCGGGACAAGACTCTTGAACCCTTGGTTGGTCGTCACCGGAGTTTTGGCAATCTTGGACAGGCCAATTGACGCACGTGAGGTGAGCAGAATGGCTCCCACAGGAAGCAGTTTTGCCGAAGAACCGAGTAAACCTTGTTTGGATATGGTGTATTCGGTTTGTTCCAGATAGTTGGTCCGGCAGGCAGTTATGTCGGTCGGAGTCACCCAAGGAATATCTCCGCCCCAATAGGCTGGCACATCACGGGATGGCGTTCCCCCACTGACGATATTTGCCAGCTCGGCAAGTGGCGATTCAACCCACTCACTCATACCCCAACTCCACCAGGAATTCCTGCAGCACCTTGGCCGCCTCATCCCGCGCGAACTCGATTTGCTTCGCAGTGACGGCGTACTTGCCCCACAGGTTTTCAACGGCTGCGATGCAGGCTCGCTGATCCGCCCGCAGGTATTGCCGGTAGCTCTCGAACAGCAGCTTGCCCAGCCGTTCGACGATGACCTGCCGTGCCTCGTCCTTGCTGATCTTCAGGCGGGCCTGCTCCACCAGATCGTCCTTCCTGGCTTCGGTGGATTTGATGGCGGCTTTCAGGGCCCTGGCTTCGTCTTCCAGTGCCTTGTGGCGGGCGAGTTGTTTCTCGATGCGTTCAGCCTCCGCGCGGTAACTGTTCCAGTCGCCAAAGGCACTGTCGCGCTTGGCCAGTTTCATCATGCCCTTGGCTTCTTTCAGGCTGGCCTTGAGGGTTTTCACCTCATCGGCAGGCAGCACCCCGGTGTCGTCGCTGTCTTCAAAATCTTCCTCACTGGCGGTGGCGAACAGAGCTTGCAATTCGGCCAGGCGAGCGTGCTGTTGTTCCAGCTCAGCTAGCACCTCAGGGAACTGGCTTTGCAGGATGTCTTCGTCCGGAATCAGTTCCGGGCCCCAGCTGCTGGCCGCGATGGATTTGAAATCGGACACCAGCCGTTTGTAGTAGTTGGCGAAAGCGCCGCGTACCTGATAGCGGTTGAGCAGATGCTGGCCCGCAAAGATGCGTTCGATGCTGTCGAGCAGCGTGGCACGCACGGCGTAGACGTTGCGGCCGGTGGCGTGTTGATTGTCCGCATCCGGTGCCAGCGCCTCGATAACGGGCAGGTGCTGTTGCCACCAGTCGGCCAGATCGGCCATGAACTGGGCGTGGCGCTGGGTGACGCTGGTGTGGCTGTTGATGTGCCGGGCGATGTCACGCTTGTCGGCCAGGGGGGCGGCGAAGTCGGCATACCAGATGCCATGGGTTGCCGCGGCACGGGGCACAAAGATGCTTTCGCGCAGGCCGGTGTAGTTTTGCCAAAAATGGCTCAGGGCATCGACCTCGCTGACCGGCACGCCACCGTGCAGATGGGCGCGCACGTCGTGCGGCTCCGGCAGCGGGGCGTTGTCTACGTAGCGACGGATATTGCAGTTGTAGTCTTCCGCCTTGATGTCGGCCACCGGCACGCGCTTGGCGTAGCCGTCGATGTTCTGCCCGGCGCGGTAGGCGTGCACGATCTTGTCGATGTCTTCCGGACGCAGGTGGTTCTGCGCCTTGCCTTCGCGGTACTCGCGGTCGGCATTGATGAACAGCACGCCGCCGCTCTCAACTTGGCGCTGCTGGGCTCCGTCCTTGTTCAGCACCAGGATGCAGGCGGGGATGCCTGTGCCATAGAACAGGTTGCTGGGCAGACCGATGACGGCCTCAAGGTAACCCCGGTCGATGAAGTACTGGCGCACCTCGCGCTCTTCTCCACCCCGGAACAGCACGCCATGCGGCATGACGGTGGCCATGCGGCCATTGCTCTTGAGTACGGCCAGCATGTGCTGCACGAACATCAGGTCGGCCTTTTTGCCCTTTTCCGGCATCCAGACGTGGAAGCGGCCGGGGTAGGCGATGGGCTCCTTCTTCTTGGCGCCACTGCCGTCGTCCTTGGATTTGGTCTTGGCGTAGTTCTGGCTGAAGGGGGGATTGGCGAGCACACGGTCAAAGCGGCGCAGCTCGTTGTTTTCGTCCTTGTGCTGCGGGTCGGCCAGGGTGTCGGCGTTGCGGATGTCCGCGTGCGAGATGCCATGCAGCAACATGTTCATCTTGCAGATGGACCAGGTGGTTCCCATCTTTTCCTGGCCGTTGAGTGATAGCTCGGCGGCATCGGCTCCGCATTCGCGTAGGTAGTCACGGGCCTGGATCAACATGCCGCCCGACCCAACGGTCGGGTCGTACACGCTCATGCCTTCCTTGGGGTCGCAAATTTCGACGCAGATGCGGACCACCTCGGCCGGGGTATAGAACTCGCCCGCCTTCTTGCCCGCCGAATCGGCAAAGTGTTTGATCAGCCACTCGTAGGCGGCCCCGAGCAGATCGGGGAATTCGAAATCATCATCCCGCAGGGGGATCTTTTCGAAGTTCTGGATGAAGTCGACCAGGGTGTCGTCATCCAGCGTGTTCTGGCCAATCTTGCGGTTGAAGTTGATGGTGCCCTTGAGCACGTCCTGCAGGGCATCGGCGTTTTCTTCTTCCAGTGCTTCCAGCGCCTTGTTGAGCGTGGAGCCGACGTTTTCCTTAACGTGCTTGAGCGCAGGCTGCTGGTTGCCTGCGTCGTCTACCCACGGATCGTTCCAGCGGGCTCGTGGCGGCACATAGAAGTATTTGCCCGAGTACTGATCCGGGTCTTCGAGGTTGAGGGCGATGTCGGCCTCTGACAGACCCGCCGCCTTGCCTTCCCTTTTGATCTCTTCCCGACGCTGATCGAACAGATCGCTGGCGCGCTTGAGGAACAGCATGCCGAAGATGTACTCCTTGTACTCGCTGGCATCCATGTTGCCGCGCAGGTCATCACATGCCGTGAGCAGCAGGCTTTCCAGGCGGGCGAGTGTGAGTTTGGCGGATGGCATCGTTCAGTCTGTTCCTCGGTTCTTGTTATCTCTGCAGTTCAATCCAGCACCACCAGGAATTCGGTGGCCAGCGCAGTGGGACGGGTTTGCCGGGCATTTTTGGTCAAAGCCACCAGCCCGTAGCCCTCCATCATCCGCAGCGTGCGCGACAGGTTGGGCACCTGCCGCCCCGACAGTGCCGCCAGTTCGGTCATGGTCTTGGGCTTGGCCTGCCGGATCAGCCGCAGCAACGCCCGGTTGTCCTCCGACAAGACCGCCGCTAACGTGGCCATCGACGGAAACCAGACCGTGGGCACCTGCTTGCCTGAAACCGTGGCGTTAGGCGCATCAGTGGGGCGAATTCCGACTACGCAACGCTTCATGGCGAATGGCTATGGATGGACAAAAAATAGCCTTCAATTGTATCAATCCAACACAACTATAACGAGCGACGGGAACGTGAATCTCAAGGGACTCGACAAACCACAATCTTTCCGGATTTTCAATTCGCGCATGATCGTCGGCTTGCGAATGAAAACCTGCCATACGCCGCATGGTATCTGGAGGGCTGTTTTGGCCGATCACCGCCCCACGCTCATTCCCCCTGCCGCGTCCAGCCTTCCTGCGACTACCTGCACCACTCCGCGTCCAACACTGAAAACCTTCGAGTTACGCTGCGCCAACCCGACCTAGCCACCATCCGCGCTCCATCTCGCCACCCCCATCGCCCTCACGATAGTCTCAACCCTTGATCTACCCCTCCCCATCAAAGGTCGAGACTATCGGATAAGCCATCTACAGTCCTAGATCGCTCATCTATCGCCGTAGATCACTTATCTCGCCACCTAGATGACTCATAGCCGCGCGCCCATCTGTCATCTAGCAACGCCCATCGATGATCTCTTGCGTCCCATCATTTAAATATCCTAATCCAACGCAAAACAGGTAAGACCATACGGATATTTTCGTTGCCGCGGGCACATTACCACTACTATAATTTTCCTGCGTAAGCCATTTTCAACCACAGGTACGAAGGAGAAAAAAAGTATGGGATCCAACCGCAAGAACCGCATGCCGGCCGATCAGGTGCAGGCCAATATCGACGCCTATCTGGCGCTCAGGACGATGCCCGGCTACAAGCCCTACAACCCCGCCTTCTCGCTGGAGGCCATCACCGCCTGCGTTGAACTGCTGCGCATCGCGGAGGAGAACGATCTGCACACCGAGCACGCGCGCATGGCTGCGCGGGATGCCATCGTCGCGGCCCAGTGGGCGCTGCAGGACATCATCGTCGGTGCCAAGGAGCAGGTGCGCGCCATCTACGGCCCCAGCTCCGACGAGATGGTGCAGGTGGGCCTCAAGAAGAAGTCCGAGAAGAAGCCCCGCAGCCGGCCCAGCAAGAGCGAAGCCACCGTCTGACGTGCCCGCCCGGCGTCCGCCGCGCAGTTGGCGCGAGCAATCGGCGCTTCGCGCCGGGCCACCCGACGTCAATCGTGAGAAATTTTGCGTCCCCCCTCTGGCGCTCCCGCAAAACCTTGGTTATTATTCGCGCCCTTCACCGCCTGCCCAGGTGGCGGAATTGGTAGACGCACTAGTTTCAGGTACTAGCGGGTAACTCCGTGGAGGTTCGAGTCCTCTCCTGGGCACCAAGGTAAGTGAAGATCATCCCGATGCCGGTTCCGGCGCTCGGGGCCGACGCGGAGTGGTAGTTCAGTCGGTTAGAATACCGGCCTGTCACGCCGGGGGTCGCGGGTTCGAGTCCCGTCCACTCCGCCAAGCATCAAGCAGCATTCTTTCGAGCGGCAGTAGCTCAGTTGGTAGAGCGCAACCTTGCCAAGGTTGAGGTCGAGAGTTCGAGACTCTTCTGCCGCTCCATTCCCCTTCGCGTCCTTAGCTCAGTTGGTTAGAGCGCCACGTTGACATCGTGGAGGTCGGCGGTTCGACTCCGTCAGGACGCACCAGGCAGTATGGCCTTCGCCATTGCCTGTCCGCAGCACCGCTCGCCGCGCCTTCCCCTGCTTTTGCCTGCTTTTGCCTGCCTTTGCCTGCTTGTGCCTGTTTGCGAGCACGCTTGCCCGCAGCCTCCTGCACGCGCGTCTTCGCGCCTGGCCGTCCTGCCGCACGCTCCGCTAGCGCGTTCGTCATCGAGGGATGCAAGAGGCATTGCCATGTGTATATAATTCCAGCCTCACGGAATTTCACTCCCATTGCAGGTACTCGCATGAAGAAGACCCTTGCCATTCTTGCCACCGTCACTGCCGCCGCCAGCACGCTGGTCGGCTGTGCCGCCACCGAAGAATCCCGCAGCGTGGCCGTGTCCAAGCCGGCCGCTGCAACCCGCGCCTACACCGGCGCCCGCACGCCGATCTCGGTGGGCAAGTTCGACAACCGCTCCAGCTTCATGCGCGGCATCTTCTCCGATGGCGTCGACCGCCTTGGCAGCCAGGCCAAGACCATCCTGATCACCCACCTCCAGCAGACCAACCGCTTCAACGTGCTGGAGCGGGAGAACATGTCCGAGATCAAGCAGGAGGCCGCCCTCAACAAGGTGGAGCAGAAGCTCAAGGGCGCGCGCTTCGTCATCACCGGCGACGTGACCGAGTTTGGCCGCAAGGAAGTCGGCGATCACCAGCTGTTCGGCATCCTCGGCCGCGGCAAGCAGCAGGTGGCCTACGCCAAGGTGGCCCTCAACGTGGTGAATGTGCAGACCTCCGAGGTCGTCTACTCCGCCCAGGGCGCCGGCGAATACAGCCTCTCCAACCGCGAGGTGGTGGGCTTTGGCAGCACCGCCAGCTACGACTCCACCCTCAACGGCAAGGTGCTCGATCTGGCCATCCGCGAAGCGGTCGACAACCTCGTCGGCGGTGTCGAATCCGGCGCGCTGCGCCTCGCCGACTAAGCCTGGAGCCCAGCCCACACCATGCACGTTTCCTGTTTCCAGCACGGCCGGCTGGTGCTGGCCGCGCTGGCGGTCGGCCTGCTCGCCGGCTGCGCCACGCAGCCCAAGCCGCTTTATTACTGGGGCGACTACCCCAGCATGACTTACAGCCACTTCCAGAACGCCAAGGGCCAGCAGGAACAGATCCAGGCCCTCGAAGCCACCCGCGAGAAGGCCCGCGCCCAGGGCGCAGCCCTGCCGCCGGGCTTCCAGGCCCACCTGGGCATGCTCTATGGCCAGACCGGCCAGACCGATCGCCTGCTGCAGAACCTCGAAGCCGAGAAGCAACAGTTTCCCGAGAGCGCGCCCTTCATGGATTTCCTGCTGAAGAAGTTTGAATCGAAACCTGCCGAGGCCCGCCCATGATCCTGTCGCGTCTTGTCAAACCGGCGCTGCTGGCGATGGGCGTCGCCCTTCTCGCCGGCTGCGCCACCCAACAGCCCGGCTACGATTACACCGCCTTCCGCGAGGCCCGGCCCCGGTCCATCCTGGTGCTGCCGCCGCTCAACGATTCGCCGGATGTCAACGCCACCTACAGCATGTATGCCCAGACCACCGTGCCACTGGCCGAGTCGGGTTACTACGTGCTGCCGGTGACGCTGGTGGATGAAGCCTTCCGCCAGAACGGCCTCACCTCGCCGGCCGACATCCAGCAGGTGCCGCTCAAGAAACTGCACGAGATCTTCGGCGCCGACACGGCCCTGTACATCAAGGTGACCCACTACGGCACCAAGTACATAGTGATTTCCAGCGAAACCCGCGTGTCCGCCGAGGCCAAGCTGGTGGATCTGCGTAGCGGCGCCACCCTGTGGGAAGGCAGCGCCACCGCGTCGAGCGCCGAAGGCAACAACAACTCGGGCGGCGGTGTGGTGGGCCTGCTGGTGAAGGCGCTCATCACCCAGATCGCCGACACCCTGAGCAACCGCGGCCACCCGATCGCCGGCATCACCGCCAACCGCCTGCTCGCCGCCGGGCGGCCCAACGGCATCCTGTACGGGCCGCGTTCGCCGAAGTACCAGAAGGATGGTTCGCCGGCGCCGTAACGCCTGGCGTGTCGGGTTACGCCCTGGCGGGCTAACCCGACCTACCTTTCCTTCGCCTCCTGCTCACAACAACCGCCACCTACGGCACAACTTCTCCAAGTCCGATCGCAGTTCCCGCATCGTTTCGATGAACCCACGGAATTGCGCAAGACTGTACGCAACCTCGCTCTGCTCCGGCGAGGTGGGTAGCCCGATGACGTGGTAGATCTCCCGGCCATAGGCTTCGACACCCCAGCGTCCGTGTGCAAAGCGATTGCGAACGTGGCGTATCTCATGCGCACGTTCGATCCATGAGGAGAACTCAGCCTGACGTTGCACCCGCGCCTCAGCGCTCAACGCATCGTCCGGCTCCTCAAGCAGTTCACTCATCAAAGCTAAACGTTGCGCAAAGCCCATTCGCGCAGCCTTGTTGGTCAAGCTATTCAAGGCAGAACCGCCACGCATCCATACCAGCGCCAGACCTTGATCCATCTCGAGACGCCCGAACTCGATAAGAAATTCACCCAGCAAGGATGCGGCCTCTCTCTCGGTCGCCTTCCGCGCAGCAAGCGTCTCCGCGATCGTTCCCGTCCCGACGGGCGGAACATCTTTGGACATCAGCCGATCGTCCCCGGCTTGTTGCCGAGCATCGCGCGCAGGTTGGCGATGCGGGCGCGGGCGTCTTCCTTGCTCACCGGCTCGGCGGATTTACGGTCGCTGCGGCGGATGCCTTCCATGCCCATTTCGTCGATGAAGCGCGAGGGGTCGCAGGTGCGCACCTCGCGGCCGGCCTTGCGGCGTTCGCAATAGCTGATGGTGAGGCTGCGCTGGGCGCGGGTGATGCCCACATACATCAGGCGGCGCTCTTCCTCGATCTTGTCCTCGTCGATGGCGCTCTGGTGGGGCAGCAGGCCTTCCTCCACGCCCACCAGAAACACGTGCTTGAACTCCAGCCCTTTGGAGGCATGCAGCGTGGCCAGCTGCACCTGGTCCAGCTCTTCCTCGTCCTTGTCGAGCATGGTGATGAGGCTGATGGTCTGGATCATGTCGGTGAGGGTCTTGCCGTCCTCCTCGCCCTTGCGGGCCAGCCAACCGGTAAAGTCGCTCAAGTTGCTCCACTTGGTCTCGGCCTCGCGGGGCTCGCAGCTTTCATACAGCCAGGCCTCGTAGCCGATGGCCTTCAGCAGATCGTTGATCACCGGGCCGGCGGGCTCCCGCGGGGCGCGGTGGGTGATGCGGTTGATGAAGTGGCAGAACTCCCGCATCCCCTCCAGCTGGCGCGCCGCCACGTGCTCGGCCACGCCCTCCTCGAAGACCGCGGTGAACAGGCTGATGTTGCGGTTGCTGGCGTAATGGCTGAGGGATTCGATGGTGGCGGCGCCAATGCCCCGGCGCGGCACGGTGATCGCCCGGATGAAGGCCAGGTCGTCGTCCTCGTTGGCGATCAGGCGCAGGTAGGCGCACAAGTCCTTGATCTCGGCGTTCTCGAAGAAGCTGCGCCCGCCCGAGATGGCGTAGGGAATCTTCTGGTTGCGCAGCTGCTGCTCGAAGAGCCGCGCCTGGTGGTTGCCCCGGTAGAGGATGGCGTAATCCTTGAAATGGGTGCGATGCTCGAACTTGTGGGCCGAGAGTTTCATCACCACCGATTCGGCCTCGTGCTCGGGGGTCTGGCAGGCCACCACCGTCACCAGCTCACCGGCGCCGTGTTCGGACCACAGCTTCTTGTCGAAGAGCTTCTCGTTGTTGGCGATCACCGTGTTGGCGGCGTGCAGGATGCGCGTGGTGGAGCGGTAGTTCTGCTCCAGCTTGATGACCTTGAGGTTCGGAAAATCCACCGGCAGCTGGCGCAGGTTCTCGATGTCGGCGCCGCGCCAGGCGTAGATCGCCTGGTCGTCGTCACCCACCGCGGTAAACGCTGCGCGCACGCCGGTCAGCAGCTTGAGCAGCCGGTACTGGGCGCGGTTGGTGTCCTGGTATTCATCCACCAGCAGGTAGCGCAGGCGGTTCTGCCAGCGCTCGCGCACCTCGGGGTGCTCGTCGAAGAGTTTGACCGGCAGGCGGATCAGGTCGTCGAAATCCACACCCTGGTAGGCGCGCAGGGTCTTGTCGTAATCCCGGTAGAGCAGCGCGGCGGCGGCGGAGACTTCGTCGTTGGCGATTTGGGCGGCCTCGTTGGGCTCGACGAGCGCGTTCTTCCAGCTCGAGATCTGCCACTGCAGGGCCTTGGCGCGGTTCTTGTCGGTGTTGCCGGTCATCTCGGCGATGATCTGGGCGGTGTCACCCGAATCGAGGATCGAGAACTGGGGCTTGAGGCCCAGCAGCTGGGCCTCCTGGCGCACGATGCGCACGCCGAGGGCGTGGAAGGTGCACACCGTCAGCCCCTTCGCCGCCCGGCCGCCCATCAGCTTGGAGATGCGCTCCAGCATCTCCTTCGCGGCCTTGTTGGTGAAGGTGATCGCGGCGATGGCGTGGGGGTTGAAACCGCAGTCATTCACCAGATAGGCGATCTTCTGGGTGATCACCCGGGTCTTGCCGGAGCCCGCCCCGGCCAGCACGAGGCAGGGGCCATCGAGGTAGTGGATGGCTTCGCGTTGGGGCGGGTTGAGCTGGAAGGACATGGCGGTGAAACGGGTGAAGCGGGGGAGGGCATTCTACCGCCACCGATTGATGTAAGCTCCCGCCACCATGTCCGTATTCACCCCCGTCACCGAAACCGAGCTCGCCGCCTGGCTGCGCAACTACGCCATCGGCCGCCTCGAAAACCTGCAGGGCATCTCTGCCGGCGTGCAGAACAGCAACTTCTTCGTCACCACCAGCCTGGGCCGTTACGTGCTCACGCTGTTCGAGACGATGCCCCGGGCCGAGCTGCCCTTCTACCTCAACCTGATGGCCCACCTGGCCCGCCACGGCCTGCCCGTGCCGGCGCCGGTGGCCAACCGCGACAACGAATACCTGGGCACCCTCTCCGGCAAGCCGGCGGTGCTGGTGGCGCGGCTCTCGGGCAAGTCCGAGATGAACCCCGGCCCGGCCCACTGCCGGCGCATCGGCGCGATGATGGCCGGGCTGCACCTGGCCGGCGTCAACTTCGGCCGCAAGCAGGCCAACCCGCGCAACGCCGAGTGGCGCCGCGACTGCGCCCGGCGGGTGCGGCCGCATCTCTCGGCCTACGAGCAGGCCGAACTCGACGCCGAACTCGTCTTCCAGGCCGGCTTCGACCTAAACAAGCTGCCCCAGGGCGTGATCCACGCCGATCTGTTCCGCGACAACGTGCTGTGGGACGGCGAGTTTGTCGGCGGGGTGATCGACTTCTACTTTGCCGGCGTCGATGCGCTGCTCTTCGACGTGGCGGTGACGGTGAATGACTGGTGCGCCGATACCGACGGCCGCCTCGACCCGACGCTGACCGCCGCGCTCCTCGAAGGCTATGCCGAATCGCGCCCCTTCACCGCCGCCGAGCGGGCCGCCTGGCCGGCCATGCTGCGCGCCGCGGCGCTGCGCTTCTGGCTGTCACGGCTGGAGGATTTCCACCGCCCGCGGGCCGGCGAGATGGTGCTGGTGAAAGACCCCGGCGAATACCGGCGCATCCTTGACCAACGCGCCACCGACACCGCGCTGCCGGCCCTGCCCGCGTGAAATCCGGTCGCGATCCGATCAGCGGTTTGAACACCGCCAGCGATTTGGGCTAGCATTTCACCGCAACGCAACATACTGATTTTTCGTCCCGTATTCCTGTTTTCCGCAAGCCTGTCATGACCGAACCGGCCTCCCCGGCATCCCATCCGTACAGCAGCGCCCGGCACCCCCAGCCGCGCCACGTGTCCCCCGCCGAGAGCCTGGTGTGGCTGAAGGCCGGCTGGTCCTATTTCATGCAGAGCCCCGGCGTGTGGATCGCCATCGCGGTGATCTTCATCGTGATGCTCTTCGTGCTCGGGCTGGTGCCCCTGCTGGGCTGGGCGGTGGTGCTGATCGGCTTCCCGGTGATGGTCGCCGGCATGGTGCTGGGCTGCCATGCTCTCGCCCAGAACCAGCCGCTGCGGGTGGATCACCTTGCCGCGGGCCTCAAGGTGCATGCCGGCAACCTCGCCCTGGTGGGTGTGTTCTATCTGCTCGGCGGCCTCGTCGCCGGCTTCGTGTCGGTGGTGGTGGGCGGCGGCGCGCTGCTCACCGGCTACATCCTCGGCGCGCTGGCCGGCCTCGGGCTGGGCCTGGTGAGTGGTGTGGTGCTGGGCAGCGTGGTGTTCTCGGTGCTGTGGGTGCTGCTCATCACCGCGCTGTGGTTTGCCGCGCCGCTGGTGGTGCTGCGCGACACCCCGCCGCTCGATGCGATGAAGCTGTCCCTCACCGCGTGCTTCAACAACTTCGGGGCCTTCGTGGTCCTTGGCGTGCTGATCTACGTGCTGATCTGGGTGGCGATGCTGCCCGCCGGGCTGGGCGTGCTGGTCCTGATCCCGGTGCTTGCCGGCACCCTCTACGCCTCTTTCCAGGACGTCTTCGGCGAACGCCCGGCCCTGCCGCCGGCCGCTCAGCCCGAAGCCACGCCGGAGTAAGCCGGTGCAGGCGCGCACCCTTCCCGCCCAGCGCGGCTGGGCCTGGATCGTCGACGGTTTCGCGATCTGGAAACGCAACCCCGCCCTCATCACCTTCCTGGTGATGGCCTACTCCTTCATCCAGCTGGTGATGTTCATCGTCCCCTACATCGGGCCGATCGTCATCTCGCTCACCACCCCGGCGCTGGTGCTGGGCATCTACAACGGCTGCAAGGCCGTCGCCGAAGGGCGCAAGGTGGGGCCGGATGTGCTGTTCTCAGGCTTTCGCCAGCAGCTGCCCGAGCTCATCAAGATCGGCGGCATCAACTTCCTGTGCACCCTCGCCCTGATCGGGCTGGCCGTACTCATCGACGGCAACATGGGCGACAGGATGGTGAGCATCCTGCAGGGCAAGGCCGATGCCGGCGAAACCCTCTCGGAAAACCCGTCCTTTGGATTGGCGGTACTGGTGGTGGTGGTCGGCTTCACGCCGCTGGCGATGGCTTACTGGTTCGCCCCGCTGCTGGCCGCCTGGGGCAAGGTGCCTGCCGTCAAGGCGCTGTTCTTCAGCTATGTGGCCTGCATGCGCAACTGGCGCGCCTTCCTGGTGTATGGGCTGTGCCTGATGATCGTGACCCAGGTCGCGAGCCTGGTGGTCGTCGTGTTCAACCTCGCGCTTCCCATCCTCGGCAGCCTCGCCGCCCTCGCCTTCCCGGTGGTCTTCATGCCGGTGGTGTTCGCCAGCCTCTACGCCAACACCACCGACGTGTTCGGCAAGATCACCCCGGATGAGCAGGACTGACCGCGCAGGCCCGCTGGGCCTGTTCGGCGGCACCTTCGACCCGATCCACCTGGGCCACCTGCGCCTCGCCGAAACCGCCCGTGAGGCGCTCGGGCTCGAGCGCGTGCGCCTGATCCCCGCCGGTCAGCCGCCCCACCGGGCCACGCCCGGCGCAAGCGGCATTCACCGCCTCGCGATGGCCCGCCTCGCCACCGCCGACAACCCCGCCTTCGAGGTGGATGCCGCCGAAGTCACCGCGGCCCAGGCCAGCTTCACCATCCTCACCCTCGAACGCCTGCGCGCCGAACTCGGCCCTGCCCGACCGCTGGTGCTGTTGCTGGGCGTCGATGCCTTCCTCGGCCTGCCCACCTGGCGGCGCTGGACGGAACTGCTCGACTTCGCCCACCTGGCCGTCGCCAACCGCCCCGGCTACACCCTCGACGCTGCGCAGATACCTCCGGCGCTGGCCGATCTGGTCGCCCGCTGCAAGGCTGCCCCGACCGCCCTCGGCACCGCACCCGCCGGCGCCATCGTGCCCTTCGAGATGACGCCCCTGGCGATCTCGGCCACCGACATCCGCACCCGCGCGGCGGCCGGGCAAAGCCTGCGCTATTTGCTCCCCCCGCCGGTTATTGACTATATTTCCCTGCACCAACTCTATCTCTGAATCAATGGACATCACCCAGCTCGAACAACTCGTCGTCTCCGCCCTCGAAGACATCAAGGCCAAGGACATCCAGGTCATCGACACCACGCGTCTCAGCGCCCTCTTCGAGCGCGTCGTGATCGCCAGCGGCGACTCCAACCGTCAGACCCGCGCCCTCGCCCGCAGCGTGGCGGACAAGGCCCGCGAAGCCGGCATCCAGATCATCGGCATCGAAGGCGAAGGCAGCGGCGAATGGGTCCTGGTCGATCTGGGCGCCGTCGTCGTGCACATCATGCAGCCGGCCGTGCGCAGCTATTACAACCTCGAAGAACTGTGGGCTGCCACGCCCGCACGTCCGCGCACCGCAGCCCGCGCCGCCTGAGCGCCCCGTGAAGCTGCTGCTGGTCGCTGTCGGCACGCGCATGCCCGCGTGGGTCGACACTGCCTTCGACGACTTCGCCAAGCGCATGCCCCGCGAGCTGCCCATCCAGCTCGTCGAAGTCAAAGCCGAGCCCCGCACCACCGGCAAGACCGTCGAAGCCATGATGGCCGCCGAGGCCACCCGCATCGAAGCCGCCCTGCCGCCCCGCTGCCGCCGCCTGATCCTCGACGAGCGCGGCGAGGACCTCACCTCCAAGGCGCTCGCCAGACGCCTGGAACGCTGGCAGGACGGCGGTGACGACGTGGCCCTCATCATCGGCGGGCCGGACGGCCTCGACCCCGCCCTGAAGGCCACCGCCCACGAGACGATGCGCCTCTCCAGTCTCACCCTGCCCCACGCCCTCGTCCGCGTGATGCTCGCCGAAGCCCTCTACCGGGCCTGGAGCGTGCTCAAGAACCACCCCTATCACCGGGAGTGACCGGACACACGTGAAGCGTGAAACGGCTGCCCGAGCGAGCCGGTTTCGTTTTATCCTTCAGGCTGATCCGGAACCGGTTTTGCATAAGGCGCAAGGCCCTCCGACCGGGTATCCTCCCGCTCATCCTTCACGCTTCGCCGTCCCATGATCTACCTCGCCTCCAATAGCCCCCGCCGGCGCGAACTGCTGCAGCAGATTCACGTCCGCTTCGAACCCCTGCTGTTCCGTGGGCCCGGACGACACGACCACGACATCGCCGAGGACGTGCTGCCCGGCGAGGACGCTGTCACCTACGTCCAGCGCGTCGCCAACGCCAAGGCCGTCGGCGGCATCCAGCGCATGCGCTGGCGCGAGCTGCCCCCACGCCTGCTGCTGGCCGCCGACACCACCCTCGAACTCGATGGCGATATCGTCGGGAAACCCGAAGACGGCGAGCATGCCGTCGCCGTCCTGCGACGCCTGTCGGGCCGCACCCACCGGGTGCTTACCGCCGTGGTGGTGACCGACGGTCTGCGCTTCGAGACTCGCCTCTCAGCGAGCGATGTGCGCTTCCGCCCGCTGTCCGAGGACGAGATTCGCCACTATGTCGCCACCGGCGAGGCCGACGACAAGGCGGGCGGCTACGGCATTCAGGGGCGCGCCGCCCTGTTCATCGAGGAGATCCGCGGCAGCTACACCGGCATCATGGGGCTGCCGCTCTTCGAGACCGGCGCCCTGCTGCAGGAATTCGGCTATTCTCTCTGACCGTCCGCCAGCCCCCCCCCAGCACTCTCGACGAGGAGATCACATACACCACCCGGGGCGCCCCCACGCCCCATCGGACATCCGACCGCGCCCACCGCGGGACGAGTGGCGATCGGTGAAGGCCCAGCCCGGCCCTCACCCATCACCATTTGCATCCGCCATCATGTCCGACGAATACCTCATCAATTTCACCCCCCAGGAAACCCGCGTCGCCCTCATGCAGCAGGGCGTGGTTCAGGAAGTCCATGTCGAGCGCACTGCCAGCCGCGGCATCGTCGGCAACATCTACCTGGGCAAGGTCGTACGCGTGCTGCCCGGCATGCAATCGGCTTTCATGGACGTGGGCCTGGAGCGCACCGCCTTCCTCCACGTCGCCGACATCTGGACCGACCGCCACACCGGCGACGCGCCGCGGCCCATCGAGCGCATCCTCGCCGAAGGTCAGAACCTCATGGTGCAGGTACTGAAAGATCCGATCGGCACCAAGGGCGCACGGCTGTCCACCCAGATTTCCATCGCCGGCCGGATGCTGGTCTACCTGCCCCAGGATAAACACATCGGCATCTCCCAGCGGATCGGCGACGAAGCCGGCCGCGAAGCGCTGCGCGAGCGGGTCAGCCGCCTGCTGCCGCCCGACGAGAAAGGCGGTTACATCGTCCGCACGATGGCGGAATACGCCACCGACGACGAGCTCGCCGCCGACATCGCCTACCTGCGCAAGCTGTGGGCCGAGATCCGGAACCGTACCGTCGGCGCCTTCCCGCCCTCAGTGCTGTACCAGGATCTCAACCTCGCCCAGCGCGTGCTGCGCGACTTCGTCACCGACGCCACCTCGCGCATCGTGGCCGACTCCCGCGAGAACTTCCAGAAGCTGATGGCCTTCGCCAGCGAGTACATGCCCCAGGTGGCGCCGCTCCTCGATCACTACACCGGCGAGCGTCCGCTGTTCGACCTGCATGGCGTCGAGGCCGAAATCGAGAAGGCGCTGGCCCGGCGGGTCGACCTCAAATCGGGCGGCTACCTCATCATCGACCAGACCGAGGCGATGACCACGGTAGACGTAAACACCGGCGGCTTCGTGGGCGCACGCAACTTCGACGACACCATCTTCAAGACCAACCTGGAAGCCGCCCAGGCCATCGCCCGCCAGCTGCGCCTGCGCAACCTGGGCGGCATCATCATCGTCGACTTCATCGACATGGAAAGTGCCGAGCACCGCGCCGCCGTGCTCGACGAGTTCCGCAAGGCCCTCGCCCGCGATCACACCAAGATGACGGTCAACGGCTTCACGTCGCTGGGCCTCGTCGAGATGACCCGAAAACGCACCCGCGAATCCCTCGCTCACCTGCTGTGCGAACCCTGTCCCACCTGCGCCGGCCGGGGCGAGGTCAAGACCGCCCGCACCGTGGCCTACGAAATCCTCCGCGAACTGCTGCGCGAAGCCCGCCAGTTCAACGCCAGGGAGTTCCGCGTGCTCGCCTCGCCCACCGTGATCGACCTCTTCCTCGAAGAGGAATCCCAATCCCTGGCGATGCTCTCCGACTTCATCGACAAGACGATCTCACTCCATCCCGAAGCCAGCTACGGCCAGGAACAGTTCGACATCGTGCTCCTTTGAAGCAAACCCGACAATGCTCAAGCAATAACCGCACCAATACAGTGCAATCCCAGTATTGGTGCGGTTTTCGGGAAATTTCCGCCCCTATTTGGGGCATCCAAATAATCAATCGCCAAACGATTGACGTTGCCATCCACGCACCCGCAGAATCCCGCGCCCAACCCTCCGCAGGTGACCCGAGATGCAGACGCGCAACACCCTCCAGACCCCGACCAACCTCCAGCCCGGCGCCCTGCGCCTCGGCCCCGACCACGGCTACGCCTTTGACGGCGATCAGGTCCGGCTCAATGCCGACCTCCTCGGCGAATGCCCCGCAGCCGGCAACTGGACCCTCCAGCTGTGGGCCTGCGATGCCCCCTTCGACGGCCAGCCCGTGCGCGGCACCAAGGTGGCCGAAGTGGCCATCGGCGCCGATCAGGCCCCGGTCAATGTCTGCGTCCCCGCCTTCCCCCCTGCGGGCCACGCCCAGCACGCCATGGTGATGGTGCTTGCCGACGGTAGCGACGGCAGCATCCGCGATTTCGCCAACTTCCCGCAGCCCGAGTGTTTTGCCCAGCCCTGCATCCAGGGCACGGCCGGCTTCACCCTCGGCGACGGCCAGGTCAACATCACCGTCGATGGCATCGACAACCCCCGCACCGCCGACAACCTGAGCGGCAGCCTTGTCGCCGAGCTGTGGGCCCTGCCTGCCCCCTTCGGTGAGCGTGGCGACGCCGACGGCGTGCAACTCGCCGGCGTGTTCCTCGGCAGCCTGGCCGGTCAGCAGGGCTGGCAGCAGCTCTCCTTCGACCTGCCGCTGGCCGCCCGCCCCGCCGGCACCTGGCACATCGCCCTGCTGCTGCGCGAATGGACCGCCGCCGGCTACGTGACCCGCGATTTCACCGACTTCCCGCTGCCCGTCAGCTGGGCCGCCGAAGCCGCGCCGGTTGCCGAAGCTGAGGCCGCCCCCGCCAAGCCGGCCAAGAAGCCCGCCGCGAAGAAGGCAGCCCCGAAAGCCGCCGCCAAGGCCGAAGCCGGCAAGGTGTCGATCAACACCGCCAGCGAAGCCGAGCTTGCAGCCATCAAGGGCCTGTCCAAGACCGTCGCTGCGGCCATCGTCGCCGCCCGCCCCTTCAAGCAGGTGGATGATCTGCTGACCGTCAAGGGCGTCGGCGCCAAGCTCCTCGACAAGCTGAAGGGCAACCTCGGCCTGTAAGCTTCACCCCGCCGCCGGGTTCGCGCCCGGCGGCGCCCACAGCATCGCCCCCGTCGTCTCCACCAGACACAGCCACACCCGCACGTCGAACTCCAGCTGGTGATAGGCCGGCTCGATCCGGCAACACAGCTGATAAAAAGCCTTGTCGTGCTCCGGCTCCTTCAGATGAGCCAGCTCGTGGGCCACGATCATCCGCAGGAATTCCTCCGGCGCCTCGCGGAACAGGTTGGCGATGCGGATCTCGCGCTTGATCCGCAGCTTGCCGCCCTGCACCCGTGCCACCCGCGTATGGGTGCCCAGCGCGTTGTGGATGCTCTGCAGTTTCCCGTCCCAGGCCACTTTCGCCAACGGCGGCGCGTTGCGCAGGTGCCGCGCCTTCAACTCGCCCACGAAGTCATACAGCGCCCCGTCGTTGCGTACCCCGTGGGGCTGGGGGTACTTGTCCCGCAGGATGTCACCCAGCTCTCCCCGAGCCAGCACGTCGCCCACCTGGGTCACCAGATGATCCGGATAGCCGATGAGATATTTCAGGTGCGGGGCAGGCAGCATGGCAGAAACGCGCAAAGAGAAGGAGCGCGATTCTACCCCTCGCGACACCGGGGTTTGATCTGGCGCAACGTACTCCTTGAGGCTTGGGAGTAAGTTAATGACCGAATAGTCATTAACTTACCGACGGAGGAGAACATGCTCGACACCGTCGCCGACGACCCTGTCGCACCTGGCCATTCCACCCGGTCGCGGGTGGTCGCCGTCCTCGCAGCGCTCCTGTTTTCCCTCTTCGCCGCCCCGCTCCCCGCCGCCGAAACCCTCGCCGATGCTTGGCGCGATGCCCTCTCGGTGGATGCCCGCCTGCGCGCCGCCGACGCCGAATCCGACGCCGCCCGCGCCACCCACGACGCCGCCCGCGCACTGGCCCAACCCCGCGCTACCGCGAGTAGCCGCTACACCGTGCTCAGCAACGAGCCCGCCGCGCGCATCGACTTCCCGACCATCCCCGGCATCGCGCTGCCCAGCCAGATGCCGCTGCAGGAGCGCAGCTACGCCACCCATGCCCTGCAGGCCACGCTGCCGCTCTACACCGGCGGGCGCATCGCCTCGGCGGTGGCGGCGGCCGAAATCGGCGTCGCCGCCAGCGGCTTCGAACGCACCCGCAGCGAGCAGACCGTGAAGCTCGACGTGGCGGAGGCCTACCTCAACGTACTGCGCGCCCGCCGTGCCCGGGCCGCCGCCGAGCACCACCTCGCCGCCCTCGACGCCCACGCCGCCGACGTGGCCGAGCTGAGCAAGCAGGGCCTCGTCGCCCGCAACGACATCCTCTCGGTGGCCGTCGCCCGGGCCGACGCCACCCAGCGCCTCACCCAGGCCGGCAACGCCGCCCAGCTCACCGCCGCAGCCTACAACCGGCTGCTGCGCCGGCCGCTGGATGCGCAGGTCGACCTGACCGAGCCGCCTGTCGCCGACACCGCGGCCGGCGACATCGCAGCCCTCGCCAGCCGTGCCCGCAACCAGCGCCCGGAACTGGCCCTGCTCGGCGCCCGGGCCGATGTCACCGACCATGAAGCCGACCAGGCCCGCGCTGGACTGCGGCCCCAGGTCGGGCTGTCGGCCGCCGCAATGCACGAAGACAACCGCTACCGCGTCCGCCAGGACGTGGCCCAGATCGCTGTTGGCGTCGAATGGCAGCTCTTCGACGGCGGCCTGTTGCGCCACCAGGCCGACGCCGCCCGCGCGCGAGCTCGCGCCGCCCGCGAACGCCAGACCGACGCCGCCAGCCTGGTCGAGCTCGAAGTGCGCCGCGAATGGCTGGCCACCGACGAAGCCGCCCGGCGCCTCGCCACCACCGAGACCGCCGTCGGTCAGGCCGACGAGAACCTGCGCGTGGCCCGCGACCGCTACCGCAACGGTGTCGGCACCCACACCGAAGTGCTCGACGCCGAGGCCCTGCGCAGCCTCACCGACTACAACCACCTGAACGCCCTCTACGACCTCCACCTGGCCCGGCTGAGGCTCAGAAAGGCCGTCGGCGAGCTTTAAGGAACCCCACCATGCGTCTCGAGAAAGCCCAACTCATCGCCGCCGCCGCGGTCGTCGCCCTCGTGGCCGGCAGCGTGTGGGCGTGGCACAGCCTGTCGGGCGGCAACGCCCTGCCCGAAGGCTTGATCCAGGCCAACGGTCGCCTCGAGGGCGACCACACCACCGTCGCCAGCAAGCTCGCCGGCCGTATCGCCAGGCTCGAGGTGCGCGAAGGTGCCAGCGTCGCCGCCGGGCAGGTGCTGGCGCGGCTCGAAGACACCCAGCTCGCCGCCCGCCGGCAGCAGGCGGAGGCCGCCGTCGCCACGCTGCAGGCCCAGCTCCAGGCCGCCCGCAGCCAGCTCGACATCGCCCGCCGCGAGGTACCGCTGGCCGAAGCCAGCGCCGACGCCGTGGTCGCCAAGGCCCGCGCCGCGGAGGCCCAGGCCGCCCGGGACGCGAAGCGCTTCGACGAGCTCGCCGCCCGCGGCACCGTCGAGCCGCGCCGGGCCGAGCAGACCCGCCTCGCCCTCACCGCCGCCAGCGCCGACCTGCGCCAGGCCGAGCAGGCCGCCTCATCATCGCGCCTCGGCCGCGACAAGGTACGTGCCCGCGAGAACGACATCGCCGCCCTCGAAGCCGGGCTGCGCCAGGCCCAGGCCGCGGCCAAGGAAGTCGCCAGTCTGATCGACGACCTGACCCTGCGCGCCCCCGCCGGTGGCGTGGTGCTGTCGCGGCTGCGCGACGCCGGCGAGGTGGTTGCCGCCGGCACGCCGATCTTCGACATCGTCGATCTCGACAAGCTGTACCTCAAGGTCTATGTACCCGAAAAGCAGATCGGCCTCGTGCGCATTGGCCTCCCGGCGCAGGTTTACACCGACGCCTTCCCCGGCCAGGCCTTCCCGGCCACCATCCGCTACGTGGCCAGCCAAGCCGAATTCACACCAAAGGAAGTCCAGACCCCCGACGAGCGGGTGAAGCTCAGCTACGCGGTGCGCCTGTACCTGAACGGCAACCCGGATCACCGCCTCACCCCCGGCGTGCCCGCGGACGCGGTGATCCGCTGGAAGGACGGCGTGCCCTGGCAGGCGCCGCGCTGGTAACGGCGGAACAGTCATGAGTGCCGAAACCGCGGTCCGCGTCGACGGCTTCGTCAAACGCTACGGCAAGCGCGTGGCTGCCGACGGGCTCGCCCTCGACGTGAGGCGCGGCGAGATCTACGGGCTGGTGGGCGCCGATGGGGCCGGCAAGTCCAGCCTGATGAAGGCGGTGGCCGGCGTACTGGCCTTCGAAGGCGGCACGGTGGATGTCTTCGGCACCCGCATCGATTCCGCCCGCGCGGCCGAAAACGTCAAGCAGCGCATCGGCTTCCTGCCGCAAGGGCTGGGGCTCAACCTGTACCCGGATCTCTCCATCGACGAGAACGTGGATTTCTTCGGCCGCCTGCGTCTGGTACCGGCCGACATCCTCGCCGAGCGCAAGCGCACCCTGCTGGGCATGACCCGCCTCGACGCCTTCCGCCACCGCCCGATGCGCCAGCTCTCGGGCGGCATGAAGCAGAAGCTCGGCCTCGTGTGCACGCTGATCCACGAGCCCGATCTGGTGATCCTCGACGAACCCACCACCGGCGTCGATCCGGTCTCCCGGCGGGATTTCTGGGCGATCCTCGGCAAGCTGCTGGAAGAAAAGGGCATCACCGCGCTGGTATCCACCGCCTACCTCGACGAGGCCGACCGCTTCCACCGCGTGTCGCTGTTCCACGAGGGCAAGGTGATGGGCCAAGGCACGCCGGCCGAGCTGGTGGCCACCGTACCCGGCACCCTGGCCCTGTTCCGCGCCGAGCCCCAGGCCGCAGCCGTCGCGCAGCTGAAGGCCCGCTTTGCCCAGACCGAGGCGATGGGCGCCTGGCTGCGGGTGTTCGCCGACGGACTGGACGCCACTGCCGCCCGGGCCGAGATCGACGCCTGCCTCGCCGCCATCCGTCTCACCGACTGGTTCGCCCGCGAGCCCGAGCTGGAGGACGTCTTCGTCGCCATGCTCCGCCAGCGCGGGGCAAAGCTGGACTCCAGCCTCGCCACCAACGACATCCAGCCCCACACCAGCACCGCACCGGCCATCGAAGCCCGTGAGCTGACCCGGGTGTTTGGTGATTTCCGCGCCGCCGACGCGGTGAGCTTCCGCGTGCCCCAGGGCGAGATCTTCGGCCTGCTGGGGGCCAACGGGGCCGGCAAGACGACCGTCATCAAGATGCTCACCGGCATCCTCAAGCCCTCGTCGGGCTTCGGGATGGTGGCAGGCGCCGACATGCGCAGCGCCGGCTGGGCGATCAAGGAGCGCATCGGCTACATGAGCCAGGCCTTCTCGCTGTACCACGACCTCTCGGTGGTCGAGAACATCCGGCTCTATGCCGGCATCTATGGCCTCGACGACAAGGCCGCCCGCCGCCGCACCGAATGGGTGATCGGCATGGCCGGCCTCGCCGGTTTCGAGAACGACGCCGCCGGCCGCCTGCCCATGGGCCTGCGCCAGCGCCTCGCCCTGGGCTGCGCGCTGGTGCATCAACCCCAGGTGCTGTTTCTCGACGAGCCCACATCCGGCGTCGATCCCATCGGCCGGCGGGTGTTCTGGGACATCCTGTTCCACCTGTCGCGGCGCGAGGGCGTGGCGATCCTCGTCACCACCCACTACATGAGCGAGGCCGAGCACTGCGACCACCTGGCGCTGATGTTCGCGGGCCGGGTGGTGGCCGACGCCTCGCCCGAGGCGATGAAGCAGGCCGTCGTCGCAGAGGCCGGGCAGCTCCTCGAACTGCGCGTCGATCGCCCGGCGCCAGCCCAGGCGGCGCTGCTGGCCGCCGGCTTTGCCAGCGCCACGCTCCACGGCCGGGCGGTGCATCTGCTGTCGAAGGACACCGCCGCCGACCTCGCCCACCTGCCGCGCATCCTCGCCGCTGCCGGCGTGGCGCTGCAATCGGCCGAGCCCCGGCCGCTGTCGATGGAGGACGTGTTCGTCCATCGGGTGAGCGCCCTCGAAGCCGCCCAGCGGGCCACGCCATGAACGTCAAACGGATCGTCGCGCTGGCCTGGAAGGAATGGCGGGAGATCGTCCGCGACCGGCTGTTCTTCGCCCTGGCCTTCATCGTGCCGACCATGCTGATGCTGATCTTCGGCTTCGGCCTGACCCTCGACGTGGAGAACCTGCCCTTCGCGGTGGTGGACCACGACCGCACGCCCGCCAGCCGCGAATACGCCTACCGCTTCATCTCGTCGCGCTACTTCGACTTTAAGGGCTACGCCGACGACGAGCGCGCCATCGACCGCCTGCTGGCCGACAACCGGGTGCGGGTGGCGCTGGTGATCCCGCCGCGCTTCGACGAACGCCTCAGCCGGGGCGAACCGGCGCCGGTGCAGGTCATCATCGACGGCACTTTCCCGATGCGCGCCCAGACCACCCAGGGCTACGTGGCCGCCATCAACGCCGCGGTGAGCGCCGAGAACATGGCCCAGGCGCTGTCGGCCACCCGCGGCGTGCCGCTCGCCGAAGCCCGCGCCCGCGTCCAGCCGGTGAAGCTGGAAGTACGCTACCTCTACAACCAGAGCATCAAGAGCATCTGGTCGATGGCGCCCAAGCTCATCATGCTCATCATGATGCTGTCGCCGCCCTTTCTCACCGCGCTGGGCGTGGTCCGCGAGAAGGAATCCGGCTCCATCTTCAACATCTACGCGTCCACCGTCTCGCCGGGCGAATTCCTGCTTGGCAAGCTGGCGCCCTACGTGCTCATCTCGGCGGCAAACTGGTTCATTTTGTGGCTGATCTGTCTGGGGGTGTATCAGGTTCCGTTCAAGGGCGACCCGCTGTTCTTCACCCTCGCCAGCCTGATCTACGTGGTGTGCACGACCGGCTTCGGGCTGGTGATCTCGATGCTGGTGCAAACGCAGGTGGCGGCGATGATCATCACCAGCATCATCACCATCATTCCGGCGGTGCTGTATTCGGGCCTGCTGCTGCCCCTGTCGTCGCTCTCGCCCAGCGCCTCGTTGATCGCCCATTCCCTGCCGCCGATGTACTACGGGCGCATCGTCACCGACTGCTTCCTGAAAGGCGCCGGCGCGGCCGAGCTGTGGCCCGACGCGCTGGTGCTGGCCGGCTACGCGGTGGGGCTGTTCGCCATCGGCTACCTGCTGTTCTCCAAGCGGCCGAAGTCATGAACGGTTTCTTCTCCGTCGCCGGCCTGCGCCGCCTGCGAGTGATGACCTGGAAGGAGCTGCTGCAGCTCCTGCGCGACACGGCGCTGATGGTGTTCTTCCTGTACAGCTTCACCGGCGACATCTACGTGGCGGCCTCCGGCGTGTCGATGCAGCTGCGTAACGCCGCGCTGGCGGTGCTCGACAACGACCGCAGCTTTGCCTCCCGGGAGCTCGCCAGCCGCTTCCAGCCACCGTACTTCAAGCCGGCCGGCGAAGCCGCCAGCCCCGACGCCAGCCTCACGCTGCTCGACCGCGGTGACGCGATGGCGGTGCTCGACATCCCGCCGCGCTTCGAGGAGCGCCTCACCCGCGGCGAGCAGGTGCCGGTGCAGCTGCAGGTGGACACCACCAACTCGGTACTCGGCTTCCTCGCCTCCAGCTACGCAGCGCAGATCGTCGGCAAGTACGCCGGCGAGGCCGCGCTGCTGCGCGAAGGCCTGGCCGGCGCCAGCGGCCCGCTGATCGAGGCCGAACCCCGCATCTGGTACAACCCCAACCAGTACGACCCGTGGTTCATGGGCATCTCGGAGCTGCTCACCGTGGTCACCCTGTTCTCCATCCTGCTGCCGGCGGCGGCGATGGTCCGCGAGAAGGAGCGCGGCACCATCGAGCAGCTGATGGTCACGCCCCTCACGCCCTTCCAGATCCTCTTCCCGAAGGTCATCGCGATGACCCTGGCCATCCTCGCTGGCACCGCCATCGCGCTGTTCGGCGTGCTCGGCCCGGTTTTCGATCTCCCCATGCGCGGCAGCCTTTCCGCCTTCTTCCTCATCACCGCGCTGTACGTCTTCACCACCGCCGGGCTGGGCCTGCTGGCCGCCACGGTGTCGCGCAACCTGGCGCAGGTGGGCATGCTGACCATCGTGATCCTGATGCCCATGCTGCTGCTCTCCGGCGCCTGGACGCCACTGGAGGCCATGCCCCCTTGGATGCGCCTGGCCGCCGGCTTCTCACCGCTGCATTACTACCTGGATTCGGCCTACGGCATCCTGCTCAAAGGCGCGGGCATGGATCTGCTGTGGGATTCGGTGCTGGCGATGGGCGCGCTGGGCGTGACGATCTTCGGCATCGGCATGGCCAGGTTCAACCGGCAGTTTGGGTGAAACACTTCTCAGGCGGGCGACACACCCTTTCGGGCGACGTGCCCGTCACATGGCAACGCAAGCTCCAGACCAGGAGGCGCAACGATGCGCCCAGTGACGGGCACGCGCCGCTCAGGCGGCGATCAGCGTAGCCAGCGGCGCCAGCGCGGTCTCGTCGATGGGCTCGAAGCGCTTGAAGTGCAGGTCGTCGAGCACCCGCAGGCCTGCCGGGTCTTCGTGCATCGCGCACAGGATGCGCTGGATCGCCTCCCGCTTGTCGGCCCACGCCGGCGCCACCATGAAACAATGGAAGGCGCTGCCGTCGCGGCTCTCGCCGATCACTTGAAGCTGATCACGAGTGGCAGCGCTCATGCCGGTCCAGGTTTCGTTGAACACGAAACCCAGGTCGGCCTCGCCCTGCAGCACCGCCTTGGCAGCATTGAGGTGGTTGCCCACGAAGTGGAAATCCGCCCCCGCCACGTCAAGGCCCTGGCGGCGCATCACCTGCAGGCCCAGGTCGTGGATGACGAGCTTGTCGGTGGCGCTGGCGATGCGCGGCGCGTCGGGCACGCCCGCGTCGACAAGGGCCACGACGATGGTCTCGTCATTCACCCCGGCCGGCCGGGCAACGGGCACGAAACCTTTGTCCCGGGCGTAACACAGGGCGCTGAAGGGGTTGGCGTACACCACATGGAAGCTGTTCTCGAGCACCGCCTGACGCTCGACCAGGAAGTTGTCCTGGGGCTCGAAGTGGATGCCGATGCCCAGATTTCGCTGGAGATAGGTGTTGAGGGTGAACCAGCCGAGGAGGTTCTTGGCGGTGTCGTGGGGACACACGCTGAGCTTGAATGGGCTTGCCATGGCCTATCCCGCGTTCCGGCAAGGCAAGGGGCCACACATCGACGCACGCGCCGACGACATCTGCTGGGGCATGACGAAAACCTCTGTCGGTTTGTCTGTTTGACATCAGCCTGCCGCCGGACCGACTTGCTGCATGGCGGCGGGCCTGAGGGCCATGATCCTAGCAAATGTTGATTGCAAAAAAACGCAAACTCATCACACTCCTGGCATGAAAAATGGCGTCACAGCCAGTCCACCAGGGATACGCCCAGCCCGAAGGTCGTCTGGCGGTGGTTGTAGTCGATCAGGGTTTCGCCGTAGCCCGTGAAGAGCTGCAGATATCCCTTGAGGTTGCGATGGATCGGGATGCTCCAGTCGAACTGGGCGGCACCGCGCGTCTTGTCGCCGGACAGCAGGGTGCTGCGCAAGGTCAGGCCGAAGCCGTGCTCGCCCAACTGCCACATGGCCTGGATGTCACCGTGGCCCATGTATGAGGTGATGTCCGGGTTGTCGTCCTTGCTGGTCTTCTCGGCAAAGCGCAGCCACGGGCGGAACACCAGCGCGAAGTCGCCTCGCTCGATGCCGACCTGGCCGACGATCCGGTTCCAGCTCCGCGAATAGGGCTGGCTGCGGCCGTTGGACTGGTGGTTGAGCCCCAGGGACATCATCTTCACCTTGAAGCCGGCGCCGGCATCCAGGTTGGTGCGGAACACCGCCATCAGTTCGGGCTCGTAGTCGGTCTCGCGGAAGGGTGACGAGAAGCGCTTGTTGTACACCTGCCAGTTGGACTGCTGGGTGTAGCCCATCCACAGGTCGCCATGGCGGCCGAACAGGCCTTCCCACAGCTTGGTCTTGAAGCTGATCTGATACTTGGCCTCGGCCGGGTCCACGTTGTTCGGTGTCGTGACCACGTTGAGCGGATTGGGCGAGGTCGGCGTGGTGTTGGGTGCATTGCTCCAGCGGGCCAGCAGCAGGTAGGTGGGTTTGTACGGACGGATCAGGAAGGAGCCCTTCTTGTCCTCGGCATCCAGCTCCCAGCGGGCCGAAAACGGCGAGTCGTCATGGACCACCTCTGCCGGCGCCTCCTGGTGGGGACGGCCCACGGCCTCGTCGTAACAGGCCAGGCGTTCGGTGTTGTCGGCCACCTTGGCGCACGTGGCCGGATCGCCGGCCAGCGCGACGCCCGCGGCGCTCATCAGCAGCCCGACCATGCCCAGTCGTTGCGTTGCATTCATGCGTACATCTCCGATTCTCTTCAAGGTGTTCAGCCGGCCCGGCGCGAGGCCAGAAACTCGCCAAGGATACGCCCGGTATGCGACCGCTTGACCGCCACCACCGCCTCTGGAGGCCCTTCGGCGACGATCTCGCCACCGCCCTCGCCACCCTCGGGGCCCAGGTCGATGAGCCAGTCGGCCTCGGCCATCAGGTCGAGGTCGTGTTCGATGACCAGCACCGTGTGGCCGGCGTCGGCGAGGCGGTGCAGCACGTGGATCAGCTTCTCCACGTCGGCCATGTGCAGACCCACGGTGGGCTCGTCGAGCACGTAGAGCGTGTGCTTTTCGGGCGGCAGCGGACGGCCCGGGCCAGTGGCGGATTCGCCGGCACGGCCACGCACCTTGGCAAGCTCGGACACCAGCTTGATCCGCTGGGCCTCGCCGCCCGATAGCGTCGGGCTGGGCTGGCCGAGGGTGAGGTAACCGAGGCCCACGTCCTGCAGCAGCCTGAGCGGGTGAGCGATCGACGGATGGGCGGCGAAGAAATCCACCGCGTCTTCCACCGCCATATTCAGCACCTCGGCGACGCTCCTGCCCTTCCACTGCACGCTGAGCGTCTCGGGGTTGAAGCGGGCGCCGCCGCAGGCCTCGCAGGGCAGCTTCACGTCGGGCAGGAAGTTCATCTCGATGGTGATGCGGCCCTGCCCTTCGCACACCGGGCAGCGCCCGGCGCCGGTGTTGAACGAGAAGCGCGAGGCGTTCCAGCCGCGCATCCTGGCTTCGGTGGTCTCGGCGAAGAGCTTGCGGATGGCGTCCCAGAAGCCGATGTAAGTAGCCGGGCAGGAGCGCGGGGTCTTGCCGATCGGCGTCTGGTCGACTTCGAGTACGCGACCGATCTGCGCCATGCCGTCCACGCTCGCGCAACCCACCGGACTGCCAGCCACGAGGCTGGCGTGGAGCACGTCGCGGGCGAAGGTGGACTTGCCCGAGCCGGACACGCCGGTGACCACCGTCAGTCGGGCCAGCGGCACCCGGGCCGAGACATCCTTGAGGTTGTGCAGCGTGGCGCCATGGACGACCAGCGCGGGCTGATCGTCCGCCACGCCACGGCGCGGCGACAAGGGATGCACCAGCGGGTTGGCGAAGCAGCGCCCGGTGGCGGATTCGGGCGCAGCCATCAGCGCGGGCAGCCGGCCTTCGGCGACAATGCGCCCGCCACGCACACCGGCGCCGGGGCCCAGGTCGATCACGTGATCGGCGCGACGGATGGTGTCCTCGTCGTGCTCAACCACCAGCAGGGTGTTGCCGCGGCCGCGGAGTTTTTCGAGCGTATCCAGCAGCAGCCGGTTGTCCCGCGGGTGCAGGCCGATGGTCGGCTCGTCGAGGATGTAGCACACGCCGGTGAGGTTGGAGCCGAGCTGGGCCGCCAGGCGGATGCGCTGGGCCTCGCCGCCCGAGAGCGTGGGCGCGGCGCGGTCGAGCGCCAGATAGCCGAGGCCGACCTGCTGCAAAAAGTCCAGCCGGCCGCAGATCTCGGTGATCAGATCGCGGCCGATGTCGGCCTCGCGGCGTTCGAGTTGCAGCGTCTCGAAGAAGCCGGCCACCTTGCCCACCGCCAGGGACGCCAGCTCGTGCAGGCCCAGGTCGCGGAAGCGCACCGCCCGCGCCACCGGGTTGAGGCGGGCGCCGTGGCAGCTGGGGCAGGCTTCATCGGATTCGTGCTCCAGCTCGCCCAGATCCAGGTCGTCGGGGTTCTCGACCTTGCCAGCGATCTTCACGCCGGTGCCGTAGCAATCGGGGCACCAGCCGTGCTTGGCGTTGTAGGAGAACAGGCGCGGGTCGGGCTCAGGGAAGCTGGTGCCGCAATCCGGGCAGGCGCGCAACGTGGATAGCGTGGTGAGCGCGCCGCCCGCCTCGCCCAGGGGCAGCACCTTGAGCACGCCCTTGCCGTGGTCGAGCGCAGCCTGCACATATTCGCGCAGCAGGCTTTCGGTGTCGGCGCCCACCTTGACCATGCCCACCGGCAACTCGATGTTGTGTTCCTTGTAGCGGTCGAGGCGGGGCCACTTTTTGGTGGGCAGGTAGTCGCCATCCACGCGCAGCTGTTCGAAGCCCTTGCCGCGCGCCCACTTGGCGAGATCGGTGTACAGGCCTTTGCGGTTGATGATGAGCGGCGCCAGCACCTCGACGGATTCGCCCACGTGGTCGCGCAGGATCTGGGCGACGATGGCCTCGAAACTCTGGGGCGTCACCGGCACGTCGCAGTCGGGGCAGTACTGGGTGCCCAGCTTCACGTACATCAGGCGCAGGAAGGGCTGGATCTCGGTGAGCGTGCCCACCGTGCTCTTGCGCCCGCCGCGGCTCACCCGCTGCTCGATGGCGACGGTGGGCGGGATGCCGAAGATCGCATCCACGTCCGGCCGCGCCGAGGGCTGGGCAAACTGCCGCGCGTAGGCGTTGAGGGATTCGAGATAGCGCCGCTGGCCCTCGCCGAACACGATGTCGAAGGCCAGCGTGGACTTGCCCGAGCCGGACAGCCCGGTGATGACCGTGAACTGATCGCGCGGGATGTCGAGGCTGACGTTCTTCAGGTTGTGATGGCGGGCGTGGCGGATGGTGATGGCGTTGTCAGGCACCGCGCGGTAGCGTGCCGGCGGCTCGGCCACCACCGGCGCGGCCTGCAGGCGGGCGAGCTGGTCGGCGTAGTCGGCCAGTGCCCGGCCAGTGTGGGAAGCGGGGGTGGCGATCACCTGGGCCGGCGTGCCTTCGGCGACGATCAGCCCGCCGCCAGCGCCGCCTTCGGGGCCCAGATCCACCAGCCAGTCAGCGGCGGCGATCACGTCGAGGTTGTGCTCGATGACCACCAGCGAGTGGCCGGCATCGATCAGTTTTTCGAAAGCCGACAGCAACCGGGCCACATCCTCAAAATGCAGACCTGTTGTGGGCTCATCGAACAGAAAAAGCAGGCCTGGATCGGAAGAATCTATCGATTTCTTTGATCTTTTTGCCGCCAGTTGGGCCGCTTCGGCCAGATAGCCGGCGAGCTTGAGGCGCTGGGCCTCGCCGCCCGAGAGCGTGGGCACCGGCTGGCCGAGGCGCAGGTATTCGAGGCCCACGTCGGCCAGGGGCGCGAGGGCTGCGAGCACGGCTTTCTGGTCGGCGAAGAAGGCCAGGGCTTCCGATACGGTCATCTCCAGCACGTCGGCCACGGATCTGCCGCGCCATTCGAGGGCGAGGATCTCGGGCCGGTAGCGCTTGCCGTCGCAATCCGGGCAGCGCAGATACACGTCGGAGAGGAACTGCATCTCCACGTGTTCGAAGCCGGAACCGGTACAGGTGGGGCAGCGGCCGGTGCCGGAGTTGAAGCTGAAGGTGCCCGGCGTGTAGCCGCGGTCCTTGGCCTCGGGCAGGTTGGCAAAGAGCTTGCGGATGGCGTCCCAGGCGCCCACGTAGCTCACCGGATTGGAGCGGGCGCTCTTGCCGATGGGCGACTGATCCACCATCACCACGCCCTTGATCGCATCGACGCCGGCCAGGCCGTCGAAGGCGCCGGGCGGTTCGGACGGCTGGCCGAAATGCTTGGCCAGCGCCGGGAACAGCACGTCCTGGATCAGCGTGGATTTGCCCGAGCCGGACACGCCGGTGATGCCCACGAGGCGCTGCAGCGGGATCGCCAGATCGACGCCGCGCAGGTTGTGCTCCCGCGCGCCCCGCAGCACCAGGCGCGGCGTATTCACGGCCACCGGGCGGGCCTGGCGGCGGGTGTCGACGCGCTTGCGGCCGGCCAGGTAGGCGCCGGTGAGGGATGCCGGATCGTTGGCGATGGCGGTGGGCGCGCCGTAGGCGACGATCTCGCCGCCCCGCTCGCCGGGGCCGGGGCCGATGTCGAGCAGGCGGTCGGCGGCGAGCATCAGCTGCGGGTCGTGTTCGACGACGACCAGCGAGTTGCCGGCGTCGCGCAGGCGCTCCATCACCCCGAGGATGCGCCCGATGTCCCGCGGGTGCAGACCGATGGAAGGCTCGTCGAGCACGAACAGGGTATTGACCAGCGAGGTGCCCAGCGCGGTGGTGAGGTTGATCCGCTGCACCTCGCCGCCCGAAAGGGTGCGCGACTGGCGATCCAGCGTGAGGTAGCCGAGGCCCACGTCCTGCAGGTAGCGCAGGCGGCCCTCGATCTCGTCCACCAGCAGCTCGGTGGCCTCGTCGAGCGGTGCGGGCAGGTCCAGCGCGGCGACGAAGGTGCTCACGTCGTCGATGGGCAGGGACAAGAGCTCGCTTATCGCGAGCCTCGTGAGGGGTGAGGCGTGAGGAGCAAGGAGGCCTTCTTCAGCGCTTGAGCGCGGGCGATAGGCGTGGGGCTCCTCACGCCTATCGCCTTCCTCCTCACGGCGCCACAGGCGCCAAAGCAAGGCCTCCGGCTTGAGCCGCGCGCCATGGCAGGCGGGGCATTCGGTGTAGCTGCGGTATCGCGACAGCAGCACCCGGATATGCATCTTGTAGGCTTTTGTCTCCAGCCAGTCGAAGAAGTGGCGCACGCCGTACCAGTAGCGCGGCCAGCTGGAATCCCAGCTCTTCCACTTGTCGTCGCCTTCGAGCACCCAGCGGCGGTGTTCTTCCGGCAGATCGCGGAAGGGCACGTCCATCGCCACACCGTATTTCTTCGCCATCCTGGCGAGGTCGTCCTGGCATTCCTTGAAGCTGGGGCTCTGCCAGGGCTTCACGGCGCCTTCGGCGAGGGTCTTGGATTCGTCGGGGATCACCAGCCCGAAATCCACGCCGATGACCCGCCCGAAGCCGCGGCAGGTGTCGCAGGCGCCGATGGGCGAGTTGAACGAGAACAGGCTGGGCGTCGGGTCCGGATAGGCGATGTCGCAATCGGCGCAGTGCAGGCCGGTGCTGTATTTCCAGCGGGTTTCACCGCTGTTGCCCCCTTCGCCGTCGACGGCGTGCACCGTGAGCTTGCCGTGACCGGCGGAGAGGCCAACCTCCAGCGCCTCCATCACCCGGGCGTGCTCGGCGTTGCCGAGGCGGAAGCGATCCTGGGCCACGTGGAGCACGTCGCCGTCGCGGGCGTGGATGCGGGTGTAGCCCTGGCGGGCGAGGAGTTCGGCCACTTCATCCTCGCCGAAGTTGGCCGGCACGGTGACCGGAAAGCTCACCACCAGCCGCGGGTCGCCCGCCGCGGCGGCGCGGGCCGAGAGGTCGGCGAAGATCGTTGCCGGCGTATCCCGCGTCACCGGCTTGCCGCAACCGCGGCAGTGCAGGCGCGCTGCGCGGGCGTAGAGCAGCTTGAAGTGGTCGGCCAGCTCGGTCATCGTCCCGACGGTGGAACGGGAGGTGCGCACCGGGTTGGTCTGGTCGATGGCGATGGCCGGCGGCACGCCCTCGATGCGATCCACCTGGGGCTTGTCCATCCGGTCGAGGAACTGCCGGGCGTAGGGCGAGAAGGTCTCGACGTAGCGGCGCTGGCCTTCGGCGTAGAGCGTGTCGAACACCAGCGAGCTCTTGCCCGAGCCGGACACGCCGGTCACCACCACGAGTTCGTGGTGGGGGATGTCCAGCGACAGGTTCTTGAGGTTGTTCTGGCGCGCCCCGCGGATGCGGATGGCGTTATCGGCGGCGGGCGCGGCGGGATGGCCGGCGCAGGCGGGGTCGGTGCACATGAGGGAGCAGTCGGAGGAAGGCGGCGAACGCGATTGTAGCGTCCGACACCACTGCGCCCGCGTGGTTCAGGTGCCGAGGAGCTTGTCGATGGCGGCCTGATCCACCAGCGAGACGTCACCGAACAGCCGGGTTTCGGGCACGGCGATCTGCTGGGCCAACGCGCGGGCAGTCACCGCCATCACGGCGGCGTGATCGCCATCGGAAATCAGCACCACCTGGCCGGCAGGGGCGATGTGGGCCACGTAGCCGCGCATCACCTTGCCGTTGGGCAGGCCCACTGCCACGCTGTCGCCCACCTTGAGCCCGGCCCACTCGGGCGGCAGGGAGAGCTCGCCGGCCACGTACTGCTTGTGCTTGAAAGTGAGCAGGCCCTGGCTGCCGTCGGGCTTCTTGAGGGTGGGCGGCGAGGTCGTCCGGCGCAGGGTGGGCACCGGCGGAGTGCGGCCGGCCAGCAGGCTGGCGTGCAGCGCCTGCACCGACGAAAGGGCCGAACCTGCCTGCTTGGCCGGCAGGGCGATCCAGGTCAAACCTTCGTCCAGATCGTGGATCAACGCCGGGAATTCACCAAGCATCTTGCGCCGCAGGGCTTCGTCGTCCGGCGGCGATGCGCTGGCGAGCAGACGGTGGGCGATCAGCAAGCGGCTCGCCCATTGGGGGCTGTCCGGGCCGTAGCGGTACACCGCCTTGGCCAGCACATGCACCCAGTACCGCTCGAGAAAGTTGCGGGCGACGCTGGCCGGCTCCTGCTCCACCAGCAGGTAGATGGCGCGGCTGGCCTGGTGCAGCGCCACTTCCCGGCGCTCGAGCTGCAGCGCGGTGTCGATGTGCTGAGCGGCGCGGGCGATGGCACTCTTCTGGCGGGTCGACAGCAGGGTGTCGAGCACCCCCAAGGCCAGTTCGAAATCCCGCTGGCTGGGCTGCGGCAGGCGCCCGAGGGAGCGCACCATCGAGGCCAACCCACGGCACACAGGTAGGGCCTGGGTACAGTCGGGCGGCAGCGTGCGGCCCAGGTTGGCGATGCGATCCACCAACTGGAAGGCCGGGTGACGATCGATGGAGAGCAATTTCTGGCTGCGCAGGGCAAGTCGCAGCAGCGGCACCCGCAGGCCGCCAAGCAGCGTGCGGATCGTGGGCGGCAGGTCGGCGTCAGTCTCGGCACGGTTGCAGATCGTCTCGACCACCTCGACCGCCACGGCCTGGGCTGGCCCCAGCAGGGCCCCCAGCTCGCTGGCACCCAGCGCCGCAGGTACGCCGGTGCCGGATCGCTGGCGTTCGGTGATCCAAGCCTCGATACGCTCCACCACCGCCGACACCGGCCCTGGAGCGACGCTGGCCGCGCTTGACGCCTCGCTCTCCCGGCGGGTCAGGGCAGCCAGGCGCAAGGCATCCACCGGATCGATCGGAAGGCTGGCGCGGGCGGCAGGGGTGTCGGTCCACTCCTCCTCGTCGTCGGTGGTGTGTCGGATCGGGGCAAGGAGGCCGCGGGTTTCCTTCCCGCGGATGGCCAGGGCCTCGTCGGCCAGGTCGTGCTCGAAATCCCTGTAGAAGCGCGACAGTCGCCGACCAAGGGGCGACTCAAGACGCACCAGCAGCTGCAGGGCTTGGGTCGGGCTGAGCTTCTCGATTTCCTTCAGCATCCGCAGGGCGCGACACACGGTGGCGGTGCCGAGGGGCGATTCCTCGTGGAGTTCGATACCACCATCCAGCAATTGGAGACGCAGGCGCAAATGGAGGGCTGCCAGCTCGCGGCCGCAGAACTCCTGCAGACGGCGATCAAGATTGATCAGGCCGATGGAGTAATCGGATTCGTCGGAGCGGACCAGATTGATCGGCCGTATGCCTGCACCTGGCTTGGCCGCCCGACGCCCACCAACCAGCTCGTCAAAGCAGGCCCCCGCCGCCGCTGCCAGCACGTCTTGCCAGGCCCGATGGCGGATCACGTCTCCGGTGCCTTCGAGAAGCGCCTGCAGGAAGCCCTCGCGAGCACGTGCCAGCAGGCGCGATGCCTGCGCGGCAGCCTGGGTGCTCGCGCGCGGTCGGTGGGGCATGGACGAACAGATATGATTTTACAGACACAGACTTATACACATCCGCCCCGCCACCTCACTGTGACAGAAGCCCGATCGCGGCAGATTTTCGGACCAACCGCCAGACAACGATCAGTGCGAAACCCGCCGCAAGCCCCCACTTGATCGCCGAACAGCAGGCCGACAGCGGAACTGCCAGGCTCTCCACGCCAAACGGCCCGCCGAGCAGATGAACCTGAAACAGGTTCTCCGCCAGATCGAAGACCGCAGCCAGCGGCAGCATCCAGGCCGCCCGACGGGCAGTCGCCGAATTGGCGTCGTCGAACAGGTCCACGCGGGTCGCCAGCACGTAACCGAAGGCGGCGTAGATGAACAGGTGGGCGAAGTCCCACGGCAGGTGGGCCCGATAACTGCGCATCCCAGCCTCACCCCACTGACCGAGCACCGCCCAATAGCGATCAGACCGAAAACTCAGCTGCAGAACAAAGATATTCGGCCGTAATTGGTAGAGCAAACCGCCGATGTGGGCCTGGGACACGACGTAAGCCAGGGTCGCGATGCCGGCTGCGGGTAAGGACCTTCGAGTCACGCCAAGCTCCTGGGACGTCGGTGGCGGCACTGCCGATCCACGCTGCGCGGCACACCACAATTCATCAAAAAACTAAAAAATCGCGAATGTGAAATATTTGAAACTTCAAAAATATCATTTTTGATAAACTTCAAGCAATCCAACGCAGGCCATCCCTCATGAACACAGCTACGGCAACTCGCCCCCTCACGCATGAAGCGCTGAACGCAACGCTGTCAGCGGTACGCATCCCGCCTTGCCCAAGCATCGTTGCAGAGGTGCTGAGGGAAGCCCAGCGCGACGAACCCTCGATGAAGGTACTCAGCCGCATCGTCGCTTCCGATGTCAGCATGTCGGCCGCTGCGGTAAAACTGGCCAACTCACCCATGTTCTCGCCGGGCTCCCGGGTGCGCAGCGTGCAGCAAGCGGTGAATCGCCTGGGCATCAATCACATTCTGAGTGTGGTCGTGGCCGTCGCGCTGCGCAATACCTCCAGCCACCTGCCGGCTGACGTGATGGAACGCTTCTGGTCGCGCGCATCGACCCTGGCCCTCGCCGCCGGCGTGCTGGCCCGCGGACACGTGGGCATCTCGCCCGACGCAGCCTACACCTTCGCGCTGTTCCAGGACGCGGCGGTACCGGTGCTGATGACGACCTTCCCCGACTACGCGGCGCTCTACACCAGTGCCAGCGACCACGGGTACGGCCTCATCCAACAGGAACAGGGGCACTTCCGCTGCGACCACGCCGTGGCAGGATGGCTGCTTGCACGCAGCTGGGGGCTGTCTGACCGGATCGCGAACGCCATTCGCTACCACCATGACCCCGAAGCCTACATCCTGCCCGAGAAGGAACTGCCCTCCGACGCACTGGCATTGATCGCGGTGAGCGTCATCGCCGAACACGTCCTGGGCGACTACACCCATGATGCCCATGCAGTGGGCGACCGCTCCTTCGAAAACGCCAAAACATTTCTCGGCGTCTCCGATGCGGAAGTGGACGAACTGCACGACACCATTGCCACCGCGCTGGCCTGATCCAGCCTGACGGCCCCGGCCCAAAAAAAATGAACCCGCCTGTCGGCGGGTTCAGTTTTTTGGGGCACGCACATCCACGCGATGCCTTACTCGGCGGCCGCGGCCTTCTTGCGGGCCGCCGGCTTCTTGGCGGCTGGCGTCTTCGGTTCCTTCTTCTCGAACTCGAAGCCTACCTTGCCATCGTCGCCACGCACCAGAAAAGCCGAGAACTTGCGTTTGGTGCGGCTCGAGACAAAACCCTTCAGTAGTTCGGTCCGGCCGGTATCGAGGAGCTTGTGCATCTGCTCCCGCTCGATGGGCTGCTGCAGGATGATCTTGCCGGAACGGAAATCACAGGATTTCTCGGGGCCAACGGACTTCTCGCAAACGTAAGCCATGCCATGCTCGAACACCCGGGCCGAACACTTGGGGCAGGCGCCCAGGGTTTCCTGATCCGAGAAATCCACCGGCTCGGCGGTGTCGTCTTCCTTCGGCTGGCCGAAGTCGAACTCCGGCTGTTTGTCGTCGTTGAGACGGATCTCGGCGTTGAAGAGCCGGCCCATCTTGTTGCGGAAGCCCATCAGCGGGCCGACGCGGCCGGTGGAGAGCAGCGCCTCGATCTCGGGGATCTCGAACTGGCGGCCGGCGACGATCTTCCAGGCGTTCCAGTCGCAGCTCTGGCAGGCGAATTTCTTGTAGTTCTCCTTCACCACACCACCGCAGCGGGGGCAAGGCGTGGACAGGGTCGCGAAATCGCCGGGGACAGTGTCGGATTCGTAGCGCTTGGCGCGCTCGACGATGTCCCGGGTCATGGCCTGGATGTGGTCCATGAACTCCGCGCGGGACAGCGCGCCCCGCTCCATCTGGGCCAGCTTGTGCTCCCATTCGCCGGTGAGTTCGGGCGAGGTGAGTTCGTTGGTGCCCAGGCCGCGCAACAGGGTTATGAGCGAGAAGGCCTTGGCGGTGGGAATCAGCTCCTTGCCGTCCCGCAGGATGTAGGTTTCGCCGATCAGGTTTTCGATGATCTGGGCGCGGGTGGCCGGCGTGCCGAGGCCACGACCGGCCATTGCGGCACGCAGCTCCTCGTCATCGACCATCTTGCCGGCACCTTCCATCGCGGAGAGCAACGTGGCTTCATTGAAGCGTGCGGGCGGCTTGGTGACCAGCGCCTTGACGAGGATCTCGTCGGTGGAAACCTTCTCGCCGAGTTCGACGGCCACCAGCTGGGGCGCACCGCCTTCGTCCTCGCTCACCGCTGCCGACTTGCCATACACGGCCAGCCAGCCCGGATTGACGAGCACCTTGCCCTCCGTCTTGAAGGCCTCGCCCTCGACGCGGGTGATGCGGGTGGTGATGCGATACTCGGCCGCGGGGTAGAACACCGACAGGAAGCGGCGGGTGACCAGATCGTAAATCTTGGCCTCGGCCTCGGACAGGCTCTTGGGCGCGGTGCCTGTGGGCACGATGGCGAAGTGGTCGGAGATCTTGGCGTTGTTGAAGATGCGCTTGTTCGGCTTGACCCAGCCCTGCTTGACGATCTCGTTGGCAAACGGCGCAAAGGCATCCGGCAGACCGGCGAGGATGCCCTTGACCTGGCCGACATAATCCTCGGGCAGCGCGCGGGCGTCGGTACGCGGGTAAGTGAGCACCTTGTGCTTTTCGTACAGGGCCTGGGCCAACTGCAGCGTGGTGCGCGCCGAGAAGCCAAAGCGGCCGTTGGCCTCGCGCTGCAGCGAGGTGAGATCAAAGAGCAGCGGCGAGAGCTGGGTGGACGGCTTGGACTCTTCTTCCACCGTTCCGGGCTTGCCTTCGCATTTGGCCTTGATGGCCTCGGCGCGCGCCTTGTCCCAAAGACGGAAGGCAGTGGCGTGCTCCGCCAGCGGGGCGCCCTCCTCGGGCTTCTTGAAGCCTTCGTCGAACCAGCGGCCCACGTAGGCACCGGCCTGGCAACCGAAGCTCGCCTCCAGCTCCCAGTAGTCGGTGGGCTTGAAGGCGCGGATCTTCTCCTCGCGCTCGACGACGATGGCCAGCGTGGGCGTCTGAACGCGACCGACGGTGGTGAGATGGAAACCGCCGGTCTTGGAATTGAACGCGGTCATCGCCCGCGTGCCGTTGATACCGATCAGCCAGTCACTCTCGGCGCGACACATCGCCGCCTGGCGCAGGCCCTCCACATCGGCTGCGGCGCGCAGCTGGGCGAAGCCGTCGCGAATGGCGCCGGCCGTCATGGATTGCAGCCACAGGCGTTGCACCGGCTTGGTGGTGCCGGAGTGCTGCACGATGAAGCTGAAGATCAGTTCCCCCTCCCGGCCCGCGTCACAGGCGTTGATGAGGCCGGTGACGTCCTTGCGCTTGATGAGGCGGGTGAGCAGCTTGAGCCGGTCCTCGGTCTTCTCGATCGGGTTGAGAGCAAAGTGCGGCGGGATGACCGGCAGGTGGGCAAACGACCATTTGCCTCGCTTGACCTCGAATTCGGTCGGCACCGTGAGTTCGAGCAGGTGGCCGACGGCCGACGAGAGCACGTAGTGCTCCGACTCGAAGTAATCTTTTTCTTTGGTGAAGCCGCCGATGGCGCGGGCGATGTCCGCCGCAACCGAGGGTTTTTCCGCAATGATCAGCTGCTTGCTCATGCCTGTGGGTGCGCCCGACTCTGGTTGTTGGGGGAGCGGCGCATCATACGGAAGCCTGCGCCAGGCTTGCAAGCAGCCCGAAAATCAGTGCAAGGCGTATGTGACCGGCTCGTCGTCTTCGTCCGACTCGTTGAGCAGTTCGTCGAGGATCAGGCCGTTGATCGGGCGATCCTGCTGCCACAACACCATCAGCACGATGACCTTGAGATTTTCCAGCTCGATTTCGGATTCGCCGAGGGCCAGGGCCCGCTCGACGATCATCTCGCGGCATTCGGCGTCGAGGATACCGGCATTTTCGAGAAACTGCAGGAAGCCACGACATTCGGTACCCAGCCGCAGGAGTTCGTCGTTGGCGTAGACGCGCAACGACCCCGGCCGAGCGACGTGGGTCGGGCGCTCTCCGTCGGACAGCTGGCGCAAGCCGGAGAGCCAGTCGAGGGCTTCGGAAATTTCTTCTTCCTCGAAACCGGCAGCGGTCAATTTACGGGCCAGTTGCGCGGGTTCGGGGCACGCGTCGGCGTGAACGTAGTTCTCGAAGAGATACACGAGGATGTCGAACATGGCGCGGGGCCTGGGGCCGGTCATTTTAGAGACGCTGGAAACGACCTCCGGGCAGGCGGGAAACGCGCCCTTCGAGTTCCAGCGTAAGCAGAATGGCGTAGAGCGCTTCCGGCGTCAAGCTGGTGCGCTGCACCAATGTGTCCATGTCCACAGGGTCGTGCCCGAGAGCGGCGATGATCGAGGCATTTTCGTTGTCATCCGGCTCGGGCGTGGGTGGCACTCGCACGGCAGTGCCACTTGAATCCAGGCGCAGCTCTTCGAGGATGTCTTCCGCCGATTCGACCAGCTTTGCGCCGTCGCGGATCAGCTGGTGACAGCCCCGGGCCACGGGCGAATGGATTGATCCGGGAATCGCAAAGACCTCGCGACCGCAGTCTGTCGCGAGCTTTGCGGTGATGAGCGAGCCGCTCTTCAGCGCTGCCTCGACCACCAGCACCCCCTTTGCCAATCCGGCGATGAGCCGGTTGCGGCGAGGAAAGTTGTGGGCCAGCGGCGCCGTACCGAGGGGATATTCGCTGACGATGGCGCCGGCTTCCGCGATACGCCGGGCGAGGGTGGCGTTGCGCGCCGGGTAGATGCGGTCGGCGCCGGTGCCGATGACCGCCACGGTGCCACCGGGCCCCGCCAGCCCGCCGCGGTGGGCGGCGGCGTCGATGCCCAGCGCCAGCCCGCTGACGATGCCGAGCCCGCGCTGGGACAGTACCGTCGCAAAGGCTTCGGCGTTGGCTTCGCCCTGGGGCGTGGCGCTGCGGGCGCCGACGACCGCAATCGACGGGCGCGAAAGCAGCGTGGGATCGCCTTTGACGTACAGCAAGACCGGCGGATCGGGGATCTCGAGCAGCGTCGCCGGATAGAGCGGATCGCCGAGGGTAATGATGTGGTTGCCCGGCTCATCGGCCCAGGCCAGGGCCGCATCAATCGCCGCGCCGGCGTCATGTTCGAGCACGGTGCGGGCGACCGGCGAACCGACCACCGCGGCCAGCGCCGAATGTCCTGCAGCGTAGATGTTCTCGGGCAGGCCGAAGGCGGCGAGCAGCTGTCGCTGATTGCCGGCACTGACGCCCGGTGTGAGCGTCAGCCTCAGCCACGCGGCAAGGGGGTGAGAGTTCGACAAGATTGAACGGGGTCAGGAGGTCGCATCGAAACCACCGCGGTCGGCGTCGACATCGCCGCCGGCAACGCACCGGCGTGCCGGGATCGGCCCGAGCGGGGTTGGATCAGCGCGTCAGGGTTTGCGCACGCTGTCGGCGACGGTCACCGGGCCGTCGTTGTCCATCACCAGGGCGTAGGCGATGCGGTCGAACACCCGGAACACGAAAGCCAGGCCATAACGCTGCTCGGGCAGCTTGAACTGCTGAGGCCGACCGACGTTGTCTTCCCGATACAGGGTTTCGCCGCGATTGCGGTGGAGCGACAGCACATGGCCGATCTCGATGCCTTCGCGCTTGCCAAGGCTGATCGACACCACGTTATAGCGGCCGGCTTCGGCCACGCCGTTGTAAATCGACACGACCCGACCGTTCATTTCGGTGGCGGGGGCGTGGGGAACGTAGCTCAGAAGTTCGGGACGGCCGGCGGGCAGCAGGCGGTCGCCCTTGCCGATTTCCATCTTGGCGGCGGTGATGGTCAGGCTGGCAGGCACCGGCAGGCGGGCCTTGTCGTCGCCACCTTCGGCCTCCGGCACGGGGATGCCGGCCTCGGCAGTGACCCGGGCACGGCCGAGGAAGGTGGCCTCGTAACCCAGGATCTCGCCGGTCACGGGCTCGCGCAGCGGCTTGGCCTTGCGATAGACGTTCCAGTTGGTCACACCGGGCAGGACGCGGGTGGCGAAGATCGTGTCACCAGCGCCGGTGAAGACGCGGCCTTCCTGGGTCGCCACGACGATGCCGGCGTCGGCATCCTGCTGGTCGTTGACGACCAGCGGCTCGGACAGGAAGGGCTGAATCGCACGCACCGGGATACTCTGGATCGCGCTCTTGGCGGGCTCGGAATACACCTGTGGGAAGCGCTTCTCATACAGCGCGCGGTCGCTGCCGCCCGCACCGATGCGCTTGCCAAGCTTGAGCGTCGGTGTCGCCCCGCTGCGGTCGAGGACGACGATCTGACCCGGATAGATGAGGTGCGGGTTGCGGATTTCCTCGCGGTTCAGGCGCCATACTTCGGGCCAGCGCCAGGGTTCCTTCAGGAACTTGCCGGAGATGCCCCACAGCGTGTCGCCGGGAACCACGACATGGCTATCAGGTGCGTCGTCGGCCAGACGGATCGGGCCGTTGGCACCCACCCCCGCCGGAACCAGGGCAGCCACGCCGATGAGGAGGGCAGATATAATGCTGCGAATCATTCGTTTTCCACTCGCTTTCGGCGGATTGCTTGACCGTGAGATAACCGGCCTTCCGGGCGGCTGACTCGGGCAGTTGAATTGGCGGTCGAGTTGGCAGAGCAGGGTGCGTGCCGCGCCAAGACGCGAGCATCGCAGATTTGGCTCAAAATTCTGCACGTAAAGTCTTCATCCGGCAACATTTATGGCCCTTCTACCGATTCTCCGCTACCCCGACCCCCGCCTGCACACGCGCGCCACGCCGGTGCGCGAGGTGGACAACACCATCCGCAAGCTCGTCGCCGACATGGCCGAAACCATGTACGAAGCCCCCGGCATCGGCCTTGCAGCCACCCAGGTGGATGTGCACAAGCGCGTGGTGGTGATCGACGTGTCCGAAGACAAATCCGGACTGCTTGCGCTCATCAACCCCGAGATCATCGCCCGATCCGGCGAGCAGGTCTGTGAAGAAGGTTGTCTGTCGGTACCCGGCATCTACGACAAGGTCACCCGCGCCGAGAAGGTGACCGTGCGCGCCCTGAACCAGCAAGGCGAGCCTTTCGAACTCGACGCCGATGGCCTGCTGGCCGTGTGCATCCAGCACGAGATCGACCACCTGGACGGCAAGGTCTTCGTCGAATACCTCTCCCAGCTCAAGCAGACCCGCATCAAGGGCAAACTCGCCAAGAAAGCCCGGATCACCGCCTGATGAAAGTCGCCTTCGCCGGAACCCCCGAATTCGCCGCCGCGGCGCTGGAGGCGATCCTCGCCGCCGGCTTCGAGGTGCCCCTGGTCCTCACCCAGCCGGACCGCCCCGCCGGCCGCGGCATGCAGTTGCAGCCCAGCCCGGTCAAGCAGGTGGCGCTGGCCGCCGGCATCCCGGTGCATCAACCTGAGAAGCTGCGCACACCCGAGCAGCAGGCGCCGCTCGCCGCCGCCTGCTGCGACGTACTGGTGGTCGCTGCGTACGGGATCATCCTGCCCCAGGCAGTGCTCGACCTGCCCCGCTATGGCTGCCTCAACATCCACGCCTCGCTGCTGCCCCGCTGGCGTGGCGCGGCGCCGATCCATCGCGCCATCGAGGCTGGCGACTTGGAAACCGGCATCACCATCATGCAGATGGATGCGGGGCTCGACACCGGCCCGATGCTCATCAAGCGCCTCGAACCCATCCAGCCCGACGACACCACCGGCAGCCTCCACGACCGCCTGGCGTCGGTGGGCGCCGAACTGATCGTCGAAGCCCTCGAAGCCCTGCCCGGGGGCACGCTCGTCGCCACACCCCAACCCGCCGACGGCGTCACCTACGCCGCCAAGATCGGCAAGGCCGAGGCCGCAGTGGACTGGACACGCCCGGCCATCGAGATCGAACGGGCGGTGCGCGCCTTCAATCCCTTCCCCGGCGCGCTGGCCAGTTTCGACGGCATGCCGGTCAAGCTGTGGCGTGCCCGCGCCATCGACGCCACCGGCACGCCGGGCGAAGTCCTGCTGGCCGAAGGGGCCGGCGTGATCGTCGCCTGCGGGAAAGGCGCCCTGTGCATCACCGAGCTGCAGAAACCCGGTGCACGCCGCCTGCCTGCCGCGGATTTCCTACGCGGCATGCCGATCGCGGCCGGCAGCCGCTTCGATCCCGTCACCGGCTGATTGAATTTTTTGCGAACTCCCCCATCTAACCCTTCGCTTTCCGCTTAACTTCGAAAGGACGGATACCCGCAATGCTCGGCAACTGGCTCAAGACCTCGATCCTGATGGCCGGAATCATCGCCCTCTTCGGGGCGATCGGCGCCATGATCGGTGGCAAGTCCGGGATGCTCATGGCGCTCGTCTTCGGCGGCGCGATGAACATCTTCTCGTACTGGTTCTCCGACAAGATGGTCCTGCGCATGTACAACGCGCAACAGGTGGACGAAACCAGCTCGCCCTACCTCTACAACATGGTCCGCGAACTGGCCGGCCGCGCCCAGCTGCCGATGCCCAAGGTCTACATCATCCACGAAGACCAGCCCAACGCCTTTGCCACCGGCCGCAACCCCGACAACGCGGCAGTCGCGGCCACCTCGGGCATCCTGCAGATGCTCTCCGAACGCGAACTGCGCGGCGTGATGGCCCACGAGCTGGCCCACGTGAAGCACCGGGACATCCTGATTTCCACCATCTCGGCCACCATGGCCGGTGCGATCTCGGCCCTGGCCAACTTCGCGATGATGTTTGGCGGTCGTGACGAAAACGGCCGTCCGGCCAACCCCATCGCCGGCATCGCCGTGGCGCTGCTCGCCCCGCTGGCCGCCAGCCTGATCCAGATGGCGATCTCCCGCGCTCGCGAGTTCGAGGCCGACCGCGGCGGCGCCGAGATCGCCGGCGACCCGAACGCCCTGGCCGACGCGCTGCTGAAGATCGACGCCTTCGCCCGCGGCATCCCGATGCCCACCGCCGAGGCCCACCCGGAAACCGGCCAGATGATGATCATGAACCCGCTGTCCGGTGGCGGCCTGCGCGGCCTGTTCAGCACCCACCCTGCGACCGAAGAACGCGTCGCCCGCCTGCGCGCCCTGGCCCGCGGCGGCTGACGGGCCCACGCGGCTCAAAAAACCCGGCCAAGCGCCGGGTTTTTGTTGTCGCTTGAAACTCAGCCCAGCGGCAGTACCACCCGGAAGCGGCTCCCCTTGCCAGGCGCGCTGTCCACCTCGATGTGCCCACCGTGCTGACTGACGATGCGGTAGGTGGACGACAGGCCCAGCCCGCGCCCCTGGCCCACCGCGCGGGTGGTGAAGAAAGGCTCGAAGACCCGCATGCGGGTCGACTCATCCATGCCGCAACCGGTGTCCTCCACATCCACCAGCAGCTGCTGGCCCGACTGCCCGGCGCGCACCGTGATGGTTCCCGGCTCGCCGCCGAGCGCCCTGCCGGCGTTGTCCAGCAGCGCCTTGAAGGCCTCGCCCAGCAAGGTCTGATTGACCGCCGGCCTGGGCAGCGTGCCGTAGCTGCGGCGCACCTGCTGGCCCGGGCGACGGCCCGGGGCGGTCGCGGCGATGGCTCCGTCCAGCAGGTGCTCGATGGAGGTCGGCGCGGTCTCCATCGGACCCGGCACGGCGAAGCCCTGCAAGGCATGGACGATATCGCCCACCCGCGCGAGCCCGCGGTGGGACTCATCCACCAGCTTGGGCAAGTCGTCGCGGATGTAATCGAGGTCGGCCTCGGCGCGGACGGCCTGCCAGGCACCGTTGCCCGCAGCCAGCCTGTCGGCGGTGTTGACCAGGGCCATCAACCGTTCGGCGTACTCGCGCAGGGCGCCCAGGTTGGCCGCCACATAGCCGAGGGGCGTGTTGATCTCATGGGCAACGCCGGCCGCCAGCTGCCCGACCGCGGCGAGTTTGTCGGCCTCCAGCAGACGCTGCTGGGTGTGGCGCAGATCGCGATTGGCGGTGGTGAGCTGGGCGGTACGCTCGACCACGCGCTGCTCCAGGCTGGCATTGATCCGGCCCAGTTCGTGATTGCGCTCGGCCACCAGCCCGAGCAGGCTGCGCACCGCGCCGATCAGTGCGGCGTTGCCCGGATCGGTGCTGTGGCCGGTTTCGGCCTCGTAGGCTTCGGCCGCCGTGGCGCCCGCTTCCCTGGCGCGCAGCTGACGGGCCATGGACTGATCGGTGTCGAGGATGTGGAAGGTGAGCCAGCTGGTAACAAAAGTGTATAGCGCCGGGACAACCTGGGTCACGTCGCTAGCGCTTCGCATCGCCTCGACCTGAGCGACAAAATCCGCGTGGGCACGGCGGTGGGCGTCGAGGTGCCGGATGTCGATACCGGCCTGCTGCATCAGGGTCTCTTCGGCGGCGAAGTGGTGGACCGCGTAGCGCGCCAGACCATCGAGCACATGGGCGAGCTCACCAGGCTTGATGTCGGCGCCACCGGCAGCCCGCTGGGCCAGCGCATTGACCAGGTCGACCAGCTTGTGGTGCTGCCCATCCACCTCGCCAAAACCGGTCTCGAAGTAGTCGGCCCACTGAAACGGTGCAAACCTGGCTGGCTGGCTCATGGGGTCGCTTCCTCCTGGGGCAGGTGCTGCCGCAGGGCGGTCAGCAGGGGCGATAGCGTGCGGACCAGCCGCGCGACAGGTCGGGCCACGGCCGCGGCATCGCCGCCGGCACGGATGGCCGAGCACACGTCGGCCGCCATCTCGAACACCCGCAGCGCGCCGATGTTGCCGGCCGAGCCCTTGAGGGCGTGGGCGATGTGCTCGACGTCGGTGAGCCGACCGTCCGCGAGCGCACGCTCAAGCTTCGGCCCCGCGTCTGCCTGGGTACTGACGAAGGTGCGCAGGATGCGTAGGTAGGTCGGCCATTTGCCGCGGACAATGCTCACACCACGGGCGCAGTCGAGTCCGTCGACACCCGCGAGGGCCGTGCGCCAGTCGGTGGTCGCGACCTCGGCCAGCGCCGGCGGACCTGACTGTCCCAACCACTTGAAGACGACGCCGTGCAGGGTTTCCGGCTCCACGGGCTTGGCCACGAAATCGTTCATCCCCACAGCAAAACAGGCCGCCTGATCCTCGTCGAAGGCATTGGCCGTCATCGCCACGATGGGCGTGTGCGCCAGGGGCGGCATCAGGCGGATCCGGCGGGTCGCCTCAAGACCGTCCATCACGGGCATCTGCATGTCCATCAGGATGAGGTCGTAGTGCGTGGCGGAGGCCAGCTCGACGGCCTCCAGTCCATTGGCGGCACGATCGATCACGAGACCCAGGTCGGAGAGCATCTCGATGGCGACTTCCTGATTGAGCAGGTTGTCCTCCACCAGCAGCACCCGCGCCCCGCGCACATTGCCCGCGCCAATCTCCGACGCCACCGTCAGACTGCCCACCGGCAGGCTGACGCCGGGACGACGCTGCAGGCGTGCAGTCAGCCAGAAGGTGCTGCCGAGGCCCGGCTCGCTCTTCACCCCGACCTCGCCACCCATCAGCGCCGCCAGATGCCGGGTGAGGGACAAACCCAGACCGGTGCCGCCGTACTTGCGCGTGGTGGAGGCATCGGCCTGCTCGAAGGAACGGAACAACCGGTGCACCTGCTCGGGCGCGATGCCGATGCCCGTATCGCGGACTTCGAAGCGCACCAGCACGCTGTCCCCGTCTTCGGACACCACGCGGGCACGCAGGCTCACGCAGCCCCGCTCGGTGAACTTGACCGCGTTGCTCAGGTAGTTGAGCAAGGCCTGGCGCAGCCGGGTGACGTCACCCCGCAGCACGGGCGGCAGGCCGTCAGTGTCGGATTCGAACTTCAACCGGCGGGCCACCAGCCGGTCATGGATGAGGGAGTGGGCCTGATTGAAGAGCACCTCCGGCGAGAAATCCACCGCGTCGAGCTGCAGCTTGCCGGCCTCGATCTTCGACAGGTCAAGGATATCGTTGATGAGCGCCAGCAGATGACTGCCGGCCTGCCGTATCCGGACCAGGCGGTCTTCCTGCTGCTGGCTGAGGTGACTGCGTTCGAGCAGCCGAGCCTGACCAAGGATGGCGTTCATCGGGGTCCGGATCTCGTGGCTCATGTTGGCCAGGAACGCACTCTTGGCCCGACTCGCCGCCTCAGCCCGTTCCGACGCCTCGGCCAGCTGGGCAGTGCGCTCGGCCACCAGGTCTTCCAGATGGTGCCGATAGTGCTCCAGCTGGGAGTCGAGCCGACGCATCTCGGTGATGTCGAAGAAGGTCATCAGGAAGCTGTCACCCACCGGCGCGCCCGAGACCAGCATGTTCCGCCGTTCGCCGTTCTTGCAGGTCACTTCGCGCTCGACCGGCTCCACCCGATGCTCAGGCATCTCCCGCAGGCGCTGGCCGAGGCGTTGCCCCTCGACCTGCTGCCGATAGGCGGGGTCGGGATAGGCGAGGCGCAGCCAGTCGCCCACCGTCGGCACCTCGTCGTGGGTGTAGCCGAAGGTTTCGATGAAGCAGCGATTCACGTCGCCCACGCTGTCGTCGGCATGGACGAAACCCAGGGGCAACGGGGCCATCTCGAAAAGCTGGCGGAAGCGCGCCTCGCTCTCGCGCAGCGCGCTCTCTTCGCGGTGCCGGGCAATGGCGATGGCGGCGAGATGGGTGGCGATCGCCACCTGCTCGAAGGTCAGCGCGTCGGGCTCCGAGGGCTCATCCGGGTAAAGGGCAAAGGAGCCCAGCACGCGGCCTTCGCGGTTGAAGATCGGCCAAGACCAACAGGCGACCAGCCCGTAGGACGCGGCGAGGGTAGCGAAATTGGCCCAGAGGGGATCGGTGGCGATCTCGCGCACGATCACCGTCTCGCCGCGCCAGGCAGCGGTGCCGCAGGAACCGACCGCCTCGCCGATGGCCACCCCATCCACCGCCTTCATGTACCCCTCCGGCAATCGCCGCGCGGCACCATGACGCAGATGCACACCATCCGGGTCGAGCAGCAGAACCGACGCCCGAACCCGCGACAGGCGGGTCTCGACCCCCCAGAGCAGCACATCCAGCGTTTCGGCGAGGGATGCCCCGGACGCGACTTTCTCGAGTACCCGGCGCTGGGCCTCGAGTGACAGTTCGATGTGCTTCTGGGCAGAGATGTCGGTCAGCGAGCCGACAATCTCGAAACTGCCATCGTCCCGGGCCGGGCCTCGACTCAGTTCATCCCGCAACCACACGTAGCCGCCACCACCATGGGCAAAGCGGTACTCCTGAGCCACCCGCTCGCCACCGGTCGCCACCTCCGTCGCGCGGGCCATGGTCTGGCGGTCGTCGGGGTGAAGCTTGCTCAACCACCATCCGGGCCGCAGTGTTTCCTCGAGCCTGTAGCCCAGGACGCGCTCGACGTTGGCGCTCGCGGTGATCGGCACCACATCGCCCTGGGCCGTTACCCGCAGGCTGTAGAGCACCGTCGGGCTCGTCTCGACCAGATTCTCCAATTGCCTTTCGGTCTCACGCTGGCGCAGCTCGACGTCGTCCCGCTCCCGTCGATCACGCAAGACCCGCAGGCCGAACAGGATGTCACCGCCCAGCTCCGCCAGCAGGCGCACCTCTTCATCGTCAAAGGCGCCCGCGCCCGACGAGGCCACGTACAGCGCGCCTTCGGTACAGCCGTCGACGCACAGTGGCAACGCGCACATCGCGGCGCCCTTCGGCAGCCCCTCCGCCCAAGCCTCGAGGAGTGGATTGGCGGTCAGGTCACGCCAGATGACGGGCCGGCTCGAGTCCGGCTCGGCGGGAAAACTGTCCAGCCGAAGCACGTGATCGCTCCCCGCCCCAACGATCCGCCCCTCCACCGGCCACCCGATGACGCCGGCGCTGTTGAACTTGACCCCGGCCAACAGATAGCCGCCACACGCCACCATCAGCCCGCACGCTTCATCCAGCAGCCGGACGGGGTCGACGGCGCGCGCCACGGCCTGGTTGCATTCGCTGATCGTGTGCAGCGCCGCGTTGGCGCGTCGGAGCCGACTCTCGGCCAGTTTGCGCTCGGTGATGTCGCTCCAGATCACGGCCAGATAGCGCCGTTCGCCCCGCAGGCGGACACCGCGACCGCTCACCCGCACGTCCCGCATCGAACCATCCTGGCGGCGGTGGCGCGTCTCCATCACATGGCCGGCGGGCCCGATCATCCTGGCCACCGCCGCCGCGATCTCGTCCGGCGACAGCAGGCAGTCGATGTCACCAATCGCCAGTCGGGCAAACTCCTCGCGGGAGTAGCCCAGGTTTCGGTGACAAACCTCGTTGAACTCCACGAACCGCCCGGTTTCGACGTCCATCAGCGCAATCGAATCGGCTGCCTGACCGACGATACTCGAGAAGATCTCCTCACGCTCCCGAAGCGCCTCCTGGGCCTGGCGTGCTTCTGCGATGTCCCGCCCTACGGACAGCACGCCGATCAGGTCGCCCTGCTCATCGAACATCGGGGTCTTGATGATCTCCACCAGCTCCCGGTGACCATCGTCGGCAAAGCGCACTTCCTGCTCGCTACGCTGGGCGCAACCTGCATGAATGGCGACCAGATCGCTCTGGCGCAGGCTGTCCGCCAGATCCCAGGCCATGAAGTCATAGTCGGTCCGGCCGATCACCGCCTCCTCCGGCACGCCCAGCAGTTGCTCGAAGCGGCGGTTGCAGGCCAGGAAGGTGCCGTCCGGATCCTTCAGACAGACCAGATCGGGGAGTGCGCGAATCAGCGCAGGTGCCAGCCACGCCCGTCCGGCCGGCGCCGGCGCCTGCGCTGCGTCCTTCAGCGCCGCGAAGACCCGCACCGGATCGAGCACGCCGATCACCTGGCCGGCGGCATCCACCACCAGCACCGGGCGAGATGCCGCAGCGTCACCCAGTCGCGCCGCGACGAACCGGAGATCGTCCCCCAGCGTGGCGTAGCGGTGCGAGGTGTCCATGAGCTCGTCAACCCGCAGCCCGGCCAGATCGCCTGCCACCACCGAGCGCAGCAGGTCCTGGCCGCCTAGGCTGCCCAAAGGCTTGTCGCCAGCGACGACGACCAACCGCGCGACCGATTTCGCCACCATGCGGCGGGCCGCCTCAGCGAGGGCGCTCCCGCTCGGGACAAGCTCGACAGGAAGGCACATCGCCTCGACGAGACGCGGCTCGCCGGGCCCATTCGCGGGCGTCGGCGGGCATTGAACGGAAGTAGAGACTATGGCGGTCACGTGCTTATGAGAGTGCCGGTTGTGGCCGATCGCGCGTCCGACTCGCGTGCGGGCATGACCCGGGCTGAATGCATGGGTGAACTCTTAACGGCTTCCCCCGCGCGGCATTGAGTCCACCCGCTGTCGAGTGCGCAGGCGACGTGAGACCGTCGCCGGCAGACTAGACCGACATGGCCGCCCCGCACCTGCGACGCTCGTCGCGGGTAGGCCGCCCAACCCGAAATGTATCGATAAGCTGTTGTAAATCCGCCGTTTTTCCCAACCTGTGCGATGCACGGCGCTGTATTTTTGCAGCGCAAGGTCGTATCATTCGGCTCCCCCGATTCACCATTTCCCGGTTCTCCATGCTCCATCCCACCCGATTCGACGTGATCGTTGTCGGTGGCGGCCATGCCGGCACCGAAGCCGCACTGGCGGCGGCGCGGGCCGGGTGCGCCACCCTGCTGCTCACCCACAACATCGAAACCCTCGGCCAGATGAGCTGTAACCCGTCCATCGGCGGGATCGGCAAGGGGCATCTGGTCAAGGAGGTTGACGCATTGGGCGGCGCAATGGCCGCGGCCACCGACGAAGGCGGCATCCAGTTCCGCATCCTCAATGCCAGCAAGGGCCCGGCGGTGCGCGCCACCCGCGCCCAGGCCGACCGGGTGCTGTACAAGGCCGCCATCCGCAAGCGCCTCGAGAACCAGCCCAACCTGTGGCTGTTCCAGCAGGCGGTGGACGACCTCACCGTGGTGGGCGACCGCGTCACCGGCGTCATCACCCAGATCGGACTGCGTTTCGAGGCGCCCGCGGTGGTGCTCACCGCCGGCACCTTCCTCAACGGCCTGATCCACGTCGGCCTGCAAAATTATTCTGCCGGCCGCGCGGGCGACCCGCCGGCGATCAGCCTCGGCCAGCGCCTGAAGGAACTCGCCCTGCCCCAGGGCCGGCTCAAGACCGGCACGCCGCCGCGCCTCGACGCGCGAACCATCGATTTCTCGGTGATGGAAGAGCAGCCCGGCGACAACCCGGTGCCAGTGTTCAGCTTCCTTGGCAAGGCCAGCCAGCACCCGCGCCAGCTGCCGTGCTGGATCACCAACACCAACAGCCGCACCCACGACATCATCCGCGCCAACCTGGATCGCTCGCCGATGTACTCCGGCGTGATCGAAGGCGTGGGCCCGCGCTACTGCCCGAGCATCGAGGACAAGATCCACCGCTTCGCGGACAAGGACAGCCACCACGTCTTCCTCGAGCCCGAAGGCCTCGACACCCACGAGATCTACCCCAACGGGATCTCCACCAGCCTGCCCTTCGACGTGCAGCTGGACATCGTGCGCTCGATCAAGGGCCTCGAGAACTGCCACATCCTGCGCCCCGGTTACGCCATAGAGTACGACTACTTCGACCCGCGCAACCTCAAGTCCAGCCTCGAGACCAAGTCCATCGGCGGGCTGTTCTTCGCCGGCCAGATCAACGGCACCACCGGCTACGAAGAAGCCGCCGCCCAGGGCCTGCTCGCCGGCATCAACGCCGCGCTGCAGGTGAAGGGCCAGGACGCCTGGTGCCCGCGCCGCGACGAGGCCTACCTGGGCGTGCTGGTGGATGACCTCATCACCCGCGGCGTCTCCGAGCCCTACCGGATGTTCACCTCCCGCGCCGAGTACCGCCTCAGCCTGCGCGAGGACAACGCCGACCTTCGCCTCACCGAAACCGGCCGCCGGCTTGGCCTGGTGGACGACGAGCGCTGGGCCGCCTTCTGCACCAAGCGCGAGGCCATCGAGCGCGAAACCGCCCGCCTGCGCGCCACCTGGGCGACGCCGGCCAAGGTATCGGCCGAAGCGGCCGAAGCCGTGCTCGGCAAGGCCATCGAACGCGAATACAGCTTCTTCGACCTGCTGCGCCGCCCGGGCGTGAGCTACACCAGCCTGATGACGCTCCCCGGCGCCCCCGAAGCGCCCGAGGCCGACCCGCAGGTGGTCGAGCAGCTCGAGATCGCCGCCAAGTACCAGGGCTACATCGACCGCCAGCAGGACGAGGTCGCCCGCCAGCTGGATTCGGAGGCCACCCGCCTGCCGCCGGATCTCGACTACACCACCGTGCGTGGCCTGTCGAAGGAAGTCCAGCTGCGCCTCAACCAGCACAAGCCCGAGACCATCGGCCAGGCCGGCCGCATCCAGGGCATCACCCCGGCGGCCATCAGCCTGCTGCTGGTGTGGCTGAAGCGCGGCGAACTGGCCCGCGGCCGGGAGCCGAAATCCGCATGAGCGCCACCCTCGAAAAGGGCATCGCCGCCCTCGGCCTTGAGCTGCCCGCAGATGCGCCGGAAAAGCTCCTCGCCTTCGGCCGCCTGCTCATCAAGTGGAACAAGGTGTACAACCTCACCGCCATCCGCGACGAAGCCCAGGTCATCACCCACCACCTGCTCGATTCCCTCTCCGTGCTGCCGCACATCACCGGCATCGACCGGCTGGTGGACGTGGGCTCCGGCGGCGGCCTGCCCGGTGTGGTGCTGGCCATCTGCCGACCCGACCTGCAGGTCGATTCCGTCGAGACGGTGCAGAAGAAAGCCACGTTCCAGAATCAGGCGAAGATCGAACTCAAGCTCGCCAACTTCCGCGCCCACCACGCGCGCATCGAGGCCTGGCAGCCGCCCTACGCGCCGGACGCCCCGGCCGGCATCATCTCCCGCGCCTTTGCCGATCTGGCCGACTTCGTGAATCTCACCGCCCACCTGGCCGGCCCGGACACCCGCATCCTCGCCATGAAAGGCGTTTATCCCGAGGACGAGATTGCACGCGTTCCGGCCGGTTTCGCGCTGGAACGCAGCCTTGCCCTCGACGTGCCAGGCCTCGACGCCGAACGTCACCTCCTCATCGTGAAACGAATCTGAGCCATGGCCCGCATTTTTTGTATCGCAAACCAGAAAGGGGGCGTCGGCAAGACGACCACCTGCGTCAATCTGGCCGCCGGCCTCGCCACCGCCGGCCAGCGCGTGCTGCTCATTGACCTCGACCCCCAGGGCAACGCCACCATGGGCAGCGGCATCGACAAGCGCAGCCTCGGCAAGTCGATCTACCACGTGCTGGTCGGGCTCAGCACCGTCACCGATGCCTGCGTGCGCAGCGAATCGGGCGGCTACGACGTGCTGCCGGCCAATCGTGATCTGGCCGGTGCCGAAGTCGAGCTGGTCGCCCTCGACCGCCGCGAGAACCGCCTGCGCGACGCCCTCGCCCTGCATCGGGCCGAGTACGACTTCGTGCTCATCGACTGCCCGCCGTCCCTTTCGCTGCTCACCCTCAACGGGCTGTGCGTCGCCCACGGCGTGATCATCCCGATGCAGTGCGAGTACTACGCCCTCGAAGGCCTGTCCGATCTGGTCAATTCGATCAAGAAGGTCCACGCCAACCTCAACCGCGACCTCTCGATCATCGGCCTCCTGCGGGTGATGTTCGACCCGCGGGTGACGCTGCAGCAGCAGGTTTCGGCCCAACTCGAAAGCCACTTCGGCGACAAGGTGTTCAAGACCATCGTGCCGCGCAACGTGCGCCTTGCCGAGGCCCCCAGCCACGGCCTGCCCGGCGTGGTATTCGACCGCAGTGCCAAGGGCGCCCAGGCCTACCTGGCCTTCGCCAAGGAAATGATCGCGCGGATCAAGACTTAACCCATCCCACCATGGCACCTCCCAAACTCAAAGGCCTCGGCCGCGGCCTCGACGCCCTCCTCGCCGCCAACACCGACGACGCCACAAACGAAGGCGAACTGCAGGTGCTGCCCGCCAGCGAACTGCAACCGGGCAAATACCAGCCCCGCACCCGGATGGACCCGGGCTCGCTGGAAGAACTCGCCGCTTCGATCAAATCCCAGGGCGTGATGCAGCCGATTCTGGTGCGCCCCATCGGCGGCCAGTTCGATTCCGCCCGCTACGAGATCATCGCCGGCGAACGCCGCTGGCGTGCTGCACAGATCGCCGGGCTGGCGAGCGTGCCTTGTCTGGTGCGCACGATCCCTGACGAGGCCGCGCTGGCCATGTCACTGATCGAGAACATCCAGCGCGAAGACCTCAACCCCCTCGAAGAAGCCGCCGGCATCCAGCGCCTGATCGAGGAGTTCGGCATGACCCATCAGCAGGCCGCCGACGCCGTCGGGCGCTCCCGCCCGGCCGCCTCCAACCTGCTGCGCCTGCTTCAGCTGGCCCCGCCGGTGCAGGAACTGCTGATGGCCGGCGACATCGACATGGGCCATGCCCGGGCGCTGCTTCCGCTGGACGGCGCGGCACAGGTCGGCCTGGCCAACCTGATCGCCGCCCGCGGGCTGTCGGTGCGCGAGGCCGAACGCCTCGTGCAGCACGAACTCAACCCGAAGACCAAGCTCCCCGCTCCAGTACCCGACCGGGACATCCTGCGTCTGGAAGAAGAGATCGCCGATCGCCTGGGCGCGACCGTGAAGATCAAGGCCAACAAGAAAGGCGTCGGCGCGGTAACGATCCAGTTTGGCGACCTGGATCAACTCGACGGCCTGCTCGACAAGCTGCGCTAGCAGGGTGATGCAAAAGTAAAAATCCAGTCCCGGAAAAATATGACGACCCATCAGAACGGTCTACACGCGATTTTTTCGGGGGTGGTAGGGGTGAAGAGACCCCTGAAAACAACGTTTATGACGGCTCGAAATAGTTTTGCATCACCCTGCTAGCTGTGAAGTTTCAATAGGTTGTTTCGGGTGTTCACCCGGGGAGATTCTGAGAGACTGGAAATCGCCAAACCCCCAGTCACCACGAGAGCCTGCCCCGGATGAACACCCATAAGAATGCCCGA
>JAYRYA010000028.1:0-54573 GCA_041917255.1 Zoogloea sp.
GGTGCGTATGTCATCAGGGCCGGAGCCGACGGGCGCCAAAGTAGGCCGGATAGATTCCTGCAGGCTTGTCCATCAAACCAACAGCACTTTCGTCTTGCAAAATCGGGGGAGTCCATAGATTCACGTTAGAACTGCCATGTCCTACGATGAACACGATGCGGCGCTAGACGCCATGTATGAGCAGATTGGCCTGGAGCTATACCCCGATCACAAAGTTCAGGCCATCAGCGAATTCACGGCTGAACGCCTTCGCTCGTATTACGTATCGAACCCCAAGGTCATGCGTCCTGCAATCGACGCCCTCCAAGAAGGGAAGCGCCTCCATTTGGGAAAACACTATTCAGCAGCGGTTGTGTTTTTCGCCTCAGCCGTCGAACTTCTGCTCAAAGCTACGGTCCTGAAACCCGTCGTGCATGGCCTCATTCACAGCGAAGGGCTTGCCAATATTGTCGTCCAGCACGCCCTTGGCCAGACTGGCTTCAGTCGTTACACAGACCTACTTGCGCAGTTGTTCGAGGAGTTGGCCGAAATCAATCTCAAGAGTATTTCGCGTAGTGGTGCTACAAAAACGCTTCTCACGGAATGCACAACGCTTCAGCAATTGCGAAATCAGGTTATTCATCAAGGCGCAACCTGCACAGAGGAGCAGGCCAATCTTGGGTTACTTATTTCGGTGGCAGTCTATGAACACATTGTTTCCCAAATTCTCTATGCACTCGGCCTCACCGTCGTCGAAAAAGGCGTCATTGAGCAACAGCAGTTCTAACATGGCGCTCAACCTCGCTCCTTTCAGTCGCTGGACGCTGCGCGATAAGGCCGCGCAGCGCCGGTTAGCTCTACGTTAGGCGGTTCGGATCGCTCATGAACAGTCGACTTCATCTTCCGTCGTCACTCACGGCAGCCATCGCGGCTTCGGCAACCGGTGCCGGCACGTTTTGTACATCGCGTCAGCCTCGTCGCCTCGCCGAGCACCGTGGGGGCCAGGTGCCGGCTCGCGCCACACACAGTTTTCTCTATCGGTCCGGCGTGCTCCGTAGCGCCGGCCTCAACAAGGGGTGCTGCCGTAGTCACCCCCCGTCTAACACTGCGCTCAAGCGGACCTGCCGCAAGCGGCAGGCCGCATAGCTCCAACGTTAGGCGTTCGCTCATGCAGGAAATCAGCTTCTGGTCATTCATTACCTTCGCGCTGGCACACTTGACCGTAATCCTTTGCAACTTAGGGGCACTGAGAAAGGAGTCAGGTTCGGCCATCCAAATCGTTTTTCGTCTGGCAAAGCGCGGTGGCTTTTGGGGGTGGGCCTACTCGGGCACCTTTATTCTCATGCTCATCTCAGGTCTAGCAATGAACCTGCTCCCTTTGTCTAGGCCATAGGCACAAATGCCAAACTTCACGCGCTCGTGTCGCCCGTTGCATGACACAACAGGCCGTTCAATCGAAGGCGGCTTCCATCCAGCCTCCACGCCTAACATTCCAATCCACCGGACCTTCGGCAAGCTGCGCTTGCCTCTGTCCGGTGATTTTCAACGTTAGGCGGTTCGGATCGCTCATGAACAGTCGTCCTCATTTTCCGTCGTCACTCACGGCAGCCATCGCGGCTTCGGCAACCGGTGCCGGCACGTTTTGTACGTCGCGTCGGCCTCGTCGCCTCGCCGAGCACCGTGGGGGCCAAGTGCCCGCTTGCGCCACACACAGTTTTCTCTTTCGGTCCGGCGTGCTCCGTCGCGCCGGCCTCAACATGGGGTGCTGCCGTAGTTACCCCCCGTCTAACACTGTGCTCAAGCGGACCTGCCGCAAGCGGCAGGCCGCATAGCTCCAACGTTATGCATTCTGGACACATCCATGCTTGAAGTCGCCGGGCTAATCCTTGGAGTTCTTGGAGTAGTTTTCGCTTTCGAGACTCCAAGAAAGTCTCTTGTGGCGGTATTTCGCGGTCGCGGCAATTCGAATGCCGGCCAACAGCAAGCATCCGCATCGAGCCCATCACTGATAGCACCAACGGCGAACACTAGTGCCATGATTTCCGGCGCAACACAGTCAGGACGTCATCCATTTTTTATAGCGGAGCCATTCAACGATCTCGATGCTGCGATTGCGGAATCTAAGAAGGCGCACCGACCACTATTCCTGGTGATTTACGACCAAGCGCATCCTTCTCAAAGCCAGTTGTACTACTCGTTAGGGTGCTTTCTCGACTATTTCACGACAAAGAAGTTGGTTAACGACCATTTCGTCACTGCACTGGTTTCTTCAGCATCAGTCAGTGCGGCCAACCTTGTCCCACCGGACGATCCCTTAGAAAATTGTCTATGGGTAGTTCTTAGCCCCGAGGGCGAGATTTTGCGTAGAGAAGGGGTATATGCAAATCCTGATGAAGGACTAAAACGTGTACGAGCCGTCATTGCACAATTCGCGCATGCATAACATGGCAGTCAACCGGACCTGCGCGAAAAGCCGCGCAGGCCGGTTACCTTCACGTTGGGCGTCACAAGTAGCATCTATGGAGGAGTAATGGATAAGGCCGACTTCGTTCAGATGATGAAAGGATATGGTGAGGTACAAAAGACGTATACACAGTACGCCGTCGCCTCGCTGCTATTACCGATAACTTTTCTTCGCGACCTTCTCGGTATCCCCAAGGAGGCCGCATTGCAGCCATATCTAAATTGCTGGTTATGGCTCGGCTGGGTGGGCCTTATTGTCTGCGTTGCATCCAGCATGGCGTATCAGACTGTTGCTGCTAGACGGATCGCCGAATATACCGGCGGCGCACCTTTTCAGAAGAGTTATCCTCGAATCTGGTTCAACATGGCCACCATTGGATTTTTTGTGGGGGTCGTTTGTCTCTTCCTGGGCGTTGTCGCCGCACAGCCACCTCATAAACCAATTCCGACTTCTACCGGAACCCAAACGGCGGGGCCGAATAAGTGATGCTTAACAATTAGGTCGAATCGAGCTGTGTTGCCCCTGCCTTTCGGTAACACCGTCTAGTCTTACGAGGAGGCGAAGAGGCACCATGGACAAGTCCCTGCTCAAGAGGGCCAAGGCATATTCCAATTTCGGAATGATCATCACCGCCATACCGCTACTCTATTTTGCATATCAAGCGAAAAGTCTTGTTGGCGGATTGTTCGCCGTTGCTGGCGCAGGCCTAGTTTCCGCCGTTACGTATTACGTCGCATGTAACAACCTTGTTCCCGACATCAAAAACCACGTAGGTGAGACCTATTACGTTGCTGAGGGAGATAGCTGCAATCCAGTTACCCCGACCAAGCGTACCGATGACCCGGAAATTAACGAGTACATCGACAGCTATCGCAGAGCAAAAGAAGCGGTGGGAAAAATCATCGGCCTCATGTTGTTTATCGCTCTAATCGCTATTGTTTCTTGGGTGCTTAAATGACCACGATTATCGTTCGCGGTAGGAGCCCAACCCATCTCTAAGGACTTCCCCGTCAAGCACCATTTTCCATGACCGGCCGCCAGGCCGGTTTTTCTTTCCTGCCTCCCTGCTTTTGTTTCCTGACGCCTGCACACACGCAACGGATCGGACAGACAGACTGCCTCTCTCTAATCGGCCTTGATCGGGTCTCGCCCGGGGCCATGCGACTAACCGCACCAGCAGGCCTCAATCGTTCGTCGGCGGGATCAGGGAAACAGGGATCAGCCGTTTCTCTTTTTGATCCGCCATCAGGTTAGCCAGGCTCTCTGCTGGTCGGTCTGACCTGTTCGTCTATCGCTGATGTGCAGTTGCCATTGCTCGCTTGTGCTCAGCCCCGTTGCCAGGCCTGTGGGTTGTAGGACTCGCCCTTCGCCAGCACCGCCCACAGTTGCCGGGCGTGCTTGTTGGCGATGGCGACCAAGGTCTTGTGGTAGCCGATCCGTCCGCTCAGCGCGACGATCCACTGTTGCAGACGCGTCAGCTTTTCAGAGGATTCACGCCGCTGTTTTCGGAGCGTCGCCGCCAAGACGCTACGCGCACCTTGCACAAGCAGGGTGCGCAAGTAATCATCACCTCGCCGGGTGATGCGTCCGAGCTTCGTCTTGCCGCCGCTGCCCGACTGGCTGGGCGTGAAGCCGAGCCACGCGGCAAACTGGTGCCCATTCTTGAACATCGATGCGTCGCCCACGCTGGCGGTCACCGCATCGGCGGTAATAAGCCCCACGCCGGGTAAATCCCGCGCTCGCTTCGCCAGCGGATCGCTGGCCTGCTGGGCCGTGATCTGCCGGTCGCATTCGCCGATCCGGGCGTCCAGCGCGTCGAGCTGGTCGCGCACGCTCTGGACCAATCCACGCAGGGCGGGAGCCAAGGCAGTGTCGAACTCCCGCTCTGCCAGCAGCACGCGCAGGTGCTTTGGGCCGGGATCGACGATCAACCCGAACTCGGCGAGCAGTCCGCGCACACAGTTAAGGAGCGCAGTGCGTTCCTCCACCCACCCGACTCGAAGACCATGCCAGGCCAAGCGCTGCTGCTGCGCTTCGGTCTTGACCGGGATGAAGCGCATGCCGGGCGACAGAAGGGCAACGAGGATGGCCTCAGCATCAGCTCTGTCGTTCTTGACCGACTGGCGCTTGCGGTAGGGGCGGACGAACTCGGCAGCCATCAGGCGCGGTGCCAGGCCCAGACGCTGTGCCGTGCGGCCCCAGTGGTGGGCGCTGCCACACGCTTCCATACCGATCACTGTGCCCGTCGGCAGCGTACTGAGCCACGTCAGAAAGCCCGACCGGTTGAACTCCCGCCGCTCCACGATTCGACCAGTGCAGTCTGCCACGCAGGCCACGAAGACGTTCTTTGCCAGATCCACACCAACCGTCGTAGTATCCATTTCGACTTCCCTCCTCGCCGTTCCAGATTGAGCTTCAGCAATTCAATCTTGGCACTTCGATGCCGGGTGGCAAGCCCACCGGGCGGGTGGGGGAAGTCCTTTTGTAGTCGGTCAAGGCGCTCCCTTCGGTCGCTGGGGCGCGCCGCAAGCGGCGCGTCCCTTACCTTGACCGTTGCCTCAAACACGAAAACTCCGACAGGCTCCTTTACTGGGCCAGGCCCATCGCAAACCTTGCCCAGCGCGGCTTTCCGGCCATTTCCACGTTGCCCCGGCGGCCCGGCGTCCCCTCCGGCAATCATTCCACGACGTCGTGCACTCATTGCAGGACGTCGTGCTGCAGTTGCTGGATGTCCTGCAAGCGCAGCCGGACATCCAGCAGTGATTGCAGGACATCCGGCGATCATTCATGGACGTCCGGCAACCATGGCAGGATGTCTGGCTGTCATCGCAGGGCGTCCGCCAGCCGTTGCAGGATGTCTGGCTGTCTTCGCCGGATGTCCGGCAAGAATCGCAGGATGTCCTGCAAGGTGTGCACGACGTCGTGCAGCGATTGCAGGACATGGGGCAGTGGTCGGCCGGCGTCGGTGGGTCACCGCAATCCGTCGCCCATAAAACGGCTGGTGGCACGGGGCGCCGCCAGCCAGCCGCTTCTGCGCCGCACCACGCTGCCCCCCGTCCCGGTTGCTCTCCCTGTGGGCTCGAAGGCATCGTTGGACATCATTGCGTCGCAGGGAACTCAATATGAAGCAATGCCAGAAGACCTCTCGCAGTTCATTTTGCATCTGCGTTCCGACACCGACGCCTAAACTTACGGCCAACACGGGCCTTGCGCACAAAGCCGCGCAAGCCGGGCTACCTCCATGCCAGCATGACGTGGACCCGTATCTAACACATTGATGCACTCTACCCGGTTAGTAGCTTCGTGCCCTGTACCCACTCTTTACCGCTCCCCAATGCGCCGTCTCGCCCTCACCCTCATCCGCTTCTACCAGCGTCACCTCTCCCCGCACAAAGGCTTCTGCTGCGCTTATCGCACCCACACCGGGCGGCAGAGCTGCTCGGCGCTGGGGTATCGGGCGGTGCGGCGGTTCGGGGTGATCGGTGGCGTCCGGGTGCTGCAGGCACGAACGCACCTGTGCGGTGTGGCTCATCGGCGTTTTTCGTCGCCACGGCGGCTACCGCCGCTCTCGCAGCGGGGCGTGTGCGACGTGGGCTGTGATCTGCCCTGCGATGGCAGCTGCCACCTGCCTTCGTGCGATGCGTGCAATTCGGCGAGCACCCCGCTGGAATGTGCGTGCAGGCTGGCCGATTGCGGCAGCAGCGGTTGCGACTGGCCGTCGCGAAAGGATTCGCAGGCGCGCGAGGCGGAGGCAGATATCTACCTTCCACCCCAGCGCAATCCCGGCCGCCGGTAGACGCAGCGCTCAGTTCGGCGCCGTTCCCTCCGCGCCAGCGCTATCCCCGCCCGACGCCTCCACAAAAGCCGGGCTGTCCTTCAGCAGATCCGAGTAATAGACCATTCCCGCGTCGGTACGATAGCCGTCGGCGGTCTTGATGGCCTTGGGCTCGACACCGATCTTCAGCGAAGGCACGTACACGCCCGGCTTGTCCGGATCGACTGGGCGCAGCACGACGGCCATGCGCACATTCACCGGCACGCCGCGCGAATCTCTCGCGATGCGCTTGGTGAGGTCGTCGAGCACGTCCTTCGGCGCACGTAATTGCCTGATCGACACATCGGCCACTTGAACCCGCGGCCAGTTGGCCTTGACGAAGCTCATGCGCTTTGCGTCTGGCGAACTCACGCGCAGGTAGCTGCCTTCGACCAGCACACCGCCCACCCCGCGCAGCAGCGTGGTGGTGCCACCTTCGGCCATGATGGGTGTCTCGGCGGCAGCAGCCGTGGTGGCCATTGCACGGCGGTCGGTCTTGGTGAGCACTTCGCGGAAGTCCGTAAAGATCACCTCGTCGGCAGAAATCCCCAGCCTTGTGGCAAGCACCTCATGGGCGGCGCGGATGCCCTTGATGCGACTCTTGAAGGTGGTGCGCGCCACCGGCTTCACGTCAGGCAGGCGCCAGGTCACATAGAGCCGCCCGGCCCTGGGCTCGAAGCGGTAGATCGCGTCGCCCGCATCGACGAAATCACCGGATTTGTCCGGATCGCGGCTACGCAGACTGAAGAACTTCTCCAGCTCGGCGCTGTTTGAGATGGCCAGCGGCTTTTCATTGGCGGCCGCGGCCCGCACCCGCTCCATCACCTTGACGAGGCCCGCACCGTCGATGGCGGGCAGCCCCATGCGCACGGCCTCGGCGTAGTTCTCGGTGAATTTGCCGACCGCCGCCGCCGGGGTGCCGAGGGGGTTGTCCTGGGTCTGCGCCAACGCTGATGATCCAGTTGCGGCAAACGCCAGCATGAGCAGGGAAGCGATGTATTGCGTTCTCATGACCAATCCTCCTGATGTCGGCTCAGTTGGGCAGCGCCGGGCCGTCGTCCGGGTTGCAGCCCGAATTCCAGCGCGTATGCATCCAGTTGGGCGTGGGATGGGCCCAGTGGCCGTTGTAGGTTTCGTCGTGGATGGCCTGGGCCGCTGCCGCCGTCGCGCCAAAGCCGACCGCCACCGGGCAGATGGTCTTGTAGGAGTTGTACCAGTGGTCCACGTGGTGCATGTTGTCGATCCACGCCCGGGCCACGCCGCGGGAGTTCATGGCCTCGCTGGCGAGGTCGCGGTACTCATCCACATAAGACGAGCCGATGTACATCAGGCCGTGGAAGCCGGTGACCACATGCACGCCCTGGGCGGCGTCGAACCATTGGGTGCGCTGGTCGTAGCGGATGCTGTTGCACGACGACAGGTGCATGAAGCGCATCCATCCGCCAGAGTTCCAGCCCAGCCGCATCTTGCTCGAACTGGCCGAACAGCTGCCGTCCGGGTCCTTGTCGTAGATCGTGCCCGTCCAGCGGCCGGAACCCCAGCCACCGTGCAGGCACATCAGGCCGGCGTCGTTCCAGTCGATGCCGCTGCCGGTATCGTCGATGCCCCACGATTTGGGCGGGTTGTCGGCGTAGCGATTGCCTTGCACCAGGTGAAAATTGCGCCACCACTGCACCCAGCCCTTGTCGCCCATCTTGTGGCGCCAGGCCATGCACATGTCGTCTTACCAGTCGCGCTGGGAGCCGCCGCACTGGCCGCCCCAGGTGGTGATTGCCGACGAGCCCGCGTACTGGGCGCCCACCTCGGGCGCCGTACCTGCCACCAACAGGCAGACGATCCAGGCGCTTGCGCGCCGCCGTGTCGATTGAGCGGTTGTTCGCATGCTGCGTCCTCCTTGCAGATGCCTCCCGCTGGCGGAAAAGCGGCAAGGCAGGCGGTCAACGCACCCGATATCCGCCGGACCCATGGCGCCACAGCCTGGCGCCCCTGTTGGGTGAAACCGAAGAGAACCCCGCCCCACCCCGCTACAAGTGGCTGGGCATGAGGACAGGCCGCTGCCCGCCCCGATCAAGCCAGAATCCCGATCAGTGCGTCATGTCGTCCTGTGCTTGCAGCATAGACCATGGCGCCGGCAAGTCATCGTTCACGGCCGCATCGATGACATTCTCCCGACGCTGTCGATGGGTGCGGCGTCGTGTACAGTGCCACGTGGCGCCCCGGTCGCGCCCATCCACCAGACATGAAGACACGCTAACCGCAATGATGCCGTGCAAGCACCTCATCGCTCCCCTCGTCCTGCTGAGCACCACCGCGTCGGCCTTCGCAACGCCAGCCCCCGAGCCGTATCTCGACGAGGTGCTGACGCGGCCCGCCTACGCCCGCGCCTGGAACACACTGCTGGCGGGAGAGCGATCCGTCGACGCCTGGCTCGCGCGCTACGCCCGCACCAGGCGCGGCCCCGTGATGCCAGGAAAACGTGTGGAAATCGGCGGCGCAAGCTACCGGCTCAATCAGGTGTGCAAGACGCACGCCTGCGGCGACAACCGCTTCTTCGTGCTGTTTTCCGAGGATGGCAGCCAGGCCTGGGGCATGTTGCTCGAGGATGGCACCCGGAAGCGCTTCTTCGGCCAGCCCGACGCTGCAAAAAGGGCGCTGCTGGAGGCAGCGATCCGCGATTGAACAGCGCGTCTACGGCGTGGCGTTGGGGCGCAAACACAGGTAGATTCCGCTTTCACCCAACCATGAAGTCCCCTCTGCGATGTCATACTTTTGCGGCACGCCCTCACCTTGCCTGCATCGATCACTTCAAGGAGCCTTGCCATGTCCAGCCTGTCGATCCGGATTGCCGGCCTTTTGCTGATTGGCGTCACTGCCGGGTGCGCAACCTCCACCGATACCATGGTGCAACAAGGCTATCCGCGCGCTTATGCTGAAGGTTTTGACGACGGTTGCCACAGCGGGCGCAAGGCCGGTGGCAGTCTGTTCGATCAGTTCAAGAAGGACGTCCGCCGATTTGAATCGGATCGGGATTACGCGCTCGGTTGGTCGGATGCCTTCCGCCAATGCGAATCCGAACAGGAGGCTGCCGCCCGACAGGCCCGGATGTCCATGCAGCAGCAGGAACTCCGCAAGCTCCGCGAGCAGCGCCAGCTCGACCGCGATCACGCCCTCGAACGCGAGGCGCTCAAAGGCATCGACACCAGCGGCCTGAAGAATCTCAAGTAAGTCCGTCGCGCCCAGCAGCCCCCGCAACGCCGCACCATGCTGTCGCACGTTTTTGTCGGCATCACCGACTTCGATCGCGCGCTCGCCTTCTACGCGCCGCTCATGGAAGCCCTGGGGATCCAGCTCCGCTTCATCGAGCGTGAGCGCCCGTGGGCCGGCTGGCAATCGAGCCCCGATCCGCGACCGCTCTTCCTGATCGGTCGCCCCTTCGACCAGGAAGCGCATCATCCTGGCAACGGCCAGATGCTTGCCCTCCTCGCCCCCAGCCGTGAAGCCGTGCACGCGGCCCATGCCAGCGCCCTCGCGCACGGAGGCACCTGCGAAGGGCCTCCGGGGCTGCGCCCGCAATACCATGCCGATTATTACGGCGCCTATTTTCGCGACCCCGATGGCAACAAGCTATGCGTGGTCTGCCACGCGCCAGGCTGAGTCACCGCGGCAATTGCCTCGGCGGTCGCCTGCCACCGCCAACGCCACTGCGCGCCACGCATCACGGATCGCCCGGTGTCGAAAACCGCCCACGTCGTTCGTCGTCATTCAGAGGAATGTCCTCGTCACACAGGAGCGATCATGTCCACCCATCAGGTTCAGCTTCACCGTGTCATCCGCAGCACGCCGGATCGAATCTACCGTGCCTTTCTCGACCCCGCGGCGTGGGCAAAATGGCTGCCGCCCCACGGCTTCGTCGGCACCGTCCACCAGCTCGACCCTCGGGTGGGCGGCCGCTACCGGATGTCCTTCACCAACTTCACCACCGGCCACAGCCACAGCTTCGGCGGCGACTATCTGGAACTGGAGCCTAACCGCAAGCTCCGCTACACCGCGGCGTTCGACGACCCGAACCTGCCCGGCCAGATGCAGACGACGGTGGTCATCCGCGAGGTCTTCTGCGGCGTGGAGCTTCACATCGTCCAGGAGGGCATCCCTGCCGAGATCCCGGCCGAAGCCTGCTATCTGGGCTGGCAGGAGTCGCTTCAACTGCTCGTGCAGCTCGTCGAGCCGGAAATCCGCGGCTGACACACACCCAAGCAGCCCTGGCGCAACGCCTCCGGGCGCCGATGCGCCTTTTGGAACTGCGCCCCTGCACATCCCGCCTCTGCCCGTCTGGCGCGGTTCTCCGGGCCGATCTAAGATAGATCAATCGATCCGGATAACCCGCCCAGAAAGGCATGCTCCATGAAACTCCACGCTTTCGTCGCCATGCCCTTCGGCACCAAGGCCGACCCCGACGGCAAGCTGATCTACTTCAACCGCATTTACGACGAACTCCTGCGCCCGGCCCTCGAGAAAGCCGGGCTCGACGTGATCCGAGCCGACGAGGAGCAGCGCGCCGGCGACATCCGGGTGGACATGTTCCAGGAACTCCTGATGGCCGACCTGGTACTGGTCGATCTCACCCTCGACAACCCCAACGTGTGGTACGAGCTGGGTGTGCGCCATGCGCTGCGTGCCCGCGGCGTGATCCTTACCCTGGGCCCGCGCGGCACGAAGCCCTTCGACATCTACACCGACCGCAAACTCGGTTACCGCCTGAAGGATGGCGCCCCCGATCCAGACTTCCTGGCCGCCGACATCGACGCTCTCGCCCGGATGACCCGCGAGACCCTCGCCGCCGGGCCCGAGCGCATCGTCAGCCCGGTCTATTCGCTGCTGCCCAACCTCCTCGAACCCGACTGGAAATCCCTGCGCGCCGGTGCTGCGCGAACCTTCTGGAGCCAGTACGACGACTGGTCCGCGTGGATCGAGCGGGCCCGCAAGGCCGAGCGCCCGGAAGACATCCTGGTGCTTGCCGACGAAGCCCCTGTCACCGCCTTGCGGGTCGAAGCAAAGCTGCTCGCGGGCAAGGCCCTCTTTGCCGGCAAGCATTTCAACTTCGCCCTCGAGCAGTTCGAAACAGCCTGTCGCTTCGACCCCACCAATCTGGATGCCGCCCGGCGCCGGGGCATGTGCCTTCAACGCATCGGACGAAACGACGACGCCCGGGCAATCTACAAAAAAATTCTTTCCACCCATCCCAAGGACGTGGAAACCTGGGCACTGCTCGGCCGGCTCGACAAGGACGCCTGGGTCGAAAGCTGGAACCGCGAGGAAAGCACGCCCGAGCAGAAGCGCGGCGATGCCGGATACGAGGACGCGCTGCTCCTCAATGCCATCGAATCCTACGTCACCGGCTTTCGCGCCGCCCCCGGCCACTACTACTCGGGCATCAACGCCCTCACCCTGATCCACCTCTACCGGGATCTCACCGGTCAGGCCTCCCCGTACGACACCCAGATCGACTGCATGGCAGGCGGCGTGTCGTGGGCGGCGGGCTGCGAACTGCTCGCGCAGAACAACTTCTGGGGCCGTGCCACCCTGGGCGATCTGGCCGTGCTGCGTGGCGACGCGGCCGCCGTGACCAAAGCCTACAAGGAAGCCATCGCGCTGGCCGACAAGGATTGGTTCTCCCTTGATTCCACCGTGGCACAGCTGCGTCTGCTGCAATCCCTCGGCTTTGCGCCCGACCGCGTTTCGGCCGGCATTGCCACCTTCGAGCGCGCGCTTTCCCGGCTCAAGAAACCCGCCGACACTCAGCCAGACAAGGTCTTCCTGTTCTCCGGCCACATGATCGACGCCCCGGACCGCAAGCAGCCACGCTTCCCCGCCGACAAGGAACCCATCGCCGCCTCAGCCATCGCCAAGGCGCTGGACGATCTCGGTGCTGGCGGCGGCGATCTCGCCCTGACCCAGGGCGCGTCGGGCGGCGACATCCTGTTTGCCGAGGCCGCCATCGCCCGCGGCCTCAAGGTGCAATTGCTGCTGCCCTTGCCCGAACCGGAGTTCATCACCGCCTCGGTGCTCCCCGCCGCCAATGGCGACGACTGGAGGAAGCGCTACCTCGCCCTGCGCGACCATCCCCTGTGCCTGTCCCCCCGCGTCATGCCCGACGAGCTCGGCCCGCTACCCCATGACAGCCACGGCAACGAACTCAACGCCTTCGAGCGCTGCAACCTGTGGCTGCTCAACAGCGCCCTTGCCTGCGGCATCAGGCGGACGCGCTTCATCTGCCTCTGGAACGGCTCCGGCGGCGACGGCCCCGGCGGCACCCAGCACATGGTGGATGAGGTCAAGCGCCGTACCGGGCAGGTCACCTGGCTCGACACCCGCAAGATGTGGTAACCGCCCCGGAATACAACTCAAGAAAGGACACCCGACATGCCCACTGCCCTGGAAACCAGGCTCGCCGCTCCCGGCCCCAAGAAGATCCTCTCCTGCGACGGAGGCGGCATCCTTGGGCTGATGAGCGTCGAGATTCTCGCCAAACTCGAAGCCGACCTGCGCACCGAACTGAAAAAACCCGACCTGCTGCTGTGCGACTACTTCGACTTCGTGTGCGGCACCAGCACCGGGGCCATCATCGCAGCCTGCATCGCCGCCGGCATGAGCACCGACAAGATCCGCAAGTTCTACACCGAAGGCGGCAAGCAGATGTTCGACAAGGCGTCGCTGCTCAAGCGCCTGCACTATTCCTACAACAAGGAACCACTGGCCAGGAAGCTCCAGACCGAGTTCGCCGCCGCCCTCGGCGACGACACCACCCTGGGCAGCCCGGGCCTGCGCTCGCTGCTGATGATGGTGATGCGGAACGCCACCACCGATTCCCCCTGGCCGGTGAGCAACAACCCCTTCGCCAAGTACAACCAGCGCGACCGCAAGGACTGCAACCTGCAACTGCCCCTGTGGCAGCTGGTGCGCGCCAGCACCGCGGCGCCCACCTATTTTCCGCCGGAGGTCGTCAACCTCGGCAAGGGCAAGGACGCATACAGCTTCGTCTTCGTCGATGGCGGCGTCACCACCTACAACAACGCCGCCTTCCTGGCCTTCCAGATGGTCACCGCCGCCCCTTACCGGCTCAACTGGAAAACCGGCACCGACCAGATGCTGATCGTCTCCACCGGCACCGGCAGCGCCCCCGCCGTGCGCCCCGGCCTCAAGCCCAACGACATGTGGCTGCTCGACGCCGCCAAGACGGTGCCCGGCGCCCTGATGAACGCCGCCGCCGCCGGCTGGGACATGGCCTGCCGGGTGCTCGGCGAATGCCGCTTCGGCCGCCCCATCGACCGGGAGATCGGCGATCTGGTCGGCGACGGCACCTTCTCAGGTGCCAAGCAGTTTGCCTACGTGCGCTACGACCCGGACGTGAGCCAGCCCGGCCTCGACGCCTTGGGCCTCTCCGACGTGAAAGCCGCCGACGTACAGACCCTGGACTCCATCGAGCACATCCCCGAGATCCGGCGGGTCGGCGAAGCTTTTGCCAAGCGCCACGTGGATGTCAGGCAACACCTGCGCGGCTTCCTCTGAAAGCCACCCACCGGGGCATGCCATGAACGATCCGCCCTCCCGCCCGAACGCCGCCCCGCCGGCTGCGGAGCGTCGCCGCCCTCCCAGGGAACGGCGATCCTTCGCCGCCCGGCTGTTCGGCTACGACCTGTTCATCTCCTTCGCCCTCGGCCATCTCCCCCGGGGCACCCAGTCCTACGCCTCCGACCTCGCCCGCCAGTTGCGTGAGCGGGATTTCGCGGTGTTCTACAGCGAAGACGAAGCAGCCCCCGGCGAAGAACTCAACGAAACCCTGCGGAGCGCCCTCGCCAGGGCCCATATCCTCGTCGTCATCGCCAACCGGGGCATGCTCGAGCGCCCCGGCTGGGTCAAGACGGAGGTCGAGACCTTCCGGTCCCTGCACCCCGACCGCCCGATCATCCCGATCAGCATCGACGGCGCCCTCGCCGACCCGGAAGTCCTCACCGCCATCGGATCGTGGCTCCCAGTGGGCGACACCATCTGGCTCGACGAGCCCCTCGATGCCGTTGCCCACGGCATCGCCAGCCGCGAGGTCATCACCCGCCTGAGCCTGGCCCCCAGCCACGTGCGTGCCAGCCAATGGTGGCGCGCCACGGTGACAGGCGTCGGGCTGGCGCTGGTCGCCCTCACCGCCAGCTCGATCTGGTCCGAACACCGGGCCCGCGAGCACGCCAACGAAGCCCTCGCCGAAGCCCAGCGCGCCCAGCGCGCCGAAGCCCGCGCCGTGGCCGAACTGCGCAACTCCACCGGCCTGCGCCTGCGCGCCGAATCCTCCGCGATGCTCGCCGGGCTGCGCCCCGAGCCCGACGAGCGCGCCATGCTCCAGCTGCTCGCCGCCCTGCGCCTGGGCGGCGCTGAACGCCCGCCCGACCCCGAGGCCGAAGGCGAGCTCCTCGCCAGTCTGCGCCACGAACGCTTTCTGGTACGCCTGGTTGGCACCGCCGACGAGTTCATCGCCATGGCCGTCAGCCCCGGCGGCGAGCGACTCGTCACGGTCGCCGACGAATACACCCTGCAACTCTGGAACGCCCGCACCGCCACCCGCCTTGGCCCCCCTGTCGACGCCGACGGCAGCACCACCCGCGCCATCGCCTTCAGCCCCGACGGCCGCAGCCTCATCACCGGCAGCAACGACACCACCCTGCGCCTGTGGGACGTGGGCGACACCACCCTCGCTCCGGCCCTCGCCTTTCCCTTCACCGGCCACATGGACGCCGTGCGCAGCGCGAGCTTCAGCCCGGACGGCAGCCTGGTGGCATCGGGCAGCGACGACACCACGGCCATGCTGTGGGACGTGCGCACCAGCAAGCCCACCGTCCCGCCCCTCACCGGCCACCGGGACGCCGTCACCACCGTTGCCTTCAGCCCCGACGGCAAGCGCCTCGTCACCGGCAGCAACGACAACACCCTGCGCCTGTGGGATGTCGCCACCGGCCGCCCCATCGGCAAGCCCTTCATCGGTCACACCGACTCGGTGCGCTGCGTGGCCTTCAGCCCGGATGGCAAGCGCCTCGTCTCCGGTGGCTGGGACGACACCCTCATCATCTGGGACGTCGCCCGGGGCCGCCCGGCCGCGCCACCCCTCACCGGCCACGACGGGCTGGTGCGCAGCGTCGCCTTCAGCCGCGACGGCCGCGAGATCCTCTCCGCCGGCGAGGACGGTACGCTCCGCCTGTGGGACACCGCCACCGGCGCCCCCCTCGGCGAGCCCCTCGTCGGCCACGGCAACGCCGTCACCTCGGCGCGCTTCACCCAGGAAGGCGGTGACCGCATCGTCTCGATCAGCCTCGACCGCAGCCTGCGCCTGTGGAACCCCCGCACCACCTCCCCGGTGGGCGCGCCCCTCGCCAGCGGCAGCCGGCAGCTCGTCAGTCTGGCGGTGAGTCCCGACGGCAAACGCATCGCCGGCGCTGGCGAAGATCTGCGCCTGCACCTGTGGCGGGTCGCCGCCAACCGCGCCAGCGAACAGGACGACCACAACGGCAACGCCGCCGACGGCCGCGACGAGGCGCCAGCGGGCGAGATCGCCCTGCCCCCGTGGCCCTCGCCCACCCTCGCCATCCGCTTCAGCCCTGATGGCAAGCGGCTCGCTGCTGGCGGCTACGACGGCAGCCTGCGCATGGCCGACGGGCGCAGCGGCGAAGCAATCGGCGAACCCGTCGTCGCCCACCCCGGCCCCGTCTCGGCGCTGGCCTGGAGCCCCGACGGCAAGTTTGTCGCCACCGGCGGCTGGGACGCCAGCGTGCGGGTGTGGCATGCCGACGGCCGCCCCGCCGGCCCGCCCCTCCAGGGCCACGACCACTGGATCGCCGCCCTCGCCTGGCGCCCGGACAGCCGCGGGCTCGTATCGGCCAGCGCCGACCGCAGCCTGCGCCACTGGAACGTCGCCCCCGGCCCGCAGTTCGGCCAACTCATCGGCCACCCCATGAGCGGCCACGACAACTGGGTGCTCGCCGCCGCCTTCAGCCCGGACGGCAAACGCATCTACTCCGCGAGCGCCGACGAATCCCTGCGCATCTGGGATGCGACCACCGGCGAGGCCGTCGGCGAACCCCTCGAAGGTCACCGACGCTGGGTGACCAGCGTGGACGTGAGCCCCGACGGCCGCCACCTCGTATCCGGCAGCTGGGACCACACCCTGCGCCTGTGGCATGCCGAAACCGGCGTGCCCGTCGGCCGGCCCCTCGACGGCCACACCGACGCCGTGCAATGGGTGGCCTTCCGCAACAAGGGCCAGCTCATCCACTCCGCCAGCCGCAACGGCGCCCTCCACCTGTGGGCCGGCCCCGCCCGCTGGCCGCGCATGCTGTGCGGCAAGCTCACCCGCAACATGAGCTCCGAGCAGTGGACACGCTGGGTATCCAAGGACATCGACTACCTGCCCCAGTGCCCCGACCTGCCCGCACCGGCCAAATAGCCGGGCCACGGGGCCCGGGCCGTCGCTCCCGCGGGTTGGCGCCTTTTTGCTCCCGGTTGGGACCTTTGTGCTCCCACCCCGGAGCGATCCGCTCCCAACCGGGAGAGATTTCGTCCGAGCTTGGACATTCTGGCTCCCGGTTCGGGCGAATGCGCTCCCGGTTCGGCGCTTTTCGCTCCCGGGTCGGACGGATGAACTCCCGGTCGGGAGCAAAAAAGTGCCAATCGGGACGAAATTGCGCCCTCCCCGGAGCAAAAAACGCCCAGGCACGAGCGCCCAAGCACGAGCACTCAAGCCAACGCCGGGCCCTCAGTCGTCGCTTGCCCCAGGCGACACCGCCGAGCCCGCCAGGATGCCGCCGTCGATGGTCAGCTCCGAACCGTTCACGTAAGGCGCCTCGTCCGAGGCCAGCAGCACGCACACCGCCGCCACCTCGTCCGGGCGGCCAAAGCGCCGCGCCGGGTTGGCCCGCACAAAGGCCTGCATGCGCCCCTCGCGCCCGGGGCCGGACCCCAGCATCGGCTCCCACATGGGGGTGAGGATCGCTGCCGGATGCACCGAGTTGCAGCGGATCGGCAGCCCCTGCTCGGCGCAGTACAGGGCCACCGTCTTGCTGTGGTTGCGAATGCCGGCCTTAGACGAGGCATACGCCGCCGCCCCCGGCACCCCCACCACACCGGAGCGGGACGACATGTTGATGATCGACCCCATGTTGCCCCGGGCGCGCATGGTCTGGATCGCGAAACGGCAACCCAGGAATGTGCCATCCAGGTTGGTGCGATGCACGCGCTGCCAGTCGTCCAGGCTGGCGTGCTCGGGGTTCTGGGGGCCGGCCCCATCCTCAAAGCCGGTGATTCCGGCGTTGTTCACCAGCACGTCGAGCTGCCCGGCCTCGGCCACGATGCGCGCCATCGCCGCCCGCCAGTCGGCTTCCTCGCGCACGTCGAGGTGCAGATAGACGGCGTTGCCACCGATTGAATCGGCCACCGCCTGGCCCCGGGCGTCGTCGATGTCGCTCAGGTAGCAGCGGGCGCCCTCAAAGGCAAAGGCCCGGGCGATGGCCTCGCCAATGCCCCGGGCAGCGCCGGTCACCAGGGCCACTTTGTTGTCCAGACGGTTCATGCGGGTTCTCCAGGCAGAAGGTCAAAGCGACGACAATGCAAAATCCTCGCGCCATTATCCGCCCGCCGCGAAACTCCCGCCCGCCGCCGCGTTCGAACCCCTGTAGCCCACCGCCGTTCGAGGAGCCTGTGCCATGACTGCCCCGTCCGACCGCCGCGCCGCCATCGCCGCCCACTGCCGCAGCGACGAAGCCGCCCGCGTTGGCGCCCTTGCCGCCGAGCTTGCCGCGATCCCACTCGACCGGGCCGCCATCGCCGACCACGCCCGGCAGTTGATCGTGGCGGTGCGCCGCCAGCGCGACGGGGCAAGCGGGGTGGACAACCTGATGCACGAGTTCTCCCTGTCGAGTCAGGAGGGCATCGCCCTGATGTGCCTCGCCGAAGCGCTGCTGCGCATCCCCGACAGCGCCACCCGCGACCGCCTGATCCGCGACAAGATCGGCCGGGGCAACTGGCACGCCCACCTGGGCCACAGCCACTCCCTGTTCGTCAATGCGGCCACCTGGGGGCTGATGCTCACCGGCAGGCTGGTGGCCACCCACAGCGAAGACACCCTCGGCGGCAGCCTCGCCAGGCTCATCGCCCGGGGCGGCGAGCCGCTGATCCGGCACGGGGTGGAGTTTGCGATGGGTCTGCTGGGGCAGCAGTTCGTGATGGGCGAGACCATCGCCACCGCCCTCGAACGCAGCGAAGAGAAGGTCCGCCAGGGCTACACCCACTCCTTCGACATGCTTGGCGAGGCCGCCACCACCAGCATGGACGCGGAAACCTATTGCCACGCCTACGAGCGTGCCATCCACGCCATCGGCAAGGCCAGCGCCGGTCGCGGCGTGATCCACGGGCCGGGCATCTCCATCAAGCTGTCGGCGCTCCACCCCCGCTACAGCCGCGCCCAGCGTCAGCGTGTGCTGGACGAGCTGTACCCGCGCCTCCTGGGGCTGATGAAGCTCGCCTGCAGCTACGACATCGGGGTGAACATCGACGCCGAAGAGGCCGACCGGCTGGAACTCTCGCTCGATCTCGTCGAACGCCTGCTCGCCGAGCCCCGTCTGGCCGGCTGGACGGGGCTCGGGGTGGTCGTCCAGGCCTACCAGAAGCGCTGCCCCTTTGTGATCGAACATCTGGCCGGGCTGGCGCGCGAAACCGGCCGACGCATCATGGTCAGGCTGGTCAAGGGCGCCTACTGGGATGCCGAGATCAAGCGCGCCCAGGTGGATGGCCTGGCCGGTTACCCGGTGTTCACCCGCAAGGTGCACACCGACCTGTCCTACCTCGCCTGCGCCGCGCGCCTGCTGGCCGTGGCCGACCGGATCTACCCCCAGTTCGCCACCCACAACGCCCACACCCTGGCCAGCGTGGCCCGGATGGCCGCCGACCGGGGCGTGACCGAGTACGAGTTCCAATGCCTGCACGGCATGGGCGAGCCGCTTTACGACAACGTGGTCGCCCCGGGCCAGCCCGGTGGCCGCTGCCGCATCTATGCCCCGGTGGGCAGCCACGCCAGCCTGCTGCCCTATCTGGTGCGGCGCCTGCTGGAAAACGGCGCCAACACCTCCTTCGTCAATCGCATCGTGAACGAAGCCGTGCCGGTGGATGCCCTGCTGACCGACCCCCTCGACGACGTGCGCCGGGACGGCGGCCACCCCCATCCGGCCATTCCCCTGCCGGCCGATCTCTTCGGGCCGGGCCGGCGCAATTCGGCCGGGCTCGATCTCGCCAGCGACGCCGAAATCGACCGGCTCGACGCCGAGCTCGCCCTCCTCGCCAGCCGCCCGTGGCACGCCGAGCCGATCCTCGCCAGCCACCCGCCCTCCGGCAGCGCCTGGCTGCCGGTGACCAACCCCGCCGACCGTCAGGATCAGGTGGGCACGGTGCTTGACGCCACCCTCACCGACGTGGCCCGCGCGGTGGAGGCCGCCGACGCCTTTGCCGACGACTGGCACGCCACGCCACCACCCCGCCGCGCCAGCGCCCTTCGCGCCGCCGCCGACGCCTTCGAGGCCCACCGCGCCGAGTTCATCGGCCTGTGCATCCGCGAAGCCGGCAAGACCCGCGCCAACGCGGTCGCCGAAGTCCGCGAGGCGGTGGATTTCTGCCGCTACTACGCCGCCCAGATCGAACACCTGCCGCCCGCCGCCAACCCGCCCGGCCCGGTGGCGTGCATCAGCCCGTGGAACTTTCCCCTGGCGATCTTCACCGGTGAGGTGGTGGCCGCGCTGGCCGCCGGCAGCCCGGTGCTCGCCAAGCCCGCCGAACAGACGCCCCTCACCGCCGCGCTGGCGGTGCATCTGCTCCACGTCGCCGGCATTCCCCGGGCCGCCCTGCAGCTGCTGCCGGGCCGGGGCGAACAGGTAGGCGCGGCGCTGGTGGCCGACCCGCGCATCCGCGGCGTAGTGTTCACCGGCTCGACCGAGGTCGCCGGGCTCATCCATCGCCAGCTCGCCCAGCGCCCGGCAGAGGCACCGCCCACCCGGCTGATCGCCGAAACCGGCGGCCAGAACGCGATGATCGCGGACGCCTCAGCCCTGCCCGAGCAGGTGGTGCACGACGTGATCGCCTCGGCCTTCGACAGCGCCGGCCAGCGCTGCTCGGCCCTGCGCGTGCTGTGCCTGCAGGCCGAAATCGCCGACCGGGTGATCGACCTGCTCGCCGGGGCGATGGCCGAGCTGGTCATCGGCAACCCGGCAGTCCTGTGCACCGACGTGGGCCCGGTGATCGACGACGACGCCCGCGCCATGCTCCTTGCCCACATCGACCGGATGCGCGTCGGCGGCCATCGGGTGAGCCAGTGCCCGCTGCCCGACGTCTGTACCGCCGGCAGCTTCGTGCCACCCACGCTCATCGAGATCGACAGCATCGCCGAGCTGGAGCGGGAGGTCTTCGGGCCGGTGCTGCACGTGCTGCGCTACCACCCCGGCCGGCTCGACGAACTCATCGACACCATCAACGCCACCGGCTACGGCCTCACCTTCGGGATGCACAGCCGCATCGACGAACGCATCGACACCGCCACCCGCCGCATCCACGCCGGCAACCTCTACATCAACCGCAACCTGATCGGCGCCGTGGTGGGCGTGCAACCCTTTGGCGGCGAAGGCAGATCCGGCACCGGGCCCAAGGCCGGCGGTCCCTTCTACCTGCCACGCCTGATGGGCGATCTGCCGGTGCCGCCGGCCGCCCTGGGGCTGACGCGGGACGACAGCGCCGCCGACGCCCGGCTCGCCGCGTTCGATGCACTGCGCGCCTGGGCGCACCACGAAGGCCTGCGCAGCCTGGCCGAAGCCTGTGCCGATTTCGCCAGCGCCTCGCCGCTGACCTGCCGGGCGACGCTGCCCGGCCCGACCGGTGAGCGCAACAGCCTCAGTCTGGCGCCCCGCGGCGCGATCCTGTGCGTGGCGGACGACCGGGACACCCTGCTCGTCCAGCTTGCCGCGGCGCTCTCCACTGGCAACACCCCGACCGTGGTGCGCGGCGCCGTGGCCGCCGACGCCATCGACCGGCTCCCCGCCGGGCTGGCCGAGGCCATCGTGCGGATCGACGAGGGCGCGATCCTCACCGTGGATGGCGTGCTCCACGCCGGCAGCCCCGAGCGGCGCGCCGATCTGCACCGCCAGTTCGCCGACCATCCGGCGCGCATCCTGCCGCTGATCGAAGCCGGCCCCGACGGACGCTATCCCCTGTGGCGGCTGGTGGTCGAACGGTCGGTGTCGATCAACACCGCCGCCGCGGGCGGCAACACGAGCCTGATGACACTCGCCGTCTAGGCGGGCGCGCCAGGTTCACGCGATAAAAAAACGGCACGGACGCTTTCGCATCCGTGCCGTTTCCGCAACCAGGCGGTCCGATCCTCCGGGCCACCTACTCCCAAACGGGATTACTTGGCGTTGTGCAGCTTGAACACCCACACGGAACCACCCTGCTCCAGGTAGTTCACGCGACGGGCCACGTCGCCGCCCCACAGGGGAACCGCGCCGCCCCAGCCGGACACCACGGCCACGTACTGCTCGCCACCTTCCATCCAGGTGACCGGGGGTGCCACCACGCCGGAGCCGGTCTGGAAGGACCAGACTTCCTTGCCGGTCTTGGCGTCCAGCGCCTTCAGGTAGCCTTCGGGGGTACCGTAGAAGGTCAGGTTGCCAGCGGTGGTCAGCGCGCCGCCCCACAGGGGAGCGAAGTTCTTGTTCTCCCAGACGATCTTGCCGGCGACCGGATCGATCGCGCGCAGCGCGCCGATGTAGTCGTCGTGCAGGGCCTTGATGGTGAAGCCCGCGCCCAGGTAGGCGGCGCCGCGCTTGTACGAGACCGGCTCGTTCCAGATGTCCATCGCCCACTCGTTGGCCGGCACGTAGAACAGGCCGGTCTGCGGGTTGTAGGCGATCTGCTGCTGGTTCTTGCCGCCCAGGAAGGACGGTGCCGCCAAGACGCTCTTGCCCTTCTTGCCGTCGGCGCTGCCGGACGGATCGCCCGGACGGTTCTCATCCACGTAGATCGGACGGCCGGTGGTCATGTCGAAGCCCTTGGCCCAGGTGATGTCCTTGACGAAGGGGAAGATGTTCAGCGGCTTGCCGTTGGTGCGGTCGAGCACGAAGAAGAAACCGTTACGGTCAGCCTTGCCACCGGCCTTGATGACCTTGCCGGTCTTCGGGTCCTTGTAGTCGAAGGAGACGAACTCGTTCACACCGTCGAAGTCCCAGCCGTCGTGCGGGGTGGTCTGGTAGTGCCAGACGATCTTGCCGGTGTCCGGGTCGATGGCCACGGTGGCAGACGAGAACAGGTTGTCGCCGGGACGCAGGTGGCTGTTCCACGGGGCCGGGTTGCCGGTGCCCGCGAAGACCAGATTGGTTTCCGGATCGTAGGTGGCGCCGTTCCAGGTCGCCGCGCCGCCGGTCTTCCACAGGTCGCCGGTCCAGGTGGCGTTGAGGGTGCCGGAGATGCCGTTCTCGACCTTCTCGCCATTCACCCACTTGTAGCCCATGTGGCCTTCAACGGTCGGACGCACCCACACCATCTTGCCGGTCTTGGCATCGCGGGCTTCCATGCGGCCCTGCACGCCGAACTCGCCACCGGACACGCCGGTAATGACCAGGCCCTTGACGATCAGCGGAGCCGCCGTGGCAGAGTAGCCGGCAGCGTAGTCGTCGATCTTCTCCTTCCACACGACCTTGCCGGTGTCCTTGTTCAGGGCCACGAGCTGGGCGTCGAGGGTGGCGAAGATCACCAGGTCGCCATACAGGGCGGCGCCGCGGTTGACCACGTCACAGCACGGCATGATGCCCTCGGGCAGACGGTGCTCGTACTTCCACAGCTTCTTGCCGGTCTTGGCGTCGAGGGCGAACAGACGGCTGTACGAAGCGGTCACGAACATCTTGCCGTCGTGCACCAACGGTTGGGATTCCTGACCACGCTGCTTCTCGCCACCGAAGGAGAACGACCAGACCGGAACCAGGTTCTTGACGGTCTTGACGTTGACTTTGTCGAGCGCGCTGTAGCGCTGCCCCTGTTGACCAAGGCCGAAATGGACGACGTCACCGGCAGTCTTTGCATCGTTGAGGATGTCGGCGTCGGTCACTTCCTTCGCCTGGGCCGCGCCAGCAACCATCAGCGCTGCAGCGATGATCGACATCGCAAACGGCTTTTTCATATTTTTGCTCCTTTGGATCATTGAATGTCTCCTTCGAGAAGGTGCTGAAGCACACGTCGGACGGGCCACCTCCCGGCCACGCCCGAGTACGCAGCGCGGTCATTCCGCAAAAGCCGTGCCATCAACGCGGCCGCATCACGGAAATCTGCATTTCGGGAAAATTTCCCGATATAAAAAGGGCTGTTGGCAACCGCGAATCTTTTGATGCACTGCGCCAGCACTGGCTCAACGGGCAATTCGCCCGATACAGATGCTTCATTCCTCATCAAGTGCTCCAAACTGCAACAGCCCGACGCGGGACACGTTACGCCCGCACGCCACAACGGTGCGACCGGAGCCCCGCCCCTGCTCGCCCGCTGCCGCCTGGGGCCCTGCCGCTGGTGCTACAGCCGCAGGCACGAAGCTTGCAGCCATCCACTACATCACAGAGCGTGCCGCCCACGGGCAGGCCGCCACGAGGAGACCCAGCTTGAAACTACTGCACGCCTTTGCGGCCGCGGCCTGTGCCGCCGTCTGCACCCTGGCCCACCCCGCCAGCCAGCCACCCCAGGCCGACCCCCTCGATTCGCCCCGCTGGGGCGACTTGCGCAAGGAGTTCTTCCCGGCGCAAGCCCGTGTCCGCTTCGACAACCGGGTCAAGGTCAACGCGCCGCTCACCGCCGAGAACGCCCTCAACGTGCCGGTCAGCATCGACGCCGGCGAGTTGCCCGATGTGCGCGAGATCGTCGTCTTCGCCGACTTCAACCCTATTGTAAAAATAGTACGTTTTGAGCCGACCGGCGCTCATCCGGGCCTCGGGTTCCGGATCAAGCTCCAGCAATCGTCCCCCGTCCGCGCCGCGGCCCGCACCGGCGATGGCACCTGGCACGTGGGCGGCACCTGGGTGAACACCGCGGGCGGCGGCTGCACCCTGCCCTCCACTGGCAGCGCGTCACCCGAATGGCAGAAGCGTCTCGGCGAAGTGAGCAGCCGCGTGTGGGCCCGGAAAGAAGGCGGCGAGCGCATCCGCCTGCGGGTGATCCACCCGGAAGACACCGGCCTTGCCGCCGGTGTCCCGGCGTTCTTCATCCAGGATCTGCGCCTCACCGACGAAGCCGGTCAGCCGCTGATGCACATCGAAGGTTTCGAACCCCTCTCCGAAAATCCGGTCTTCACCGTAGACATCCCCGCCGCCCGCGCCGCCGCCGGCTACCGAGTGAGCGGCCGCGACAACAACGGCAACACCATCTCGGCAGCGATCGAAAAATGAAGCGCGTCGCCCGAACCCTCACCGCCACCTTCACCCTTGGCTGGGCTCTGCTGCTTGGCGCCGCCGACATGGACTACGGCCTCGCCCCCGAAAAGATCGCCCCGGACACCTGGGTGCTCACCGGCCGCAGCGAAGACTTCAGCACGAAAAACGGCGGCAACATCGTCAACACCGCCTTCGTGGTCACCTCGGCCGGCGTGCTGGTCATCGACAGCGGCCCGTCCCGCGCCTACGGCGAACAGCTGCGCCGCGCCATCGCCCGCGTCACCGACAAGCCCGTGGTGATGGTGGTGGACACCCACCACCACCCGGACCACTTCCTCGGCAACCAGGCCTTCCCGCCTGAAACCCTGGCCGCCCTGCCCGGCACCATCCACGGCATCCACACCGAAGGCGGCAGCCTCAACGAGAACATGTACCGTCTCGCCGGCGACTGGATGGCCGGCACCGAGCCTGTCGCCCCGGCCCGCCCGCTCGCCGCCGGGCCGCTGCAGCTGGGAGAGCACCGCTTCGAGCTGCTCGCTCTCGATGGCCACACCGACGCCGATCTCGCCATCCTCGACCGCCACACCGGCGTATTGTTTGCCGGCGATCTAGTCTTCAACGACCGCGCACCCACCACACCCCACGCCCGTCTCGACGCCTGGAAGGCCGCGTTGACGCGGCTCGAAGCCCTGCCTTTCACCCGCCTCGTGCCCGGCCACGGTCCGGTGGCCTCCGACAACACCCCGATCCACCAGACCCGCGCCTGGCTCACGTGGCTCGACCAGACCCTGCGTCAGGCCGCCGAAGACGGCCTCGACATGACCGAGGTGCTGGCACTGCCGCTGCCCGCCGAGTTCCGCCGGCTGGCCGTCTCCGAGGCCGAATACCGTCGCTCGGTCGGCCAGCTCTACCCGGCCTACGAACAGCGCGCCCTTGCCCGAAGCGGAAAGGCGGCCCCATGACCACCGCGTCAACTTTCGATCCCCGCTGGCCCGAGCTACCTGCGCCGCGCATCGACCGTCCGCTCAAGCTGGCCATCGCCGCCTCCATCGGTGTACATGTGCTGGCGCTCGCGTGGCAGCACGATCTCCTTCCCCGACTCAGCGACACCCCGCCCACCCTGAACGTGGTGCTCCGCGCCCCGGCTCCGCTCGTCCAGCCCGCGCCGGCGCTCCAGCCGGTGGCCCGCGTCGAGCCGGTCGAAGCGCCCGCCCCACGGATCGCCCGCCCGGCCAAGGCCGAGCCCATCCCTGCGCCGCGTCCGACGCCGGTCATCGCCCGCGCCGCCTCGCCCGAGGTGCCAGCGATCCGCGCCGAAGCCCCGCGGCCCGCCCCGGTGGTGACGCCGGCAGTCAGCGCCCCCGCGCCGGTGGCTGCCGAAGCCGCCCCGCCCCGCGCGGCCGTCCCGGTCGTGGCCCATGCCGAGCCGACCCCGGCGGCCCCCGTCCACGTTGCCCCCGCCGCCGAAGAGCCCGTAGACCCGGCCCTCCTCGAACGCTACGGCCGCAACCTGTCCAGCCTGTTCGCCCGCCAGCAGAACTACCCCCGCCTCGCCGCCATGCGCGGCTGGGAGGGCGAGGTGCAGGTGCGCATCACCATCGCCCGCAAGGGCACCATCGTCGCCACTCAGGTGGTCCGCTCCAGTGGTTTCGAGGTGCTCGACCAGAACGCCGTGCAGCTGGTCACCGCCGCCGGCCCGCTGCCGCGCCCGCCCGAGAACCTCCAGAACCGCGAGTTCCAGGTGATCGTCCCGGTGCAGTACAAGCTGGAGAAATCATCGTGAGCCAAACCACCAGCGCGGCCGCGCCCGGCGATGCCGGCTGGCAGTCGCGCAGCGGCCCCCGCCCCATGTCCCTGCGCCTGCGCCTGAGCCTCGTGCTCACTGCGCTGGCCGCCGCCCTGGTGCTGGCCGGCGCCGCCCTGTGGGTGCGCGACGCGCGCATCGCCATCGCCGAGGAGGTCACCGCCGCCAACCGGGTCGCCGCCCAATGGCTGGGCGCTGCTGCCCGGGGCGCGGCAGAGGGCGATCCGGCCTGGAGCGAGGAGCGCCTCATCGCCCATCTTTCCGCCGTCGGCCGCATCCGCGCCCACCACCTCGAAGCCCGCGACCCGGCCGGCAGCGTGGTATATCGCTCACCCCCCTCCACCTACAAGGCCGGGCACGACGCCCCGGCGTGGTTCGCCCACTGGCTTGGCCCCGACATGCCCGCGCTGCAGCTCTCTGCCGGCCGGCTCACCCTCTCGCTCCAGCCCGACGCCTCCCGGGCCCTGGTGGATCTGTGGGACGACCTCTCCGCCGCCGCCGGCCGCGCCCTACTGGCGCTGGCCGGGCTGTTTGCGGGCTGCTGGCTGGCCCTCGACCGGGCCCTGCGCCCCCTTGGCAGCGTGATGGCTGCCCTCGACCACGCGGGTCGGGGGCGCTTCGACACCCGCCTGCCCGAGACCGGCCCGGCCGAACTCGCCCGCCTTGCCCAGGCCTTCAACGGCATGGCCGGTCAGCTCGATCACGCGGTGGCCGAGAACGTGCGCCTCACCCAGCAGCAGGCCGTGGCCCGCGCCATCACCGAGCGCCTGGAGGCCGACCGCCTTGCCATCGCCCGCGAACTGCACGACGAGCTGGGCCAGAGCATCACCGCCGTCGCGGCCCTGGCCGGCGCCATCGTCCAGCGCTGCACCGACAACCCCGCCGTCGGCAAGAGCGCCGAGGTGATCCGCGACGTGGCCTCGCGGATGCACGACGACGTGCGCGCCCTGCTCACCCGCCTGCGCCCGCCGTCCGCCGGCCGTAACGAGGAAACCCTGGCCGACGCCGTGCGCAGCTACCTCGCCGCGTGGCAGAGCCGCCACCCCGACATCGAGCTGTCTTCCGAACTCTTCGCCGGCCCCTACCCGCTGCCCGACGACATCACGCTCACCGCGCTGCGGGTGGTGCAGGAATCGTGCACCAACGTCGTCCGCCATGCGCAGGCCCGCCGCGTCCGGGTGCGGCTGTTGCGCGAGGAATCCGGCCTGCTCGTCGAGATCTTCGACGACGGCCGTGGCATCGAGCCCGCCACCGGACAGGCCGGCTTCGGCCTCACCGGCATGCGCGAGCGCGTCGCGGCGGTGGCCGGCCAGCTCGACATCGCCAGCCCCCACGGTGGTGGCACCCGCATCCGCGCCCGCCTGCCGTTGCCATCGGTCGCCGACGAAAGCAATCACCCAGACCTTACACCGGAGCCCACCCTGTCATGAACCTCGACAACCTGACCCTCGTGCTCGCCGACGACCACGCCATCGTGCGGATGGGCTTCCGCCTGCTCCTGGAAGGCGTCGGCGCCCGCGTACTGGCCGAAGCCGACAGCGGCGAGGACGCCCAGCGCCTGTTTGCCGAGCACAGCCCTGACGTGCTGGTGATGGATCTGTCGATGCCGGGCTGCGGAGGCCTGTCGGCCCTCGAACGCATCCTCGCCCGCGAGCCCGAGGCGCGGGTGCTCATCGCGTCGGCCCACGCCGACGCGCTCATTGCGGAACGCGCCCTCAGAGCCGGCGCCGCCGGCTACCTGTGCAAGCGCAGCGCGCCGGACGAACTGCTGCGCGCGGTGGGCCTGGTGTCCATCGGGCAGCGCTACATCGACCCCGAGATCGCCGCCGTGCTGCGCCGCGCCGACCGCCCCGAGCACCCGGCGGAAGCCCTCACTGACAAGGAGTTCCACGTCTTCCTGCAGCTCGCCCAGGGCCATTCGGTGGCTGAGGTGGCCGACACCTTCCACCTCAGCCCCAACACCGTGGGCACCCACCTGTACCGCATCAAGCAGAAGCTCGGCATCCAGAACATGGCCGAGCTCGCGATGGCCGCCGTCCGCGCCGGCCTGATCGAAGTCTGACCACGCAGCAACCTCAACCCTTGGAGACAACATGAATAAAAAGGCATCCCTCTTCGTCGCCATCCTCGCCCTCGCCGTCGCCCTGCCGGCCGCCGCGGGCGGTTCGCTCAAGGTTCAGGAACGCATCGACATCGCCGCGCCCCCGGCCAAGGTGTGGGACAGCGTGCGCGATTTCGGCAGCCTGGGCTGGCACCCGGCCGTCGCCACCACGACCCTCGACAAGGGCGAGAAAGACAAGCGCGGTGCCGTGCGCACCGTCACCACCAAGGATGGCGCCAAGCTGGTGGAGGAGCTGGTGAACCATCGCGACTCCGAGCGGATGCTCAAGTACCGCATCATCGACTCGCCGCTGCCGGTGAGCGGCTACGTGTCCACCCTCAAGGTCAAGGCCGCGAAGGGCGGCAGCCGCGTCGAATGGTCGTCCACCTTCAAGGCCAAGGGCGCCGACACCGCCACCGCCAAGAACGCCGTGCGCGGCATTTACACCAGCGGCCTGGACGCCCTCAAGCAGCAGCTCGAAGCCAAGTAAGCCGCCACGCCGATGGTCTCCGCCCGAAGCCTTCTGCACCGGGCCGCCACCGGCGCCCTGCTTTGCCTTGCCTGCGTGGGCCTGTCTGCGCAGGCGGGCGACCTCTCCCAGGCCGACATGACCCGGCGCATCCAGCCGCCGCTCCACGTAGGCGACAAGCTCCGCGACATCCCCGCCTGGCCGATCACCAGCGAGCTGGAACCCGAAGCCGGCCCGGTCGCCTACGCTTTCGAATCCATCGACCTCGCGCCCATCCCGGGTTTCGAGGGCACGCCCCTCAACCTGCTGGTCACCATCGACCGGCGCGGCAACTTCCTGGGCGTCGAGCTCTTGCGCCAGCACGAGCCGGTCTTCCTCTCCGGCCTCGGCGAAGAGCCCCTGAAGGATTTCCTGCGCCAGTACGAAGGCAAGAGCCTCAAGCAGGAGATCACCGTCTCGAGCCTCTACGGCAACACCCGCGCCGGCGCAGGCGGCAACCGGGTGGTGCTGGATGGGGTGAGCAAGGCCACCGCCTCGGTGCGCATCGTCAATCAGAGCGTGCTCACCTCGGCCCTGGCCGTGGCCCGTGCCAGGCTGGGCTTTGCCGCCCCAGCGGACAAATCCCAGCCGGCCGAAGTGCGCCCCGACATCTTCGAGAAACGCAGCTTCGCCCAGCTTGTGGAGAGCGGCGCCATCGGCCGCCTCCACCTCAGCCACGCTGAAGTCGAGCAGCGCTTTGCCGGCAGCGAAGGCGCCGGCGTCGATCCCGAAGCCCTGGCCCGGCCCGACGCCACCTTCATCGATCTTTACGTGGCCTACCTCAACGCCCCCACCATCGGCCGGGCAATCCTCGGCGACGTCGGCCACGCCGACCTGATGCGCCGGCTGGAGCCCGGCCAGCACGCCTGGTGGGTGGCCAGCAGCGGCCGCGATGCGTATGTCGACGAGGCGTTCACCCGCGGCACCGTGCCGCCGCGCCTCGCCTTCAGCCAGGACGGCGGGCCGGTGGAGCTGCGCGACCTGGACATCGCCCCCGCCCCGCCCACCGGCGCGCCGCCCCTCAACGCCGCGCTGGTGCTGCGGGTGCCGCCCATGTCGGGCGTCGATCCAGCCAGCCCGGTGCGCTTCGAACTGACCCTGACCCGCGCCAAGGGCTCGATGCTGCCAGTCATCACCCAGCGCAGCGCCGCGCTGGATTACCGGCCGCCGGCCGACCTCTTCCGCCGCCCACCCGCCCCGCTGCCCGACTGGCTGATCGCCTGGAAGGATCGCGCCACCCAACTCGCGGTGATCGGCGTGGCGCTGCTCGTCCTCTCCGTGGTGCTCGCCCGGCCGCGCTGGATGTCGGTGTCGGCCAGCCGGCTGCGGGCGTTTCGGCTGGGCTTTCTGGCCTTCACCCTCGGCTACCTTGGGTGGTATGCCCAGGGGCAGCTGTCGATCGTGCAGATCACCGGCGCAGTCAAGTCGCTAGCGGCCGGCGCCGGGCTCAAGAGCTTCCTGTACGACCCGGTGAGCCTGCTACTCATCGCCTTCACCCTGGTGAGCTTCGTGGTGTGGGGCCGGGGCACCTTCTGCGGCTGGCTGTGCCCCTTCGGCGCGCTGCAGGAATTTGCCGCCCACCTCGCCCGCCTGCTACGCCTGCCAGAGCGCCGGCTACCGCCGCGGCTGGGCGATGTGCTCGAGAAGAGCCGCTACGCGGTGCTCGCCGCACTGGTCGCCGCCGCGGCCTTCGCCCCTCAGCTGGCCGAGAAAGGCGTCGAGATCGAACCCTTCAAGACCGCCATCACCGTCGGCTTCGACCGAAGCTGGCCCTTCGTGGCCTGGGCCGTGCTGCTGCTGGTGCTGGGCGGCGTGTATTACAAGTTCTTCTGCCGCTACCTGTGCCCGCTGGGCGCGGCGATGACCCTCGGCGGCAAGCTGCGCATCCTCGACTGGCTGCCGCGCCGCGCCGAATGCGGCCAGCCCTGCCAGACCTGCCGACACCGCTGCACCTACGACGCCATCGAGAAATCCGGCGCCATCCGCTACGACCGCTGCTTCCAGTGCCTCGACTGCGTGGGCATCTACCACGACGAAAACCGCTGCGCGCCGATCATGCTGTACCGAAAGCGCGCTGCCCGGGAGCAGCGCTGATCCGCGCGTGTCCACAAAAAAAGGCGCCCGGAGGCGCCTTCTGCCTTGACCGCACCTGGCGGTTCGGTCGGTCTTTCAGCGGGCCGGCACCATGATGTCGGCTTCGCCTTCGACCACGGGTTTGCCGCGGACGGTGCAGATGGTGTCGAACTTGACCTTGCGCTTCTCGGGCACGAGTTCCTTGATCGTGCAGCGGGTCACGACGGTGTCACCGATCTTTACCGGGGCCTTGAACTTCAGGGTCTGGGCCAGGTAGATGGCGCCGGGGCCGGGCAGCTTGGTGCCGAGCACGGTGGAGATGAAGCCGGCCGACAGCATGCCGTGGGCGATGCGGCCACCGAACATGGTGGAGGCAGCCAGTTCTTCGTTGATGTGCACCGGGTTGTAGTCACCGGAGACGCCGGCAAACATCAGGATGTCGGCTTCGGTCACGGTGCGGGCATAGACGGCGCTCTGGCCGACGGAGAGTTCCTCGAACTTGTAGCCGTAGAACTCTTCGAAGTTGTTGTTCTGTTCGCTCATTGCTGTTCCCTTTTGCATGTTGGTGGTCTAAGACGCATGGCGCTCCCGGGCCGGAACGCTGCCGGCATGGGGCGCCCCGGCAGCATACCGCAAAAAGCGTGACGTTTTTGACGCCGCGCGCGTTCAGCCCGCCGCCAGCAGGCCCTGCCTTTCGATGAAGGCGATGATCTCCGCCAGCCCCTGGCCAGTCTTCAGGTTGCTGAAGATGAAGGGCCGCTCGCCACGCATCTTCTTCGCGTCCCGATCCATCACCTCCAGCGAGGCGCCGACCATCGGCGCGAGGTCGATCTTGTTGATGACCAGGAGGTCGCTCTTGGTGATGCCCGGCCCGCCCTTGCGGGGGATCTTGTCGCCGGCGGAGACGTCGATCACGTAAAGGGTGAGATCCGACAGTTCCGGCGAGAAGGTGGCCGCCAGATTGTCGCCGCCGGATTCGACGAAGATCAGCTCGACATCCGGAAACAGGCGGATCAGCCGGTCCACTGCCTCCAGGTTGATCGACGCGTCCTCGCGGATCGCGGTGTGAGGGCAGCCACCGGTCTCGACACCGATGATGCGCTCGGGGGCCAGGGCCTCGTTGCGCACCAGAAACTGCGCATCCTCGGCGGTGTAGATGTCGTTGGTGACCACGGCGAGGTCGTACTTCTCGCGCAGGGCGCGGCACAGGGCGAGGGTCAGGGCCGTCTTGCCGGAGCCGACGGGGCCGCCGATGCCGACGCGCAGGGGTTGGCCTTTCATGGAGCGTCCTTGGTGATGTCTTGGATGGATTGGATGGATCGGGATTTGGAGATCGGCACCGCGGCCACCAGTTGGCGCCACTGACGTGCCAGCCCCGGTTCGTCCAGCAGGCCAGCGAGGCTTGCCGGCGAGGGCCAGACGGGATTGCGATAGGCGAATGCGCACACCTCGTCCATGCACTGATGGGGCCGCATCAGTTCGCCAAGACGGGCAGCCTCGTAGGCAGCGCGGATTCCTTCAGCGATCAGCGCATCGATAAAGGCGGGATCGCGGTTGAGCTTGGAGGCGTAGTTGAGCGGGAAGCGCGCCAGCGGGCCGTCATCCGGGGCCGCCAGACGGATGAAGCTCACGGTCACCGGCTTGTAGGCCGCGAGCGGTTCATCGAGGCCCTTCATTTCGGCGAGCTTGAAGGCAATCCGGTTCACGATGTCGATGGTGCGCAGCTCCTGCCCCAGCGACAGGTTGCCGGCCAGCTCATTGCGGCGGTCGGCCTGGTCGTCCGGCGTGAGCGGGCCGACATCGCTCCCCTCGTAGCGGTTGGGGTTGATCTGGATCACCCACAGCAGGTCGGGCTTGCAGTCCCGCGACCGGCCGTCGAAGAAATCGTTGATCGGCGGGTTCTGAGAATACAGCCCGTCCCAGAAAAAGCGCAGCTTGCGGTCGGTTCCCTGGTCATCCTTGACACTCAGCGGCGTGGCGACGAAGAGTTCGGGAATGCAGGCGCTGGCGAGCAGCTCGTCGAGGCGCAGGCCAAGGGTCGGCTGGTCGGGGAAGGTCCGGAAGGCGGTCTGGGGCTCGCCGCGTGGATTGACGATATCCACCGCCCCCACAAACAGGTCGACACCCTTGCGACCAAAAAAACGGTCGGCCTGCTCCGGCAGCCCGACCGCCGCCCGCATGTCGTCCTTCATGCGGCTCTGCACCAGCGACGACGCGAAGGGTGACGGGGGCGTGCTCACCGTCGGCAACCAGCGCTGCAGTCCGAGCGCCCATTGGGTGGCAGCATTGGTGAAATACTCGCCCCACCAGATCGGCAGCTTGCCAACGGTCGCGACGGTCGCCTTGTTTCGATTCCAGTAGCGCAGCACACGGCGGGCGCCTTCTGCCCAACTGTCGTCCGGCGCGGCGCTCCAGGCCATCGCCGCGGTGATCGCGCCACCCGAGGTACCGGACAACCCCAGCAGGTCGAACCACTTGCCCTCTTCGCCCTGGCAACGGAAGTGTTCGAACGCGAGGAACAGGTAGGCCAGTGCCCCCGCCGTGAAGGCCGTGTGAGCGCCGCCACCCTGGCAGGCAATGCCCAGCCGCGGCGGAACGCCGGCAGGCGCTTTGGGAGAGGTTCCGGGCGAGGGGTCGATGGACGTGGACATGTCAGGAACGGAATAGTCGGGAATATTGGGTTTCATGGCGGCTGCTGGCGATGGCAAGGCCTGGCTGGAAATTGGACCAGTCTTCCGGCGCCAGCACCCGCGCGGCGGCAACGCGGTCCGGCACCCGGGCGGCCAGATCGGACAGCAGGCGCTGGCCAGCGGCCTGCCCCAGGGGCACGGCCTTGACCGCAGCCATCACCATGTTCTCGATCCACGCCCAGGCGTAGCCGCCGATCGCCGGCCCGGGCTCGACCTGCCAGGCCACCGCCGCCGCTGCCCAGGCCACCGGGAAGGCCGGATCTTCCACCGTCCGTAGCCGCGCCGCCCAGCCGGGCAGGCTGGCAAAAGCCGGTAGATCGACCAGCAGGCGGACGAGGGAATAACCCATCTGGACGGTTTCGGCGCGCAGCTCGGACGTCTCGCGGCTGGCTAGGCACAGCGCGTTCAGCTTAGCCACCCGGCCATCGTCGCCAGCGGCCCAGGCTTCCATCAGCCGGGCCAGCAGCGGCAGCTCGAAACCACCCACCGCGCCGGCCAGCGCATCGGCGATCCACTCGCCAACCTGGGCTTCCGTCTTGACGAGACCGGAATCGATGGCGAACTCCAGCCCCTGCGAATAGGTGTACGCGCCCACCGGCAGCGTGGGGCTGGTGAGCTGCAGCAGCCGGACCAGGGCAAGGCTCATGCCGGCGCCGGTCACTTGTACTGGTGGATCTTTGCTTCGGTCGCGCCACGCTCGGCGTGGTGATGACCGTGGGCGTAGGCGCCGGCTTCGGGCTCGAAGGGCGCGGTGAGGCTGGCGACGTCGGCGCCCAGGCCGGTGAGCATGGTTTCCAGCACGTGGTCGGCCTGGATGCGCAGCCAGCCCGCGCCCACCTGCACCGCCACATGGCGGTTGCCCAGGTGATAGGCGGCACGGGCCAGCGCGAAGGCGTCGACGCAGCGGGCCTCGATCAGATCTTCCGGCGCCGCGACCACCTCGACGATGCGTCCGTCGGCCGCCTGCAGGCGGTCGCCACCCCGGAGGATGGTGCCGCGGGGCAGGAACAAGCCGACCTCCTCGCCATCCGCCAGCTGGGTGCGCAGACGGCTCTTGGTACGGGCGTCGAAATCAAGGGTGAGGCGCGCGTTCGGGGCCGCGTCGCCGGCGTAGCGGGTTTCGATGAGTAGCATGAAAATTCCTATGCGCCAGGCAGCTTGCCGTTGGCGCAGACGTAAAGGATCACCAAGGAAGCCGCCCAACATTTGCTCGCCAGCTCCTGCCCGATCTTGAAGTACTCGAGCCTGTCCGGATACCCCCAGCGTGGATAGAGGTAAAAAAACTCGAGAAGGAAAAAAAGCGGTGGTACCGCAATCCAGAAGCCGCCGATCAGAATGGAGTATCGATTCGAAAGCTCGCCTTGGTGCTTCAGGAGCCACCCCATGCTTGCCAGAAGCAAGACCACTCCGATGGCACTCACGCCGTAGAAGATCCACCGCAACTTCGGCGGGTAGACGGTGGTCCGGTTTCGGTCATGGCGCGGGGGTGGCAAACCAAACATCGCGATTAAAACAGGAAGTACCGCTGCGCCATCGGCAGCACGCTGGCAGGTTCGCAGGTGAGGAGCTGGCCGTCGGCGCGGACCTCGTAGGTTTCAGGGTCGACGCTGATCTCGCCCTGCCAGTCGTTGTGGATCATCGAAGCCTTGGTGACGCTGCGGATGCCGCGCACTGCTTCCAGCGGCTTGACGAGGCCGAGGCCGTCCAGCGCGCCGCTGGCCAGTGACGCCTGGGAGACGAAGGTGAGCGAGGTCTTCAACCCGCCCGCGAAGGCGCCGAACATGGGCTTGTAATGCACCGGCTGGGGCGTGGGGATGGAGGCGTTGGCGTCGCCCATGGCGGCGGCAGCGATCATCCCGCCCTTCAGGATCAGGCTCGGCTTGACGCCGAAGAAGGCCGGTTTCCAGATCACCAGATCGGCCAGCTTGCCCACCTCGACCGAGCCGACCACATGGCTGATGCCGTGGGCGATGGCCGGGTTGATGGTGTATTTGGCGATGTAGCGCTTGGCGCGGAAGTTGTCGCTGCGGGCGGTGTCGCTGCCCAGCGCGCCGCGCTGCACCTTCATCTTGTGGGCCGTCTGCCAGGTGCGGATGACCACCTCGCCGACCCGGCCCATGGCCTGGGAGTCGGACGAGAACATCGACAGCGCGCCGATGTCGTGGAGGATGTCTTCAGCGGCGATGGTCTCGCGGCGGATGCGGGATTCGGCGAAGGCCACGTCCTCGGCGATGGCCGGGTCAAGGTGGTGGCACACCATCAGCATGTCCAGGTGCTCGTCGATGGTGTTGATGGTGTAGGGCCGGGTCGGGTTGGTGGAGCTGGGCAGCACGTTGGGCAGGCCCGCCAGCTTGACGATGTCCGGCGCGTGGCCGCCGCCGGCACCTTCGGTGTGGAAGGTGTGGATGGTGCGGCCCTTGAAGGCGGCGGCGGTGGTTTCGACAAAACCGGCTTCGTTGAGGGTGTCGGAGTGGATCGCCACCTGCACGTCCAACTCCTCGGCCACACTCAGGCAGGCGTCGATGGCGGCGGGCGTGGTGCCCCAGTCTTCGTGCAGCTTCAAGCCGATCACGCCGGCCTCGACCTGCTCGGCCAGCGGCCCCGGCAGGCTGGCGTTGCCCTTGCCCAGGAAGCCCAGGTTCATCGGGAAGGCGTCGGCCGCCTGGAGCATGCGGGCGATGTGCCACGGCCCCGGCGTGCAGGTGGTGGCGTAGGTGCCGGTGGCCGGGCCGGTGCCACCGCCGATCATGGTGGTGACGCCGCTCATCAGCGCCTCTTCGATCTGCTGGGGGCAGATGAAGTGGATGTGGGTGTCGATACCGCCGGCGGTGACGATCATCCCCTCGCCGGCGATCACCTCGGTGGCGGCGCCGATGGCGATGGTGACACCGGGCTGGATGTCCGGGTTGCCGGCCTTGCCGATGGCGCTGATGCGCCCGTGCTTGATGCCGATGTCGGCCTTGACGATGCCCCAGTGGTCGACGATCAGGGCGTTGGTGATGACGGTGTCCGCCACCTCGGCGGCCAGGCGCTGACCCTGGCCCATGCCGTCGCGAATCACCTTGCCGCCGCCAAACTTGACCTCCTCACCGTAGATCGTGAAGTCCTTCTCCACCTCGATCCACAGCTCGGTGTCGGCGAGGCGCACCCGGTCGCCCACCGTGGGGCCGAACATTTCCGCGTAGGCGCGGCGCGAAATCTTTGCCATTTAGAGGGCTCCCATCACTTGGCCGTTGAAGCCGAACACCTTGCGGTCGCCCGCCAGGGCGACCAGCTCGACGGTGCGGGTCTGGCCGGGCTCGAAGCGCACGGCCGTACCGGCAGCGATGTTGAGGCGATGGCCCCGGGCTGCGGTGCGGTCGAAGCTGAGCGCAGTGTTGGTCTCGGCAAAGTGGTAGTGGGAGCCCACCTGGATCGGGCGGTCGCCGGTGTTGGCGACGACGAGGGTCAGGGTGGCGCGGCCGACGTTGAGTTCCAGCTCGCCGTCGGCGGCTTCGATTTCACCGGGGATCATGCTCGCTCCTTACACAATCGGTTGATGGACGGTGACCAGCTTGGTGCCGTCCGGGAAGGTGGCTTCCACCTGGATCTCGGGGATCATCTCGGCCACGCCGTCCATCACGTCGGCGCGGCTGAGCAGCGTGGTGCCGTAGTTCATCAGCTCGGCCACGGTGCGGCCGTCGCGGGCGCCTTCGAGGATGGCGGCCGAAATGTAGGCCACCGCCTCCGGGTAGTTGAGCTTGAGCCCCCGGGCCTTGCGCCGCTCGGCCAGCAGGCCGGCGGTAAAGATCAGGAGCTTGTCTTTCTCGCGGGGGGTCAGTTCCATGATAGGTCGTGGGTAGTAGGAAATGGGTAATGGGGACTCAAGGCTACTGGAACGTGGGCGGGGCAACCAGGCTGGGGCAGGCACTGCACGCCCCGCTTCCCATTACCCACTCCCGATTGCCTAAGTAAGCCATATTCGCGGCACCGCCGCATCCCGGCCAGCGAGCGCAGGGCGCAGCACCGACCACAGGCCGACGAACCAGGCGCGGGCGGGTTCGGCGGCGGGGCCCAGGTAGCGGGCCACCAGCAGGCCGGGGAGTCGCGTCACGGCGCCCTCGCCCACCGCCGGCTGCACGGCGCGGCAGGCTTCCAGCAGTGCGCTGTCGATGCCTTCGGCGGCTACCAACAGGGTGCCGGTGACCGGCTGGCCGCGCAGGCCCACGGGCGAATCCAGCAGGCGCGAGCCCCCCTCGATGCGGCCTTGTTCGTGCCACAGCAGGCGGCCGTCGCGCTCGATGCGCGAGGCGATGGCGAGGCTGCCGGCGGTGAAGCGTTCGCCCGAGGCGGTTCGGCCCAGGCACAGCAGGTCGAGCCCCACGAACACGGCGTCGTCGGCAAGGCGCACGGTGGTGTCGGCCCGGCCGCGCACGCGGTCGAAGACGATGGCCTCCTGGGGCAGCCATTCGAGCACGCCGCCCGCACCGACGCTGAATTCCAGCGTCTGGCGGGCGAGCTGGGTGCCATCGGGCTGGCGGCTGCGATACCACTTGCCGGCGCCGGGGGTGGTGATGAGCGCCTTCGCCCCCTCCTCCACCTTCACCTGAATCGTCAGTTCATCCCCGCCTGCAATGCCGGCCGGCGGATGCAGCACCAGCGCGTGGCACACCTCGGGGCCTTCCGGGTAGAGGGCTTTCTGCACCCTCAGCGGGCCTTGGTGGAGGCGATGGACCAGCGCGGTACGGGTGCCGTCGGCGGCAAAGCCGAGTTCGAGCCGGGCATGCCAGGTGTTCGTCGAACCGGCGGGCACGGCGGGCGGATGGGCGGAGACGGGACAGGGAGCCAGCATGGACGGGAGTTTACGGGAGTTCAGGCCTTGGCGGGCTGCGGCGGGCCAAGCGCCTGCCCGAAAGCCCACGAACGCAGGAGCGTCGATCACGAGTGATTTTTGTTCGATCACGAGCAACAAAGACTCGTGATCGAATGGATTTCGTTCGTGATCGAATGAAATTCGCTCGTGATCGAACAAAAATCACTCGATCACGAGTCTGTGTTGCTCGCGATCGAGCGGCCGGCATTCGCGATCGAGCAACATTCACTCGATCGCAAGCGCTCATCACTCGTGATCGAGTGACGGACACTCGATCACGAGTCCGCGCCACTTGCGCACAACCGTCTGCCACTCGCGCCGCCCTTTCCGTCACACCGACAGCATCTCCCGCACCCGGTTGGTGTCCATGTCGTCGCCGGTGCCGCGGCTGATGATCTCGCCGCGCTCCATCAGCAGGTAGTGGTCGGCGAGGGAGCGGGCGAAGTCGTAGTACTGCTCCACCAGCAGGATGGCCATCTCGCCGGTCTCGGCCAGGGCGCGGATGGCGCGCTCGATGTCCTTGATGATGGACGGCTGGATGCCTTCGGTGGGCTCGTCGAGGATCAGCAGCTTGGGCCCCGGGGCCAGCGCGCGGCCGATGGCGAGCTGTTGCTGCTGACCGCCGGAGAGGTCGCCGCCGCGACGCTTCATCATCTGCTTGAGCACCGGGAACATCTCGAAGATGCGGGTGGGCACCTGGCTGCTGGCCGGGCGGGTGGCGAGGCCCATCTGGAGGTTCTCCTCCACGGTGAGGCGCGGGAAGATCTCGCGGCCCTGGGGCACATAGCCGATGCCGGCGCGCACGCGGTTGTAGCTGGCCGCCTTGGTGATGTCGTGTCCATCCAGCGCGATGTTGCCGGTGGCCGAAGGGACGAGGCCCATCAGCGTCTTGAGCAGGGTCGTCTTGCCGACGCCGTTGCGCCCGAGCAGCGTGGTCACCTTGCCCATCGGCACCTCGAAGCTGAGGTCGCGCAGGATGTGGGAGCCGCCGTAGTACTGGTTGAGATTGGTGACGGTGAGCATGGGGTCTCCAGAGGCAGTGAGGAGTCAGGAATAGGGAGCGGCGAGGAGTTTGGGGGTAAGGAGTGAGGGGCCGGCGGCGCTGAACCCTTGCAGCGCAGATCGCCAGCGCACAAGGAGCGATCAGGCCTCCTCACTCATCCCGCCTATCTGCCGAGATACACGTCGATCACCCGCGGGTCGGCCTGCACGGTGGCGAGGTCGCCTTCGGCGAGCACCGAGCCTTCGCACAGCACCGTGACCTTGCCGCCCAGGGCCTCGACGAAGGCCATGTCGTGCTCGACGACCATCAGCGAGTGCTTGCCCTTGAGGCTGACGAACAGCTCGGCGGTACGCTCGGTCTCGTCGTCGGTCATGCCGGCCACGGGCTCGTCGAGGAGCAGCAGCTTCGGGTCCTGCACCAGCAGCATGCCGATCTCCAGCCACTGCTTCTGGCCGTGGGAGAGCAACCCGGCGGGCCGGTCGGCCTGGTCGGCCAGGCGGATCTGCCGGAGGGTGTCGGCGATCTTGTCCAGGTCGTCGCCAAACAGCCGGGCGAAGAGGCTCTTCTTCACGCTCTTGTCGGTCTTTAGGGCCAGTTCCAGGTTCTCGAACACCGTGTGGTGCTCGAAGATCGTCGGCTTCTGGAACTTGCGGCCGATGCCGGCGTGGGCGATCTGCGGCTCGGTCATCCGGGTCAGGTCTATCGTCTGGCCGAAGAAGGCCTTGCCGCTGTCGGGCCGGGTCTTGCCGGTGATGACGTCCATCATCGTGGTCTTGCCGGCGCCGTTGGGGCCGATGATGCAGCGCAGCTCGCCGGCGTCGATCTGCAGCGACAGCGCGTTGAGGGCGCGGAAGCCGTCGAAGCTCACGGTGATGTCGTCCAGATACAGGATGACGTTGTGCGACAGGTCGAGCTCGCCGGGCTTGAGGACGTGGCCGGTGCTGGCCTCGCCGTCCCAGTGTTCCTGTTGGCCGTCGGCGGGGGCATTGCGGGAGATGGAGGATTCGACTCTCATGCGGAAGCTCCTTTGGCGCTGCCGGCGGGCAGCTCGGCGGCCGTGGATTCGCTGCTGCGGGCAGTGGGCGCGGCGGGGGTTTCGGCCTTGGCCGGGGCGACGGCCTTCGCCTCGCGGCGAGTCAGCTTGGCCCACAGGCCCACCACGCCCTGGGGCAGGTAGAGGGTGACGAGGATGAACAGCAGACCCAGGAAGAACAGCCAGTATTCCGGGACGGTGGTGGTGAACCAGCTCTTCGACAGATTGACGATGGCCGCACCGAACACCGGCCCGATCAGCGTGCCGCGCCCACCCACCGCCGCCCAGATGGCGATCTCGATGGAGTTGGCGACGGACATCTCCGACGGGTTGATGATGCCCACCTGGGGCACGTAGAGCGCACCGGCAAGACCGCACAGCATGGCCGACAGCGTCCAGATGAACAGCTTGTAGTGCAGCGGGTTGTAACCGATGAACATCACCCGGCTCTCGGCGTCGCGGATGGCGGTGAGCACCTTGCCGAACTTGGAGGCAATGAGCACCCGGCCGAGGATCAGCGAACCCAGCAGCAGCGCCACCGACAGGCCGAACAGCACCAGCCGCGTCTCGGGGGCAGTGATGGAGTAGCCCAGGATGCGCTTGAAGTCGGTGAAGCCGTTGTTGCCGCCAAAGCCCGTCTCGTTGCGGAAGAAGAACAGCATCGCGGCGTAGGTGAGGGCCTGGGTGATGATCGAGAAATACACGCCCTTGATCCGCGAGCGGAAGGCGAAGTAGCCGAAGATCCAGGCGATCACGCCGGGCACCGCCACCGCCAGGAAGATCGCCCACAGGAAGTGATCCGAGCCCGTCCAGTACCAGGGCAGCGCCTTCCAGTCGAGGAACACCATGAAGTCCGGCAGGTCGCTCTGGTAGCTGCCCTCGCGGCCGATCTGACGCATCAGGTACATCCCGAAGCTGTAGCCGCCGAGCGCGAAGAACAACCCGTGGCCAAGGCTGAGGATGCCGCCGTAGCCCCAGATCAGGTCCATCGCCACGGCCACCACGGCGTAGCACAGGATCTTGCCGATCAGGGTGATGGCGAAGGTGGAGACGTGCAGCGGATGGCTGTCGGGCAGCATCAGGTGGGCCATGGGCACCAGCACCCAGGCCACCAGCGCGGTGATCGCCACCGCCAGCCAGCCCTTGGGGCCGAGGCCAGCGACGAGTTTGATGGTTGCAGGCGTGCGCATGTCGCCCTCCTCAGTTTTCTACGAAGCGGCCCTTGAGGGCGAACAAGCCCTGCGGACGCTTCTGGATGAAGATGATGATGAAGACCAGCACCAGGATCTTGGCGATCACCGCGCCGGCCCAGCCTTCGAGGAACTTGCTTACCACACCGAGGCCCAGGGCTGCCCACACCGCGCCGGCCAGCTGGCCCACGCCGCCGAGCACGACGACCATGAACGAATCGACGATGTAGCCGGTGCCCATGTCCGGGCCCACGTTGGCGATCTGCGACAGGGCCACGCCGCCGAGCCCGGCGATGCCGGAGCCGATGCCGAAGGCCAGGGTGTCGATGCGCGCGGTGGGCACGCCCACGCAGCCGGCCATCGGGCGGTTCTGGGTGACGGCCCGGACGAACATCCCCAGGCGGGTCTTGTTCATCATCAGCCACACCAGCAGCAGCACGAAGCCGGAGAAGGCCACGATGACCAGCCGGTTCCAGGGCAGCGCCAGGTTTTCGGCAACCTGCACGCCGCCGGACATCCACACCGGGTTGGCCACTTCCACGTTCTGGGCGCCGAAGAGCAGGCGCGCGGCCTGGATCAGCACCAGCGACAGGCCCCAGGTGGCGAGCAGGGTTTCCAGCGGGCGGCCGTAGAGATGGCGGATCACCGTGCGCTCCATGGCCATGCCCACCAGCGCCGCCACGAAGAAGGCCACCGGCACCGCGGCCACCAGGTAGTAATCGACGAAATCCGGAAACTGCGCGCGGAACAGGGTCTGCATGGCGTAGGCCGAGTAGGCGCCGATCATCAGCAGCTCGCCGTGGGCCATGTTGATGACGCCCATCACCCCGTAGGTGATCGCCAGGCCCAAGGCCGCCAGCAGCAGGATCGAGCCCAGCGACACGCCGGTGAAGATCTGGCCGGCGGTCTCGCTCCAGGCGAGGCGGCCTTCGATGGCCTTGATCGCGGTCTGGGCGGCATAGCGCACCTTGTCGTCGGGTTCAAGGTAGGTGTCGCCCTGCTTTTCAATGAGCGGCAGGAGGAGCGCCTTGACCGCAGGGCTGGAGGATTCGCCCAGGGTCTGCACCGCCGCCAGACGCGCCGCGGCGTCGGGGCTGGAGAGGCTGGCCTGGGCGTGGAGCTGGGCGAGGATGGTCTTGATCTCGCCGTCGGTTTCGGCCTTCACGGCCTTGTCAAGGATGGGCAACAGCGCGGCGCCGTCGCCCATGTCGGCGAGCAGCAATTTGGCTGCGGCGAGGCGTTCGGCGCGGTCGGCCGAGAAGAGGCGCAGCGCCGCGAGGGCGCCATCCACCTGCTGGCGCAGGGCGTTGTTGAGGCCGATGGATTCGGGGTTGGCCGGGGCCGGCTTGATCGCCGCGCCACTGGCGGCATCCAGCACCTCCCCGCCGGCAGTAATGACGACCCGCCCGCCGGACACCGCCAGGGCGTCGTCGGAGAGGGCCTTGAGCACCCGCTCGGCATCGGCATCGCCGGTGGCAGCGAGCTGGGTGATGGCAGCGTGCTTCGCGTCGAAGTCATCCGACGCCAGGCCCTTGAGCACCGCAGGGTCCAGGTCGGCGCGGGCGCCGGTGGCGCACAGGCCGAGTACCAGCCCGAGGGAAAGGAGGAAACGTCTCATGGGAACATTCCTTGTAGGTCGGGCCGGGGCCCGACAACGATGGACATTGATCTGCGCAAGGGCATCGGGCGTGCGCCCGACCTACAGGGTCCGACCGAATTTGAAGCTGCAAAAAAAGGCCGGCTCCGGGCGCGGAGCCCATCACCGGCCCAGGGGAGGCGCGTGATCAGAGCTTCTGCTTGCTTTCGTTACCCGGGATGAACGGGCTCCACGGCTGGGCGCGGATCGGGCCCTTGGTCTTCCAGACGGTGTTGAACTGGCCATCCGCCTTGATCTCGCCGATGAAGACCGGCTTGTGCAGGTGGTGGTTGGTCTCGTCCATCTTGAGGGTGAAGCCCGACGGCGCGCTGAAGGTCTGGCCGGCCATCGCAGCGATCACCTTGTCGGTGTCGGTGCTCTTGGCCTTTTCGACCGCCTGCGCCCACATGTGGATGCCCACGTAGGTGGCTTCCATCGGGTCGTTGGTGACCACGGTGTCGGCCTTGGGCAGCTTGGCCTTCTTGGCCCAGTCGCGGTACATCTTGATGAACTTGTCGTTCTCCGGGTTCTTCACCGACATGAAGTAGTTCCAGGCGGCCAGGTGGCCCACCAGCGGCTTGGCATCGACGCCGCGCAGCTCTTCCTCACCCACCGAGAAGGCCACCACCGGCACGTCCTTGGCCTTCAGGCCGGCGTTGCCCAGCTCCTTGTAGAAGGGCACGTTGGAGTCGCCGTTGATGGTGGAGATCACCGCCGTCTTCTTGCCATCGGCCGCGAACTTCTTGATCTTCGCAATGATGGTCTGGTAGTCGGAATGACCGAAGGGGGTGTATTCCTCCATGATGTCCGACTCGGCCACGCCCTTGCTCTTCAGGAAGGCACGCAGGATCTTGTTGGTGGTGCGCGGGTAGACATAGTCGGTGCCCAGCAGCACGAAGCGCTTGGCCGAACCGCCTTCCTTGCTCATCAGGTATTCCACCGCCGGGATGGCCTGCTGGTTGGGCGCTGCGCCGGTGTAGAAGACGTTCTTCTCGAGCTCCTCACCTTCGTATTGCACCGGGTAGAACAGCAGGCCGTTGAGTTCCTTGTACACCGGCAGCACCGACTTGCGGGACACCGAGGTCCAGCAGCCGAAGGTCACCGCCACCTTGTCCTGGGACAGCAGCTGACGGGCCTTCTCGGCGAACTTCGGCCAGTCGGAGGCCGGGTCCACCACCACCGGCTCAAGCTTCTTGCCCAGCACGCCACCCTTGGCATTGATCTCGTCGATGGTCATCAGCGCGGTTTCCTTCAGCGCCGTCTCGGAGATGGCCATCGTGCCCGACAGCGAGTGGAGGATCCCCACCTTGATGGTGTCGGCGGCGTAAGCCGTGGAGGACATGGCGCCGATGGCGGCGATGGAAGCGGAGAGAACAGCGGCCTTGAGGAAGGTGCGGCGGTTTTGCATCTTGGGCTCCTTGCGTGGTTGGCGGGATTTCATGCGGTGCAGCAATGGAGTGCAGATTACGGAGCCCGCCCGCCCGCCGGAATACGCAGGATTGCGTAGGTGACCTGCTGGGCTAGAATCGTTCAGCCTTCCTTTTCCGAATTGCCCGCTGCCATGTTTCCCGCCTCCCGCCCGATCTACCCCGTCGCCGGCATCCGCGCTATCGAAGCACTGGCCATCCCCGGCGCCGAGCCTCCACTGATGGAACGCGCCGGCGAAGCCGCGGCCCAGCTCGCGCTACGCCTTGTGCGCGGCCCGGCGAAAGTGCTGGTGGCCTGCGGGCCCGGCAACAACGGCGGCGACGGTTTCGTGGTGGCGCGGCACCTGCATTGCGCCGGGCTGTCGGTGAGCATTGCCTTTGCCGGCGATCCATGCCGCCTTCCCGATGACGCCCGCGCAGCCCACGCCGCGTGGATCGCCGTCGGCGGCCTCACCGTGCCCGACCTGCCCACGCCACCACCCGAAGGCTGGGCGCTGGTGGTGGACGCCCTCTTCGGCATCGGCCTGCAGCGGCCACTGGAAGGCCGCTACGCCGCGTGGATCGACGCACTCAACGCCCAGCCCTGCCCGCGCCTCGCCATCGACATCCCCAGCGGCCTCGACGCCGATACCGGCTGCCGCCTGGGCCCGTGCTTCGACGCGACCCACACGATCACCTTCATCGCCCTCAAGCCCGGCCTGCTGACCCTCGACGGCCCCGACCACTGCGGCGACGTGCATCTGGACACCATCGACGTGGACGCCGAGGCCCTCGTCCCCGCGCCGGGCCGCGAGATCACCCCGACACTGTTCGCAGGCCACCTCACCCCACGCCGCGCCAACAGCCACAAGGGCAGCTACGGTGATGCGGCGCTGGTGGGCGGCGCGCCGGGCATGGTCGGCGCAGTGATACTGGCCGGCCGAGCCGCCATCCACCTGGGCGCCGGTCGGGTGCTGCTGGGGCTGCTCGACCCCAGCGCACTGGCGGTGGACATCCTGCGCCCCGAGCTGATGTTCCGCCCGGCGGGCGAGCTCCTCGCCGATCCCGCCATGAGCGCCATCGCCGTCGGCCCCGGGCTTGGGCAAACCGACGCCGCGCGAGCCCTCGTCGCCAGCGCCATCGGCCTCGCCAGACCCCTGGTGCTCGACGCCGACGCCCTCAACCTCGTGGCCGCTGCCCCGGCCCTGCAGGGCGCCCTCGCCGCGCGCAGCGCACCGACGCTGCTCACCCCCCACCCCGCCGAAGCGGCACGCCTGCTCGGCAAGACCACACCCGACGTCCAACGCGACCGCGTCGCCGCCGCCGTCGACATCGCACGCCGGCTGGGCGCCTGGGTTGTGCTGAAGGGCTGCGGCAGCGTCGTCGCCAGCCCTGCTGGCGCCTGGTGGATCAACACCAGCGGCAACCCGGCGATGGCGACCGCCGGCATGGGCGACGTGCTCACCGGCCTCGTCACCGCCCTCCTCGCCCGCGGCTGGCCCGCCGGTGACGCGCTGCTCGCCGCAGTGCACCTGCATGGCGTGGCCGCCGACCAGTTCTGCACCACCCACGCCCTAGACAACGGCCTCCTCGCCGACGAAGTCGCCCCATCTGCTCGGGCGTGCTTCAATCGATGGATCAGAGAATCCACCGTGAGCCAACTTGAGCCTTTCGGCGCGTTTCAATAGCAACTTTTTATGTTTCAAAGAAAACATTAATTAAGGCCTATCGCACGCAATTACACTAAATTCAAAAAGAGCCTTGACTCACTCAGATAGGCTGTCTAAAATGCGCGCTCTCACTCACCGGGCGGTTAACTCAGCGGTAGAGTGCCACCTTCACACGGTGGAAGCCACTGGTTCGATCCCAGTACCGCCCACCAGATTCCAGCAAAAAGGCCACGCAATCGCGTGGCCTTTTTGCCTTTCCACGCCCCCTTCACTCGGGAGACAAAGCGATGATCAACGTTGGCGAGCAGCTCGTCGCATCCTATCTGCAGTACATCCGGGGGTGCAATTTCATCCAGACCAACCTCTACACCGTCGAGTCCCACGGCGAGATCGACGTGATCGGCATCAACCTGGAGGAAAGAAAGGTCTACGTGGCCGAGGTGGCGATCCACCTGACCACCGGACTGCAGTACGTCAAGGACCGGCGGCCCAACAATGTCCAGAAGCTGACCGACAAGTTCTCCCGGGACATCGAGTACGCCAACCGCTACTTCGGCGACTACGACCGCCACTTCATGCTCTGGAGCCCCGTCGTCAAGGGCGGCAACCGTGCGCCCGAATACCACCAGCTGCAGCATGTGGCCGAAATCGGCGAGCGCATCCGGGCGCGCCACGACGTCGACGTCGATTTCATCATCAACGAGCGCTTCCTCGCCTGCATCGACGAGATGCGGCGCTACGCCCGGAAAGCCACCGCCGACATCAAGTGCCCGGTGATGCGCCTGTTCCAGATCGAGGAATGGCTTGGGCGCCACGTCGCCCGGGCCGACACCGCAAGCGCATCGACCGACTGAACTACCACCAACCGACGCGCAAAAAAATCGGGCGCCGCAGCGCCCGATCTTCAAACGGTTGAGCCGAAAGACTTATTCGGCCTTCTCGTTCAGCAGCGCCTTCATGGACAGGCGCACGCGGCCCTTCTCGTCGGTCTCGAGCACCTTGACGCGCACGACCTGACCTTCCTTGAGGTAGTCGGACACGGCATTCACGCGCTCGTTGGCGATCTGGGACACATGCAGCAGACCATCGCGGCCCGGCATGATGTTGATGATCGCGCCGAAGTCGAGGATGCGGACGACCGGGCCTTCGTAGACCTTGCCCACTTCCACTTCAGCGGTGATCGCCTCGATGCGACGCTTGGCTTCCTGGGCACCCTCGGCACTCACGGACGAGATGGTCACGTTGCCGTCGTCGGTGATCTCGATGATCGTGCCGGTTTCTTCCTGCAGGCCACGGATCACCGCACCGCCCTTGCCGATCACGTCGCGGATCTTCTCCGGGTTGATCTTCAGGGTGATCATGCGCGGGGCGAAGGTGGAGACTTCACCACGGGCCTCACCGAGGGCGGACTTCATCAGGCCCAGGATGTGCATGCGGCCTTCCTTGGCCTGGGCCAGGGCAACCTGCATGATTTCCTTGGTGATACCGAGGATCTTGATGTCCATCTGCAGCGCGGTCACACCCTTGTCGGTACCGGCCACCTTGAAGTCCATATCGCCCAGGTGATCTTCGTCACCCAGGATGTCGGTGAGCACTGCAAAACGGCCACCGTCCTTGATGAGGCCCATGGCGATGCCCGCCACCGGCGCAGACAGCGGAACGCCCGCATCCATCATCGCCAGCGAGCCGCCACAGACGGACGCCATCGAGCTGGAGCCGTTGGATTCAGTGATCTCGGACACCACGCGAACGGTGTAGGAGAACTCTTCCTTGGTCGGCAGCACGCCAGCCAGGGCGCGCTTGGCCAGACGGCCGTGGCCGATCTCGCGGCGCTTGGGCGAGCCGAAGCGGCCGCACTCGCCGGTGGAGAACGGCGGGAAGTTGTAGTGCAGCATGAAGCGCTCGCGGTACTCGCCGGCGACTGCATCGATGATCTGCTCGTCACGGCCGGTGCCGAGGGTGGTGACTACCAGCGCCTGGGTTTCGCCACGGGTGAACAGCGCGGAACCGTGGGTACGCGGCAGCACGCCGACACGGATGTCGATCGGGCGGACGGTGCGGGTGTCACGGCCGTCGATACGCGGCTCGCCAGACAGGATGCGGCCACGCACCACCTTCGATTCCAGATCGAAGATGATGTTATTGACGGTGTTGTTGTCGTAATCGCGACCTTCTGCGGTCAGCGCGGCATGCACTTCGTCACCAATGGTCTTCAGCTGCTGCGAGCGGGCCTGCTTGGCGGTGATGCGAAAGGCTTCCTCGATCTTGGCGCCAGCCAGCTCGGTGACGCGGGCGATCAACGGCTCGTCCTTGGCAGGCGGCTGCCAGTCCCATTCGGGCTTGCCGGCAACTTCAACGAGTTCGTTGATGGCGTTGATGGCCGCCTGCATCTGGGTGTGGCCAAATACCACGCCGCCCAGCATCACATCTTCCGGCAGCTCGAGGGCTTCGGATTCGACCATCAGCACGGCGGTCTCGGTACCGGCGACGACCAAGTTCATCTGGCTGGTCTGGAGCTGGGTGGCGGTCGGGTTGAGGATGTACTCACCGTTGGCGTAACCCACGCGACAGGCGCCGATCGGGCCCGCAAACGGGATGCCGGCGATTGCCAGCGCGGCGGACGCACCGATCATTGCCGGGATGTCAGCATCGATTTCCGGGTTCAGGGAGACGACCTGAACGATGACCTGCACTTCGTTGTAGAAGCCATCCGGGAAAAGCGGACGGATCGGACGGTCGATCAGGCGGGAGGTCAGCGTTTCCTTCTCGGTCGGGCGGCCTTCACGCTTGAAGAAACCGCCGGGGATACGGCCGGCGGCGTAGAACTTTTCAACGTAATCAACGGTAAGCGGGAAGAAATCCTGGCCCGGCTTGGCATTCTTGGCGGCAACCACGGTCGCCAGAACGACGGTGTCGTCAACATTGACGAGCACGGCACCGTGGGCCTGGCGGGCAACTTCGCCGGTTTCCAGGATGACGGTGTGGGAACCGTAGGTAAAACTCTTCTTGATTGCGGTAGGCAAGGGATGTCCTTTCATTCAATCGGCAGGCGGCAAACCACAACCGCGCGCGTAGCCGAGATAAAAACGCCGTTTTTCTCTGGCGCACAGATATGACAAAGCCGGCGAAGCCACACGGACTTACACCGGCTGTGCCCATGACCAGCCCTGCGCGATCGGCAGGATTGTCATGTTCGGTAACGAAGCTACTTCTATCCGCTTACTTGCGCAGGCCGAGGCGGGAGATCAGCTCGCGATAGCCGTCGACGTTCTTGCGCTTCAGGTAGTCGAGGAGCTTGCGACGCTGGCTAACCATCATCAGCAGGCCACGACGGGAGTGATGGTCCTTGACGTTAGCCTTGAAGTGGCCGGTCAGATCGTTGATGCGGGCGGTAAGCAGAGCGACTTGCACTTCCGGAGAACCGGTATCGCCCTTGGCGCGCTGGTAGTCGCCAACGATTTGCGCTTTTTGTTCAGTGGAGATTGCCATTGTTTAACTCGGTTAGTTGTAGCCTTGCGAAGCGCGCGATTATATCAACCCAGCGCGGGATTACTCAAGACATTTCATTGATTTCCGGTGGCCATCAGGCGCGTTGGCACCAGATGCCCTTCGTCGTCGAGCGTCCCCACACCGAGGAAACGCGCGCCGTCGTAGGCTCGGTACATCGCGCCGGCCACCCCTTCGATTCCCCCAGCCGACTGGCCGTGGGTGAAACTGCGGGTCTGGACTGCATCGAACGCGAGCCGCGGCAGATGTTCCAGCAGCGCATCCACCGGCGCCAGACGCCCTTCCCGCTCCCCCACAGGCATCGTTTCGAACGCTGCCAGCGAGATGCTGCCGTTCAGATCAAACGGCCCGATCCGGGTCCGCCGCAGGGCGGTGAGATGCGCCCCACACCCCAGAAAGGCACCCAGATCCGAAGCCAAGGTACGCACATAGGTTCCCTTGCTGCATTCCACCCGCACCACCAGGCTATCGCCATGCCGGGACAGCAGATCGAAACGATGGATCGTGACCCGTCGCGGTTCGCGTGGAATCTCCATACCTTCGCGGGCGTACTCATACAGCGCCTTGCCGTGATGCTTGAGCGCAGAGTACATCGGCGGCACCTGCTCGATATCGCCGCGCAGCCGGTCAATTGCTGCGGCGATGGCCTCGTCGGCCACATCCACCGGACAGCGGGCCAGCACTTCGCCTTCGGCATCGGCGGTGGTGGTGGTCACACCAAGCAGCACGGTTGCCTCGTAAGCCTTGTCGGCGTCGAGCAGGGTCTGGGAGAACTTCGTCGCCTCGCCGAAGGTGAGCGGCAGGAGTCCAGTCGCCATCGGATCAAGCGTGCCGGTGTGGCCGCCCTTGGCTGCGTTCAGCAACCAGCGGGCCTTTTGCAGGGCATTGTTGGAACTGATGCCGGTCGGCTTGTCGAGGAACAGCACGCCGTGCACCGGCCGGCGCGGGGTGCGTCGCTGGGGAGACTGGGCCAAACGGAAAACTTCCTGAAGAGGCACCGCAGGTGCGGCGCCTGTAGACTCAACGGGACGAATCTGCGGCGTCGGAGGCGGGCTCGTCGCCATCGCCTTCACCCGCGTCGTCGGCGTAGTGACGATCAGACTCGATGGCCTTGTCGATCAGCGCCGAGATCCGGTTGCCGGTTTCCACCGACGGGTCGTACACAAAGTGCAGCTCGGGCAGGGTGTGGATACGCACCCGGCGGCCAAGCTCCCGACGCAGGAAACTGCTGGCCCGACGCAAACCCCGCAGGATTTCGTCGAGACCTTCCTGGCCGGTCATCGAGGTGAAGAAGACCTTCGCGTGGGCGTAGTCCGGCGTCAACTCCACGTCGGTCAGCGTAATGAAACCGACGCGTGGATCCTTCACCTCGAGGCGGATCAGTTCGGCCAGTTCGCGGCGGACCTGCTCCGCCACGCGCTGGCCACGGGAAAACTCCTTGGGCATGACTTAGAGCGTCCGAGCGACTTCCTGGATTTCGAAGACCTCGAGTTGGTCGCCTTCCACCAGATCGTTGAAGTTGCGGATCTGCAGACCGCACTCGTAGCCAAACTTGACTTCCTTGACGTCGTCCTTGAAGCGCTTGAGCGATTCGAGTTCGCCGCTGTGGATGACCACGTGGTTGCGCAGCACACGAACCTGGGCGTTCCGCTTGACCAGACCTTCCAGCACGTAACAACCGGCAATGGTGCCGACCTTGGAGATCGTGAAGACCTGACGGACTTCGACCATACCGAGCACCTGCTCGCGCTTTTCGGGGGCTAGCATGCCGGACAGTGCACTCTTCACCTCATCCACCGCGTCGTAGATGATGTTGTAGTAGCGGATATCCACGCCAAAGGTCTCGGCTAGCTTGCGGGCATTGGCATCGGCGCGGATATTGAAGCCGATGATGACCGCGCCGGAAGCCTGCGCCAGGTTGACGTCGGATTCGCTGATCGCACCGACACCACCGTGGATGACCTGCACCCGCACTTCTTCGTTGGACAGCTTGACCAAGGACTGGGCCAACGCTTCCTGAGAACCTTGCACGTCCGCCTTGATGATGAGTGGCAACGACTTGACCTCGCCCTCGCCCATTTGCTCGAACATGCTTTCGAGCTTGGCGGCCTGCTGTTTGGCCAGTTTGACGTCGCGGAACTTGCCCTGACGGAACAAAGCAATTTCACGCGCCTTGCGCTCATCGGCCAGCGCGACGACCTCGTCACCCGCGCCCGGCACTTCGGAAAGACCGAGGATTTCGACAGGAATCGACGGGCAGGCTTCCTCGATGGACTTGCCGTTTTCATCCAGCATGGCGCGGACACGGCCGAAGGTCGCACCGGCCAGCACCACGTCGCCACGCTTCAGGGTACCGGACTGAACCAGCAACGTGGCCACCGGACCGCGGCCCTTGTCGAGGCGGGCTTCGATAATCAGACCCTTGGCCATGCTTTCGCGCGGCGCGGTGAGTTCGAGCACTTCGGCCTGCAGCAGGATGGCTTCGAGCAGATCGTCAACACCGGTACCGGTCTTGGCGGACACTTCGACAAACATGGTGTCGCCGCCGTAGGCTTCCGGAACCACGCCTTCGGCGATGAGTTCCTGGCGCACGCGCTCGGGGTTGGCACCCGGCTTGTCGATCTTGTTAACCGCCACGATCAGGGGCACTTCGGCCGCCTTGGCGTGGTGGATGGCTTCCTTGGTCTGAGGCATCACGCCGTCGTCGGCCGCAACCACCAGCACGACAAGGTCGGTGGCCTTGGCACCACGGGCACGCATGGCGGTGAACGCCTCGTGACCCGGCGTATCGAGGAAGGTCACCATGCCACGCTCTGTTTCGACGTGGTAGGCACCGATGTGCTGGGTGATGCCGCCCGCTTCGCCTGCCGCAACCTTGGCGCGGCGGATGTAGTCGAGCAGCGAGGTCTTGCCGTGGTCGACGTGGCCCATGACCGTGACGACCGGGGCACGAGGCTCCAGCGGCACATCCTTGTGCTCGACGTTTTCCTCGAGGAACGCGTCGGGATCGTCCAGCTTGGCGGCGAGCGCCTTGTGGCCCATTTCCTCGACGACGATCATCGCGGTGTCCTGGTCGAGGACCTGATTGATGGTGACCATGGAACCCATCTTCATCAGGGTCTTGATCACCTCGATGGCCTTGACGGACATCTTGTGGGCCAGATCGGCCACCGAGATGGTCTCGGGCACATGGACTTCACGGATGATCGGCTCGGTCGGGGCAACGAAGGTCGGGGCGTCCTGATGACGACCGGCACCGCGACCGCCGCTGCGACCACCGCCACGCCAGCCGCCGGCACCGCCGGTAGTGTCGCCGCGGGTCTTGATGCCGCCACGACGCTTGGCATCGGCGGGCACTTCCTTGCTCACAACCTTCTTGGTTTCCTTGCGGGCACCCTTGTCGCCGGCGTTGGCCGGCTTGTGCAGCGTGCCGGATTTGGGTGCGGCTTCGCCCTCAATCTTTGCCTTCTCGGCCGCAGCCTGGCGGGCCTTTTCGTCTTCGGCACGCTGCAGCATTGCAGCGCGGGCGCGAGCTTCACGCTCCTGCTTCTCCTTGAGATCAGCAGCCTGACGCGCCAGTAGTTCAGCATGACGCTGAGCTTCGCGCTCCCGGGAAGCCTTCTCCTCGGCACTCAGGATGGAGCCGGCCACAACGCGGCGAACCGGGGTCGACGGACGGACCTCCTCCTTCTGATTGACGGTCTCAACAGGCGCATCACTCGGCGCCGGCGCTTCGGGCATGACTTCCGCAACAACGGGTTCGGGCACGGACGGCGTGGCCACGACAACGGGCTCGGGCTCCGGCTCGGGAACCGCCTCGACCACCGGCTCGGGCTCAGGTGCCGGCGGCGGATCCATTACAACCGGCTCCGGTTGCAGCATCGGCTCGACCACGCTTTCAACAATCGATTCGACCACCGGCTCGAGCTGCTCGGCTGCAACGACACCAGCCGGCGCTTCGGACAGCGGCGCGTCGTCACGCTTGATGAAGGTGCGCTTCTTGCGGACCTCGACCTGCACCGTGCGAGCACGCCCGGTGGAGTCTGTTGCGCGGATCTCGCTGGTCTGCTTGCGCGTCAGCGTGATCTTCGACTTGGCTGCCGTCTCGCCGTGCGCCCGACGCAGGAAATCGAGCAGGCGGGTCTTGTCCTGCTCGGAAAGCAAGTCGGATTCACGCACCTTGTCGACGCCAGCCTTCTGCAACTGCTCGAGCAACACGGAGGCCGGCATTTTGAGTTCGCCGGCAAATTGTGTAACGGTTGTCTGTCCCATCTTGAACCTCCGGGTATTACTCGAACCAGTGCGCGCGCGCCTTGGTGATCAGATTCTTGGCCCGCTCTTCGTCCAGCCCCGACATTTCCATC
>JAYRYA010000029.1:0-50323 GCA_041917255.1 Zoogloea sp.
GTCCCACCAGGAAGTCTTCGATTACTTCAGCCCCAGCGGCGTGCCGCTGCGCTCCAAGGTCCAGCTCACCCTCACCGAGCAGGAGTTCCGCTACGAAGTAAGCGCCAGCGACGCCGCCCAGCGCCGTCAGGCCGTGGAGCAGGCCAGCGACGCCCGCAGCCAGGCCGCCGCTGCCGGCGCCGGCAGCCTGCTGGGCGGCGGCGCCAACGGCGGGCTGGGCTTCGATCTCTCGGCCGGCTTCGAGCTGTCGGCCAGCCTTGATGTGAATCTGGACGTGAGCCTCTCCGCCCAGATCGGGCTATCGGCCAGCCTGGGGGCTTCCGCCGACATCGGCATGTCGGTGGGCGCTGGCATCAAGCTCGACGCCTCCGCCGCCATCGACGTTTTCGGCCCCGCCGCGCTAGGCACCACCGGCGACCTCGGCAAGAGCGGACTGACCATCCCCAAGCCCTCACCCGGCCTTGCCGCCGCCGGCGTCACCCCCAACCCGTGGGCGCCGGACGGCCCGGCCCCCGGCAGCAAGGCAGCCGGGCTGGCCGCCGTGGTGAGCGACCAGCGCGCCGCGGGCGCCGCGGCCGTGTTGCCGAAGCCCACCGGCGGCGGCTCCACCTCCAACACCACCGCAACAACCGAAACCGTGCCCCTGCCCGTGCGCGGCAGCCCGCCCCTGGCCCTGCGGCGCAGCCCGCCCGCCGGCAACCCGCTGTTCGCCACCCGCGGCACGCCCGTCGAGCTCGCCGCCGGCGAACGCCGCCCGCGCTGGGAAAGCCTGCCCGCCACCGCCAGCGTCACCGCCACGGCCTTCACCCACGCCGCCTGCAGCTGTGGCTGCAGCAATGGCTGCAACTGCGGCGGCAGTGGCTGCGGTTGCCGCAGCAGTTCGGGATACTGACCATGCCTGTCTCCATCGGCGAACTCTCCACCACCATCGAAACCCTGCCCGGCGATAGCACCGAGCGGGGCAGCGGCGGCGGCGCACCGGCCGAGGATGCCGCCTTCGAAGTGCGCATCGAAGAACTCCGCGCCCTCGTCCGCGCCCTGGTGGCCGAGGAGCTCGAACGCCAGCTGCGCCATCGGAGCGATTGTCCATGAGCGACGCGCCCCTCCTCACCACGGCCCGCCCGCAGATCAAGATTGACGGGCAACGGAGCGAACGGCTCGAGACCGACCTGATCCGCCTCGAAGCCCGGGCCGATGCGGCCGGCGTGGCCTCGCTGGAGGCCGTATTCCTCAACTGGGGCAGCCGCGAATCCGGCGATCCGGTGGATTACGTGCATTTCCACACCGCCGACATCGACTTCGGCAAGCGCCTCGCCATTGACTTCACCACCGGCGGGCAGGCACAAACCGTGTTCGACGGCCTCATCACGGGCATGGGCGCGGCCTATCCCGAGTTGCGCCCACCCGAACTCACGCTGCTGGCCGAAGACGCCCTGGCCGGACTGCGCTACCGCCGCCGCACGCGCCTGTACGAAAACCAGGGTGACGGCGACATCGCCTCGCGCATCCTGTCCGACGCCGGTCTCAGCCCCGATTCCGGCCGCAGCGGCGCCAGCCATATGCAGCTCCTCCAGGTGAACGAAGACGAACTCTCCGCCCTGCGCAGCCGCAGCGGCGATGCGCTCATCAGCCTGCGGGATGGCACCGCGCACATCAACGAAGCCTCCGCCCTCACCGACCCGCCGATCCGCCTCTCCCGCGAAAACGAGCTGATCCGCTTCACCGTGCTCGCCGACCTTGCCCACCAGCGCGGCGAGGTACGCGTGCATGGCTACGACGTGGCCGCCAAGGAAGCCATCCACGAAAGCGCCGGCGCCGACGCCATCCGCCCCGAAGCCGGCCCCGGCCGCCTGGGCCCCGAAGTCGTCACCCGCGTTTTCGCCAACGCCGCCGACGACCTGCACCTGGAAGCCCCCGCCACCGGCGCCGAAGCCCGCACGCTGGCCGAAGCCGCCCAGCGCCGCCGCGCCCGCCGCTTCGTGCGTGGGGTCGGCGTCACCCGCGGCACGCCGCAGTTGCACGTCGGCTCGAAGGTCGAACTCGTCGACCTCGGCCCGTGGTTCGCCGGCACCTATCTGGTCACCGCCGTCACCCACCGCTTCGACCAGCACGAAGGCTTCCGCACCGAGTTCGAAGCCCAGCGGCCCAACCTGGGAGAATCCTCATGATCCCCGGCGCCAGCGCCACCCCGGCCGGTGACCGCCCGCGCCTTTACGGCGTCTACCCGGCCATCGTAACCGACGTGCAAGACCCGGACAATCAGGGCCGCGTGCAGATCAAACTGCCCTTCGTGGAAGAGAGCGACGGCGGCAGCGCCCTGGCCTGGGCCCGACTCGCCACGATGATGGCCGGCGGAGACCGGGGCACCTGGTTCATCCCTGAGGTGGATGACGAGGTGCTCGTCGCCTTCACCGCGGGCGACCCCCGTCGCCCGGTCGTGATCGGCGCCCTCTGGAACGGCGTGGACGCCCCACCCGAGACCATGGACAGCGCCAACAACGTGCGCTCCGTCACCTCCCGCAGTGGCCACAAGCTCACCTTCGACGACACCGCCGGCGCCGAGAAGGTCGAACTCAAGACCAAGGGTGGCCACACGTTCACGCTGGACGATGCCGCCGGCGGCACCGTCACCCTCAGTCACAGCAACGGCGCCACCATCAAGATCGACGCCGTCGGCAACATCGAGATCACCGCCAACGTGAAGGTGAAGATCAACGCCCCGGCGGGTCTCGACGTCACCGCCGCGATGGTCACCGTCAACGCCGCCATGTCCAGCTTCTCCGGCGTGGTCAAGGCCGACACCGTCATCACCAACAGCGTGGTGTCGGCCAGCTACACACCGGGCGCGGGGAACATATGGTAGCCAAGGCCCCCGCCGCGCGGCTCCTCGTTCCGGCCAACCGCAACCCCTCGCGGGAGCACCTCTTTGCCGCCGAGCCCTACTTCCTGCGGTCAACCGGTGCGCCGCCCGTCGACGCCCGCCCGCGCATCCTCTCCTTCGAGAGCGATGCCTTCATGGACGACTTCCTGGCCATCGCGGGCGGCAAGCGCCCGGCTCCGCCCAGGCTCCTCCCATGGCGCGACTGGGCCGAGCCGCCCGCCGGACTGGTGGATGTCACCGGCGCGCCCCGCTACCCGACCACCTCCACCGGCATCGTGCGCCGCCAGCCCGACGCCGCCGATATCGAAGCCACCACCGGCCCGGCGATGGACGGCGACGGCATCCCCCACGGCCTCGTGAGCGCCGAGAAGACCACCACGCCGGCCTGGCTGCGCAAGCTCTACCTGCCCACCCACGAGCGCTTCAACCTCATCAGCTTCGACATCCTCTGCGGTGCCGCCGGCCTGCCGCGGCTGGCCCGCAGCCGAGTCAAGGGCAGCGGCGCGGTGATCCGCCGGCTGGTGCCGGATGCCACCACGGAACGTTGGGAAGACTGGGTCGCAGTAGATGAAAAGCACGGCGCCTGGCTGCCGCTGCTGCCTGCCGGGCTCAACACCGGCACGCCGGTCGATCCTGCCGCCATCACCCCGCCCGCCGGGCTCCAGGCGCGACTGCGCGCCCTGTTCAACCTCGAGGCCAGCGATTCACTGCCGCCAATCGCCCTCGCCAGCCAGCCCCTCGTGCTGGTGCCACCCGACGCCGGCCCCGCTGCCGAACACTGCACCCTCTATGGCTACCTGCCGGTGTTCAGCGCCGCGCGGGAGATCCCCGCCGAGCAGCTCACTGGCGCCACCGCCGCCGAGATCGCCGCAGCCCTCGCCCAGCAGAGCAACAACCGCCTCGCCACGCTCTTCCAGAGCGCCGCCGAAATGCGCGATGCAGCGCGCCCCAAGCTGCGCACGCTGCTCGACGCCACCGTGCTGCCCACACGCCCGACAGCCGCCGCTGCTACCGCCGCAGAAACCTTCGCGGTCGGACTGGCGGCCAGTGCCCCACCCGGGCTCGGACAAGTGGGCAACGTGCTGGCCGGCAGCATCGACCTCGCCTTGCTCGAAGCACTCGCCCGTCTATGGCAGACGATCACCGCTGCCGCCACCGACGACGCCGACATTGCCGGCAACGTAAGCAATGCCGAAACCCTGTGGGCCAACAGCGACGCCGGCAACGCCGCCACCACGCCCGGTCTCTTCGACAGCCTGCCCGACTTCAGCCCGGTCGCCGGCAACCAGACGGCCCAGTGGCTCGCCGCCAGCGGCCCCGCCGGCGACTGGGACACCCTGCTGCGCGTGCGCCTGCACCAGTTGATGGACGCCTGGCTCGCCGGCACCGCCCTGCCGCCTCCGGCCCAGGGTAGCTCCAGCCTCATCAACCCCAGCCATCTGGCCCTGGTGGTGGTGATGGGCCTGCTGCGCCTGCGCGGCTGCCGGCTCGCCATCGCCGCCAGCATCAACCAGACGCTCTACGGCGACCGCAAGGCCTCCGAACTCAAAGCCTTCGCCACCGACGGCAAGCGCGAGCTGGGCCTGCCGGCGCTGGCCGAACAGATCGAAGCCGTGCTGGCGATGGAAGCCGCCCGCAGCGACGTGAGCGCCACCCCGCCATGGCCGCCGGTCGCGCTGCCGGCCCAGTGGATTCAGGACGTGCACAGCAATGGCCAGGCCATCGCGAAAATCTACGGCCGCTTCGACGACGGCCTCGCCACCGCCGGCAACGGCGCGCTGGACCAACTCAAGGCCCGCGCGGAGGGCGTCGAGTCCACCCTCGACACCACCCTCGGCAACCTCAAGCCCGGCCTCGGCATCGACGCCGCCCGCCTCAGCTTCACCGAACAGCCCCTGTGCGGCCTGCTGGTGTTGCCGGGTATCCGCATCGACAACGCCGCGCTCAACACCTTCCGCACCGCCGCCGGCGCCCGCTACACCGCCGCCCCCGAACGCGCCGCGCTGCCCGAAGCCCGCACCGGCGACGCCCAGCCGCGGCTGCGCTTCGACGCCGAGCACCTCTACGCGGCCTGGTGCTGGGTGCGCGTCGCCGGTCGCACCCCCTGCGAACCCGAGCGCATCGTGTGGACACAACGCACCGAGCCCTTCTCCATCGCCGACCCCACCGACCTCCTCGGCGCCCGCCCGGCCAGCATCCAGATGCCCGACATCCCCAAGCTGCTGCGCGACATCCCACGCATCGCCCGGGCCAGGGCCAAGCCCTTCGCCGGCATGGCGTCGCCACCGGGCTCCGGGGTCGTCACCGGCGAAGACATGGCCGACACACGGCGTGATTTCGGCATCGGCATGATCTGCAACTTCGGCATCCCCATCCTGACGATCTGCGCGCTGATCCTCTTCAAGATCATCTTCACGGTGCTCATCGTGCTGCCCTCGTTCAGCTGGATGCTGTTCCTCAAGTTCTGCCTGCCATTTCCCAAGAGGGGACCATGAGCACAGCCAAGCTCGGCACCGGCCTTCGTTTTCCGCTCGTCACCGGCAACGGCTTCGGCTGGGTGTCGGGCGCCGATGCGGTGGAGCAATCCATCCGCAGCATCCTCCTCACCGAGCCCGGCGAGCGCATCGCCCGGCCCAACTATGGCGTCGGGCTGCGGCGTTTCCTGTTTGCGCCCAACAGCCTCGAACTGCGCACCCAGATCCGCGCCGCCGTGGCCGACGGGCTGGCCCGGGACGAGGCGCGCATCCGCGTCGAGTCCGTCGCCGTCAACACCGACCCACGGGAAGCCACCGTGCTGCGCATCGCCATCCGCTACGAGATCCTTGACGAGCCCGGCGTGCGCAACCTCGTATTCCCCTTCTACCTGAACGGGGGTAGCTGACATGGCCATCCTTCCTCCCCGCCTCGACGACCGCGCCTTCGACGATCTGCGCGCCGAGCTCATCCGCCGCATCCCCACCCACGCGCCGGAATGGACCGACCACAACGCCTCCGATCCCGGCATCGCGCTCATCGAACTCTTCGCCGCCCTCGGCGACAACGTGCTGTACCGGCTCAACCGGGTGCCCGAAACGGCGCGCCTCGAGTTCCTGCGCCTGCTGGCGATTCCGCCCAAGCCCGCCCGCGCCGCCCAGACGATGGTGCGGCTGGAAGCCCGCCGGAGTCCCGCCCCCGTGCCGGTGGATTTCTCGGTGGGCAGCCCGACCCTCGAATTCACCGCAGGCGACATTCACTTCCAGGCCCTCGACGAGATCACCGTGCTGCCCCTGGAGCTTTCCGCCTGGATCAAGCAACCCTATTCCGGCCCCATCCTCGCCGGTGGCATCGAGAACGTCAGCACCCTGCTCTTCGACCACCTGGGCAGCGCGCCTGCCCTCGCCCAGTACCGCCCCTTCCCCCTCGAAGCGCCCAAGGGCGGCCGGCTGCCGGCGCCCGTCTCGACCGGCGCCAGCCTCGACGGACGCATCTGGCTGTGCCTCGCTGCCCCTGAAACCACCTGGGCCGACGCCCTGAAGGCCGCGGGCAACGACGCGGCAGCGGCCCGCGTAAACCTGCGCCACGGGCTCTCCGGGCAGGTCATCAACCTGGGCGCCCGCACCGACGACGCCCTGTGCGGCAGCACCGATCACCACCGCTGCCCCGACGCCGGCACCGACCCCGAACGCTGGCCCCTGCGCTGGGAGATCTCCACCGGCGGCTTCACCGGCGCCACCGCCCAGGTGGACCGGGTGCGCTACCAGCGTCTTGCCGTAGTGGCCGACACCACCGACAACCTGGGCCGCCGCGGCACGATCCGCCTGCGCCTGCCCGACGCCAAGGCCGGGGCCGAACCCTTCGGCGACTGGACCGCCGCCAGCTTCACCCCGGCCGACCCCGATCTGCTGGGTATCGGCGAACTGCCCCCGCGCATCGACAACGACAAACTCGCCCAGCGCGTTCTCGGCTGGATTCGCGTCAGCCGGGCCGACGCCACCCACCCACCGATCCGCCTGCGCTGGATCGACGCCAACGTGGTGCGGGTCGAGCAGGCCGTCACCGCCGCGGCTGAACTGCTCGGCTATGGCGATGGCCGCACTGGCCAGCGTCACACCCTGTCACGCACGCCGGTCATCCCGGGAAGCCAGCAGGTGCAGGTGTTCGGCCCCCTGGGCTGGGAGAACTGGCAGGTGGTGGACAACCTCGCCCTCGCCGGCCCGGACGACCCCTTTTACACCCTCGATCCCTCCGACGGCAGCATCGCCTTCGGCGACGGCATCCACGGCCGCATCCCCCTGCCGGGCGAGGCGATCCGCTGCCTCACCTACAAGCACGGTGGCGGCGTGCGCGGCAACGTGGGCGCCGAACGCATCAACCGGGTGTTCCGCGCCGCGCCGCCGGCCGCCCTAGCCCTCAAGGCCACCAACCCGCTGCCGGCCGAGTTCGGCGCCGACGCCGAAACCCTGCCCGAAGCCAGCGCCCGCATCCCCGAAGTCCTGCGCCACAACGACCGCGCCGTGGCCACCGACGACTTCGCCGCCCTCGCCCTGGAAACCCCCGCGGTACAGGTGGGCCGCGCCCAGGTGCTCCCCCGCCACAAGCCCCACGAGCGGGTGGACGGCGTGCCCGGCGTGGTCACCCTGATCGTGCTGCCCGCCTACGACCCCATGCAGCCCGACCAGCCCACGCCGGACAAAGAAATGCTGCGCCGCGTCTGCGCCTGGCTCGAACCCCGACGGCTGGTGACCACCGAGCTCTACGTCACCCCGCCGCAATACGTTCGCCTCTCCTGCTCGGTGGCTGTCGAGCCCGATGCCGGCGCTGGCGAGGAGACCCTGCGCCGCCATATCGAACTCGCCCTGCGCCAGCACCTCGCGCCACTGCCGCCCTACGGCCCCGACGGCAAGGGCTGGCCCTTCGGCCGCGACGTGCGCGACCGGGACATCGAAGCCGCCACCCTGCGCGTGCAAGGCGTGCGGCTGGTGAACGAGGTGCGGGTGGTGGGCGAGGAGATCAGCCGCACCGGCGTGCGCACCGCCGTCGAAGAAACCGTCGCCCTGTTGCCCTGGCAGCTGCCGGTGCTGCTGGAGGTGAAGGTCACCATCGGCGCCGATGCCACCGCCGAAGCCCTGCCGCCGCTCGACACCGAGACCGACCCCTCGCCCGTCACCAGCATGCCGGTGCCCGTGGGCAAGGAGGAATGCTGATGAACCCCCGCCGCACCGCGCCCCACGTCGCCCGGTGCCCGGCACCGGAGACGCTGCCATGACCGGCCCGCGCTTCGCCCACCTCACCGGCCGCCCCATGTGGGAACGCTGCGACCACGACGGCACGCGCATCGAAGGCGCACCCGCCGCGGTGGTGCTCGCCCCCAAGGGGGCCACCATCGACGGCAGCACGCCCCCCAGCCCGGCCGATTACGCCGCCTGGCTCGCCCGCCTGGGTAGCGCGGTGGTGCTGGCCTGCCCGCCAGACCAATGCACCGACGCCCACATGGTGCTGGCCGAGCCCGGCAAGCCGCTGTCCATCCTGACCCCCGCCGGCTGGCTGCCTATGCCGATGCCCCGGCCGGCGCCTGCAACCACACCCGCGCCGGGGCTGGATTTCACCCCGGTCGAGCCGCCGCCCGTGCCCTCAACGCCGGACGCCATCGCCCTCGATCCGCTGGGCCGCTGCTGGCTGCTCGACCGCGTCGGGCGTCGCCTGCTGTTGCTGGCGCCGGATTTCCGCGTGCAGGCGGTGGTGTCCATTCCCGCCGACATCCACCCCAACGGCTTTGCGTGCAGCGCCTTCGGCCTCGTGGTGAGCGATCTCGCCAGCCCACGGCTGGTGGTGCAACCGTGGGGGGGCAGCTGGCGCGGTTACGCGCCGCCGGAGATGGCAGGCAGGCGCCTCGTCTCCCTCGCCGCCGATCCGGCGTGGCCAGAGGCCATCGCCCTCGTCGAAGGCGGTCCCGACCGCTGGCAGTTGCTGCGCGTCGGTCCGGCCGGCGCGGTGCTCCACACACTGCCCATGGCCACCGCACCGCTGCAGATGATCCTCAGCGCCGCCGACCGCCTGCTGATTGGCGAAGTGTCCCACCGCCCCGGCGACCCGCTGCCTTACCTCTTCCGCGAATACACCCTGGCCGCCACCAGCGTCGAGGCCGAGCGGGGCTTTGCCGTGCGCAGCTTCGACGGCCGCGCCCTGTGGCTCGAGCGCGACGGAAGCGGCACCCGGGTGATGGCCAGCACCGCCGCGGGCGCCCGCGCCCTCTACGCCCGCGAGGCCGAGCTGGACGGTAGCGGCGTGGTCGAGACCTGGGCGCTGGATTCCGGCATCTTCGGCTGCCGCTGGCACCGGCTGTTCCTCGACCTGTGCCTGCCCGCCGACTGCACGGTGAGCGTAGAGGCCAAGACCGCCGATGACCTGCCACCCTTCGAGATCCGCCGCGCCGCCCGCCTGCCCGCCGACCGGGCCGGCGACGTGCGCCCGGCGGCCATCGACGACCCGTGGCCGCCCCTCGGCTCGCGCATCCCCGACGAGACCGAAGGCTGGGTCACCCTCGGCGTGGCCGACCGCCGCGCCGCCCGAGCGGATGTGGCGCTCTCCGGCAGCGTCGGCGAGCGCCCGTCCGACGACCCGCTGGCCGCCGTCCGCCAGCCCGCTGCCCCGCCGCCCGCTGGCATGGTCACTTTCGAATGGCTGCTCACCCCGCCCGCCGGCCGCTACCTGTGGTTGCGGGTGCGCCTGTCGGGCAGCCGGCGTCAGGGCCCGAGCCTGTTCGCCCTGCGCGCCACCTACCCGCGCCCATCGCTACTGGATTACCTGCCCGCCTACTGGCGCTCCGACGCCGCCGGCGCCGACGCCACCGAGCGCGCCCTGGCGCTCTTCGAAGGCTGGATGACCGAGATGGACCAGCGCATCGACGTGCTGCCCCAGCTCCTCGACCCGAACCTCGTGCCCGCCGAAGCGCTGCCCTGGCTGGGGGATTTCCTCGCCCTCGGCTTCGACGCCCGGGTGCGCGAAGGGGTGCGCCGCGAACTGCTGCTGAACATCGCCGAGCTGTACCGCGCGCGCGGCACCCTGCCCGGGCTCGGCAAGCTGCTGTCCATCCTCGCCGAAGCACCGGTGCAGATCATCGAAGGCTTCCGCCTGCGCCGGCCCACCGCCGCCTTCTTGGGCACCGCGCTGGTCGGCCCGGCCCTTGAGTTGGGCGGCAGCGAGAGCACCCTCACCGCCAGCGGCCTGGAAGACTGGGAACAGGAACTCGCCGGTGCCCACGCCGCGCTGATGCTGCGCCGCGCGCTGGACAACCAGCCCTGCCCGGCCCGCGACCCGGACGACCCGCTGCCCGACGACGCCCTCATCGCCTTCTATCGCCGTCACGCCCACCGCTTCACGGTGATCGTGCCCCGGGCCCGCTGCGACACGCTGGCCGCCGTCCTCGATCTGGCCATCGAACGCAACAAGCCCGCCCACACCCTTCACCGCCTGTGCTGGCTCGACGCCGGCTTCCGGGTCGGCAGCGCCAGCCTCGTCGGCATCTCGCACCTGGGCCCGGTGGACCGCGCCCAGCCGGCGGTGCTCGGCAGCGCCGTGCTATCCACTTTCACCACCCTCCACCGTGGTCGCCCCGCAGAATCCGACGGCCGCTACCCGTACTTCAAACCCATGAACCCATGGGAGGCATCGCCATGAGCACCCCCACCGCCGCCAACGTCTTCGTGCCCCTCGACGACCTCGACCCGGCCACCCCGGGCGATCCCTTCGTCCGCCTGCGCTACAGCTACGGGCAACTGCTCGGAGCCGAGGATTTCACCACCGAGCAGCGCTACTTCCTGCTCCGCAGCCGCCTGCACAACGCCGCCCTGCACGGCTTTGGCACCGTGTGGGGGCTCAAGGTGGGCAGCCAGGAAAACGAAACCACGCTCACCCTCACCTGCGAAACCGGCCTCGCCATCGACCCGCTCGGGCGCGAGGTGTTCGTGCCCCAGAAGGTCTGCCTCGACATCACCGGCCTCGCCGCGACGCCTTTCTGGGGCGAGCTGTCGGCCCCGCCTGCCGACCCGGCCGCACCCGCCTCCGATGCCGTCGACAACCGTCGCCGGGTGTACGTGGTGCTCCGCTACCGGGCCTGCCTGACCGAGCAGGTGCCGGCCATCACCCAGCCGTGCTCCGGCGCCGATGCCGGCCTCGCGCCCTCCCGGGTGCAGGATGGCTACCGCCTGTGCCTGGAGGCCGCAGCGCCGGATCTCACCGGCCTGCCGATCCGCGACATCGCCACCCGCGCCAATCCGGCGGGCGACCTCCGCACCCGCATCCTCGACCAGCTCATCGACCCGGACGTACCGCCTCCCGCCCGCCTGTGGAGCGGCGCCGACGACGCGCCCCTGCTCCTCGCCGTGCTCGACCTCGAACCCGTGGGCAACCCGGCCGAGCGCGTGAAGCTAGGCGGCTCCATCGACAACAGCGTGCGCGCCCTGCTGCCGGCCGTGCAGATTGTGGCCGACCTCGCCCTGGGCATCCACCTCGAAGCCGCCGGCGGCACGCCGCGCTTCCAGGCCGCCGGCCTCAGCGCCCACCCGGGCGACGCCGCCGACCTGGGCCACATGCTGATCGACGTGGGCACCACCCGCCCCATCCTCGCCGCCAGCATCGCCGAGCCTTCGGTGCGCGTGCTGCGCTTCGACGAGCCCACCAAGGCCTGGGTGACCCTGCCCGTCCTGGTCCAGACACCCACGGCCACCGGTCTGTCCCTCACCGTCGATGGCGGCGAGTGGGCCGACGGCACGATCTACCAGGTCTGCCTGGCGGGCACCGGCCCGAACGCCCTCCTCGACATCGATGGCAAGCCCCTGGCGGGCGCCGTCGGCGAAGTGGTGCCCCCGGGCACCGGCCGCGACGCCAGCCTGTTTGCCACCCACCCCACCACCGCCTGAGCCGGAGGCCGAGATGAGCACGAAAAAGTGGAAGAACATGGACGCCGGCCTCTTGACGATGATCGCCAAGGTCGCCCGTAACGAAACCCTCAGCGCCGCCGACGAAGCCTCCATCGCCGATTTCCTCAAGGGCTACGCCGGCACGAGCAGCGACGACGGCTTTGCCACCGGCCCCACCGGCGATGTACGGGGCAACAACACCCTGCGCCGCACCAACTGGTTCAACGGCCGTTACCTCACTGCCGAAGCCCTGTCGCGGCAGGACGTCTACTTTGATGCCCGCGCCCGCCTCAACGCCCAGGCCATGATGCCCGGCATCGCCTGGGGCCTGGGATTATCGGTCGACGGCGTCAACGCCACCCCGGTGGACACCGAAGGCCGCTTTGGCGGCATGCCCGCCAGCCGCACCATCACCCTTCTACGCGGCCTGGCGTTCGACCACATCGGGCGTCCGATTCTCGTATCGACACCGTTTGCCTTCAGCATCGATCAACTCATCGGCGCCTATCGCAAGACACCCCAGAAGGTCGTCGGCGGCGGGACCGATTTCATGCCCTGCGTGTGCCTCGTCAATGACCCCGCCGGCCCCACCGGCGGCGGCGCGGCACTGCCCTCCGGCCCCTTCCTGCTCATCATCCAGGCGGGTGAAACCGAGGAAGGCGGCGCCAAGGTGATGGGTGAAATCTGCGGTGGCAGCGCCTCCGCCACCTGCAAGGCCGACACCTGGCGCGGAGGCTTCGGCCTGTCGCTGGTGCGCTTCCCGGTGGATACGCCCTTCCGGTCCGATCTGCAGTCCGCCTGGGATCTGCGGGGCACCCTGTCGGCCTACTTCTTCGACGTGTTCGAGCACGCCCTGTGGAAGCGCTGGGATCCAAGCTTCGCAAGCAGCGGCCCGTTCTCCGGCGACACCGGCCCCGGTCGCCACGACGCGGCAGCCATCGCCCTGGCGATGGTCTATCTGGGCGAAGACGGCAGTGTGCTCTTCATGGACCAATGGATTCCACGGCGCACCATCTGCAACACCCCCGCGGAGGACTGGCACAGAACCCGCTTCGGCGCCCCGCCCCGCGCAGCCGCCTGGGCGCGCATCCATCAGTTCCAGTGCATGCTGTCCGAGAGCCTCCTCCAGCGCGCCGTCGATCAGGACGGCAACAACCTGTACGCCCGCGGCTTCCGTCACATTCCTCCGATCGGCTTCCTGCCGATCCGGCCGCGTGCCGCCGACGGTGAATTCGACACGGGTTTCGACACCATCGACAAGATGCTCGCCGCCACCCAGGGGAGCCGCTGGCTGGTCTCCCCCCTCGTCAAGAGCGCCGTCAAGCAGGGCGAAAGCTACTTCCGCAATACCCGGGTCATCCCCTACGCCGTCGTCGCCCTCCATGACGACGATATCCTCGAGGATCTCAACAACGTCTTCGACAAGGACCCTGTCCAGATCACCCCCCGCGTCGAAGAACCCACGGGTGGCACCTCCGTGCCGGGCGGCGGCATCGGCAGTGGCACCGGCGGAACCGGAACCACCAACTCGAACACCCGCTACGGCACCTACAAGGCGTCGCTGTTCCAGGCAGGGTTGAATCAACAATCCCATGTCGTGGCGCTACCGGGCTACTTCCGCATCCTTGCCAATCTATTCGAGCTGATGGGGCTGGACGACCTCGTCAACCGGCGTACCGAGATCGTCAAACTGGTGGTGCCCCTCCAGGGCCTCACCCGCCAGCATCCGCTGGTGGGGCGGCTCTCCGAAGACGCCCTCGACCAGGCCGCGCAGTGGGGCGTCAATCCGATCCTCACCGCCGGTGGCGCCCTGGGCCAGCTGGGCACCGTCAACGACACCGCCGACGCCCTGGCCGGCGTGCTCTCGCGCATCGGTCTCGACATGCTGCCGCGGCACTTCGTGGTGTATGTCAAACAGCGGCTCGTCCTCCTCGACGCCCTGTTCTACCTGCTTGAAGTGCTGCAGTTCCTGATCAACTTCTTCACCGAGATCCAGGGTCTGTCGTTGCGGCAGACCAAGTCCCTCACCACCGAAGAGGTTCGCGCCCAGTACCTGCGACAACCGGCCGAGAGACGCGCCATTGTCGAAGCGCTCATGGCACAGCCCGACGTCCAGGCCAATCTCGTCCAGGCTGCCGACCTGAGCGGCTCGGGCATTGCCGTCACCACCCGCAACCAGGCCTTCCTGGCCCAGGTGCAGTCGGCAGAGGCCGCCCTCGAGAACACGGTGGCGGACCCCGCCGAGCGCAAGCGCATCGCGGTTGGCCAGGTGGCCGACGCCTACGCCGCCGAATACCCCGACTACCAGCTCGTCCAGGTGCTCGCCGCCGTGCAACCCACCCAGACGCTGGCCGTCGTCGACAAGCTGTCGGTGACTCGCGCTACGGGCGTCACCCGCACCCTCGCCGACGATCTGGTGGAAGAAGGCCCCGCCGTATTCGCCGATTCCGGCACCCGCAACCTCTACGCCGATCTGCGCGCGGGTCTCGAAAGCCGGAAGGTGGCCGACTACGTCGGTGGCGACGACACCACGCTGACCGTCAAGGACGTCCTCGCCAAAACGCCAGAGGAAGCCGAGAAGCTCCTCGGCGCGGAAAACTACGCCAAGTTCCGCACCACCTTCCAGAGCGACCGCAGCACGGTGCTGGCCGGCGCAGAAACACTCGCGAAGGGCGTGCCCACCGAGCTGGCGGTCAAGATGGAAACCGAAATCCAGTCCGGCAAGCCTGCCGATGTGGTGATCGAAAAGCTCCAGACCGAAACCGCCACCACCGCGGCGACCCGTCCGGTGCTCGACCAGACCGCCAACCTGCTGCGCATCACCGGCGGTCAGGCCAGCTTCCTCAAACTGGTGAAGCGCACCTGACCATCCCGCCATGAGCGACGACCTCGACATCGGCCTGCTGAGCACCCGCATCCGCAGCAGCGATGCGGAGCACGCCCAGGCACTTGCCGGGCAGGTGCGCCAGCTCGCCGACCGGCAACTCGCCCGTGCCCTCGATGGTGCGGGCGACCGGGCCATGGCGCGCGCCCGCTTGCCCGTCGGGGCCGTGGTCGCCGTTCACAAGCTTGACTTGAATCTGAAGGTGTCGGCCGACCTGCCCGCGAGCGAACTCGCCGCCGGTTGGGCCGCCGCCTTCGAAACCGGCCTCGCCCGGCTCCTCGCCGCCCTTCCCCCTGGCGACGCGGACCAGGACGCCCCCGCCGCCTGGTTTGCCGACGCCTGGGCCGCCGAAAGCCGCCACCTGGAGCGCCGCGCCAGCGGGCAGCCCGACGCCTGGTGGGCCCCCGAACTTGCCGGCGACGACGACAGCCCCGATCCCCTCACGCCCGTCGCCATCCTCCACCGCTGGCTCGCCCGCGACCCGGCCCGGGCCGTGGCCAGCATGGCCGCGCTGGCCCGCACCGACGCCCACGTGGCCGGCCTGCTCACGGCCGACCAAGCGAGCCGCCTTGTCGACACGATCATCGGGCGCTTCGCCCACCCCGACGCGCCCGCCGCACAGGCTTCCAGCCTCGGCGCCAACGCCCCGGCCACCCGTCCTGCGCCAGGCGCATCATCCACAGCGCTCACTCTATCGCCGGCCAGCCTCGAATACCTTGCCAGCCACCACCAGCGCCTCGCCAGCGCCGGCAACCCGGCCCAGACGGCCCCGTGGCTGCTCGCCCTGCTGCTCACCGAGCAGCCCTCCACCACCCGCCAGCCAGCCGCGGTGCTGCTGAACCTGATCGCCCACGCTGCTGCGCAGCCCGCCGCTCCCACCGACCGTACGGATGCCCCACGCGTCCAGCACGCCTCGGCCCCCGCGGCGGTCGCGCACCCTGCCACACCGGCAGAGGAATCGACCCCGCTCACCCACCCGGTGAGCGCCGCGGGCCTGCTCCTGCTACTGCGCCCGCTGGTGCGCCTGAACCTGCTGCCCGACGCCGAAAGCCTCGGTGCGGCCCTGGGCGATCTGGCTCTCACCGCCCTGCGTCGGGTACTCGCGCCACTGCCCCCCGGCGAACGCGGCGTGGCCGAGGAGCGCGAACGTCCGCTCCTCGCAGTGTTCGCGCCCGAATGCCGCTGGCGCGAACGCATCGCCTCGATCCCCGTGGGCGACCCACCCGCCGCCAATCGCCTGCTCGACGTCCTCATCGACGCCATTCCTGCCGACATCGCCCCAGCGCCCGGTGGCCTGCGTCAGGTGTTCGGCACGGCCCCCGCGGCTTTCCCCAGCGCCAGCGACAGCCGCCTCGCCAGCCTGCTGCTGCGCCCCGGCCTGTTGCACGTCACCCCCTGGGAAGCCGAACTCGCCTGGCCCCTCGCCAGCGTCGACCTCGCCCTGCGTCGGGCCGGCTGGGATCAGGACCCGGGCTGGTTGCCCTGGCTCGGCCGCTCGATCCGCTTCCGCTTCGGAGCGCCCGCATGAACGGCCCCCGCAGCCCCGACCCGCTCAACCTGTGGCTGGCCCTGGCCGCGGGCCGCCTGCTGCTGCGCCGGCCCGACGACGCCGGGCTCATCCGCATCGTCGCCCCACATCTCCCCGCCGACACGCCCCAGCAGCTTGCCGAGAGCATTGCCAACGGCAACGAACGGCTCTTCGCCACGCTCGAAACCGCGCCCGACGCCACGCCCCTCGCCCGCATCGCCACCGGCTGCCAGCTCTCCGGCTTCGATCTCGATCTGCTCGCCTTTGCCGTGCTGCCCTGCTTCGACGAAGACGCCGCCAGCGCCATCGCCAGCCTCGCCGGCGGCCCCCGCCGGCTCACGGTGGGCCTCGCCCTCAAGCTGCTGTTCGGCGACAACGCCGACCCCGCCGCGGTGCGCCACGCCCTGCGGGCATCGCCCCTCTGGAACAGTGGCCTGCTCCGCCCGGACGAGACACCCCGAGCGCTCCTCGAACGCCGCCTCGACCCCACCGAAACGCTGCTCGCCGGCCTCGACGGTCTCCCCCCGGCGGAGGTCGGCGCCGGCTGGCAGGTCCGCCTCATCGCCGCACCCGCGCGCCCGGCCGCAAGCATCGAGCGGGCCGCCCGGCAGATCATCGACACCCCCGGCATATGCCTGCACCTCACCGGCCAGGCCGAACGGGCAGAGGAAGCCCTCGTCGTCGCGGCGGCGCCCCAGGCAGCGGTGATCCTCGACGCCCCCGACGACGCTACCGCCCCGCCGTGGGACGAAGCCCACCTGCTGCGCCTGGCCACCGGCGCCCACGTCGCCCTGCGCACGGAATCGGGCCAGCTCACCGCACCCGTGCGGGTGCCGCCGGTGCCCGTGATCGCCCCCGCCAGCTTCTGCCTGCGCGGCCCGGGCGCCCACCTGCGGCGCGTGGACGTGGGTGGCAGCGACCCCCTCGAGCTCTCCGACTGCTGGCAGCGCGCCCTCGGCTGCAACCGTGCCGACGCCGACGAACTGGCCGGCCGCAACTGGATCGACGACGAAGCGCCCGCCCTTGTCGCCGCCGCCCTGCACCCCGGCGCAGGCGTGCCGGACGCCCTGGCCGAGCTCGCCCGGATGACGCCCCCCCGGGCCCTGCGCCTCGCCACCCGTTCGACCCCTGCCGTCCCCTGGCAGCGGGTTGTGCTGCCACCCCAGACCCGCGACCGCCTCGACGACCTGATCCGCCGCGTGCGCCGTCGGGTAAGCGTGCAACTGCGCTGGCAGATGGCCCGCGGCGAGCGCGGCCGCTCGGTGATCGGGCTGCTCTACGGCGAATCCGGCACCGGCAAGACCCTCGCCGCCGAAGCCATCGCCAGCCGCCTGCACCTGCCCATGCTGTCGGTGGATCTGTCGCTGGTCGTCTCCAAGTACATCGGCGAAACCGAGAAGAACCTCTCCGAGCTTTTCGCCGCCGCCGAGGGCTACGCCGCGCTGCTGTTCTTCGACGAAGCCGACGCCCTCTTCGGCCGCCGCACCAACGTACAGGACGCCCACGACCGCTACGCCAACATTGAGGTGAACTACCTCCTGCAGCGGCTGGAATCCTTCGAGGGCTGCGCCATCCTCGCCACCAACCTGATGCAGGGTGTGGACGACGCCTTCCTGCGCCGCTTCGACCAGGTGGTGCATTTTCCCCGCCCTGGCGTGGCCGAGCGCATCGCCATCTGGCGCGCCCACCTCCCGGCCGCACACCTGGCATCCGAGATTTCGATCGAGCAGCTGGCCGAGCGCTTCGAGCTCACTGGCGGCGAGATCCGCAATGCTGCCCTGTCGGCAGCCTTCATGGCCGCCGACGGCGGCACGGTGGTCACGGACGGCATGGTCGATGCCGCCGTGGCCGAAGAGTTCAGTAAACTGGGCCGGCCGTTCCCGCGCCGGCAGGGAGCCTTTTCATGACCGACATCGCCACCACCCTGAGCCAGGCCAAGACCAAGCTCTCCACCTGGCAGGCCGAGGCCGCCACTGCCGCCGCCAGCGGTGCCTCCCAGACCCAGTCCGCCGATGCTGCCTGGGACGCCGTGGCTGCCATCGAAGCCGCAGCCGCCCACGCCGAGGGCTTGCGCGGCCAGATCCTTGCCCGCAACGACACCATCGCCGCCGCCCTGGCCGCACGCACCGCCGCCCTGGCCGACGTGGAGAAAGCCCGCACCGACGGCACCAGCCCGCCGCTTGCCGATGCCACCGCGACCGCCCTGCGTGCCGCGGTGGCCACCGCTGCCAGCGTCTCACCGGCGACCAAGCTCGATGGCGCCGATTACAAGACCGCCGTGGGCACCGTGGATACCGCCATCGCCGCCCTGGACGACACCGCCATCAGCGAACTGGCAACCGCCCTTGTCGCCCTCGAAAGCAAGTTACAGGACTACGAGGACAAGGAAGCCCTGGCCGATGCGGCGCTGGCCAGCGCCGAGTCCGCTTCGGCAATCATCGCGGACGACCTCGGCAAGGCACTCATCCAGCGCGAGGCCGCCACCGCCCTCGCTGCAGCGGGCAACAAGCCGGCCGCCATCCTGGCCTACGTGGATTACCAGTCGGCGCGAGGCCGGCTCACCGCCGCTGCAGCCGCAGCTGCCGCCACCAAACTGCAGACCGACTGGAACACCGCCCGCGACGCGCAGCTCTCCGCCGCTGCCGACCTTCTCGCTGCCCAGGTCGCGGTGATCCAGTGCCAGCTCACGCTGGCCCGCAAGCGCGCCGAGATGACCGCCAAGCTCACCACCCGGGATGGCGTGGCCGCAACCGCGGTCGACGCGGTGCTCAACCCGCCGCCGGCCCCCGGCCCCTGATGCCCGCGCCGGCCGCGCAACCCTCGCCCGTCCACGCCCGACGGGCGGCTGCCCCGCCGGCGCCGGACCATCGCCACCATGAGCCGCGCCCTCACCACCGCACCGCCCCCCCGGCCGACGCCCGCCCGCCAGGAGGCGCGAAGCGCACCGGCCCCCGCCGGCGCGCCCGTCGCGGCTGAACGCAGCGCTGGCACGCCCACCCGCACACCCGTTGTTGCCCCACCACCACCAACAACGCCCGGCTACTTCCAGCGGCGTCTCGGTTCAGGCAACGCACTCCCGCAGCGCAGCGCGCTGGAAGGCCTGCTCGGCGAGGACCTGGGCAATCTCGACGTAGCGCTTGGCGTTTCCGCGCCCGGAGGACGTCCCGACGCCCTCGCCGCCACCCGTGGATCGCGCCTGGAGTTTGCCGAAACCCGCCCGTCCCGGCGCCTGCTCGCCCACGAGACCATCCACGCCCTGCAAGCCCGGCGCGGCGCAGGCGGCGCGGTAGACGGGCGCACCCACCTCGAAGCCGAAGCCCACGCGCTCGCCGCGCTTGCCCAATCCGGGCAAGCCGTCCGCCCCCGCGGCCGCGCCCCCCTTACGTGGCTCTACGACGCCCCGCCGCCCGATGCCACCGCCCTGCGGGCCGCCCTGCACCCCGAGGGGGACGACGGCCTGTCCATCACCCGGGTGCTGGCCATCCTGCGGGCCAACGCCGCGCCCGCCGACATGGCCCAGCTGCGCGCCAGTTACGGCCCCGACTTCTTCCGCGACCTGGACCGCTGCTTTGGCGACACGACCTGGGGCGAAGCGCGCGGCTACCTGGGCACCCAGCTCACCCTGGCCGAGAACCTGCAAACCCGCACCGGCCGCTTCGTGCGCGATCAAGCCGGCATCCTCGACACCCTGCGGCGCTGGCCCGACGACGACGTGCTGCGGATGATCGAGGAAGCCAACGGCACACCCCCCGCCGCCGCACCCGTCACCCTCGCCACCCCGCCCGCCCCACGGCCGCCCGCTGCCAACTGGGCCGATGTGCAGCGGGCACTGTCCGACGCCCTGTCCGCCGAAGACGCCTACCGGGCCACCCAGCTGCTGCTCGACAAGGCCGAACGCGCCCGGGCCGCCCGCCCGGCGCCGCCCGCCGGCACGGCCCCGGCCGGGTCGGACGCCGTTTCGCGCCAGCGGGTGGCCATCGCCTACTCGCGCATCGCCGCAGCCGAATCGGACAGTCGTCCCCGCGACGCCTTCCTGGCCATTGCCGACCTCAACGCCGCCCAGCGGGCCGCCCTTGCGCCGCGACTTGCCGGGGGAAGCTGGCCCAACCTGGGTGCCAGCATCGCGCAACTGCGGTCCATCGCCGCCGACAGCGACGACGCCCGCGCCCTGGAACGCGCCATGCGCGAGGCGGGCAACGGCACCGGCGACATCTCGCCGGCCATGCTCGAGAATGCCGCTGCCCGTGCCGGCGAACTCATCAGCCGCGCCCGCGAGCACCTCGCCGCCCTGCCCGCCACATCGAGCGAAGAGCGCAACCGGCGCGAGGCCGAGCTGGCCGCCCTGCGGGCCCGCTTCCACGAGCGCACGCTGGTGCAGGCGATGTACTTCGCGTCCCACGAAACTGCCGCGGCAACCCTTGAGGCACTCGGGGTTCCGCCGGAGCGGTCGGCCGAGTTCCTCATCAACCAGGTCAGCACCTTCGACGAACTCCTCACCTTCATCCGCCGCGTGCCGGTGCGGGCCCGGCTCGACCTCACCCATTCGCCCTGGTATCAGGCCAAGCGCACCCAGATCCTCGGCATCAACCCGAGCCCGGCCCGTGAAGCGCTGCTGCTCGCCGCGCTCTACGAGGGGCATCCGGATCTCGCCGGCAGCGAATTCCTGATCGGCCAGCAAGCGCTCCTCGACGCCAACGACATCGAGAGCGCGTGGCGGGCCGGTAACCAGAGTCGCGTCTGGATCGCCCTGTCGCGGATGGCCGAGCCGCGTCGCGCCGCCCTCGCCCAGCTCGTCGAACACCCGCCGGCACCACCCGCCGACGCCCACCCCCGCCCCCCGCCGCCGCCACTGGTCGAACTGCTGCGCAGCCTGGAGGGGGGCACCATGCGCGAACGCCTCGATGCCTCACGCCTGCGGCGCGGGCTGGCCGGCGAGGCCGAAGCCCTGATGCGTGACGACGCGGTGTCGCTGGTCGTGCGCGGCGGACGGATCACCGAACGTATCGACGACCCACGCGCCTTCATCGAAGTGGTGATCCGCACCCCCGCCGCCCAGGCCGAACTGCGGCGCGGCATGGTGATCCGCCGCCAGCTGCAGGCCAACCCCAACCAATCGGTCAGCGAAGCCGAACGCGCGCTCGCCGAGCGCTACGACGCCGCAGTGCTCGCTGCCGAGCAGATCGGCGAGCACGATCACGACCTGCGGCTTGCTTTTGAAACGGTGGCCTTTGGCGAACCCGACCTGAGCGGTGCCTCGGGACAGGACCCGGCCGTCGAGGCCGACTTCATGCACTACCGGCTGGAAGAACGGCTCGCCGCGATCCGCACCACCGGCTCCCGGGCGACCACCGACACCCTCAGCTGGGCCGGGCCCAACGTGGACGAAAACGCCGCGCGCTTTCGGGTGTACTTCGATCAGGTGCGCCTGCGCGGCATCGGTCGGGCCGAGCTGGCCCAGCTGGCCGATCTGTACTACCGCACGATGGCCGCCCTGGACGCCTTCGCCCCGGCCAATCGCGCCTTCGCGTCCACCGCAGCGCAGCTGGTGGCGGCCGTCGCGGCAACGGTTGTGGTGTCGGCGACGAGTGGCGGCACCCTCGGCCCGGCGGCGGTCGCCGCGCTGGCCGCGTTCGTCGGCGGGGCAACCGCCGGCCTCACCGGTGCAGTGATCCGGGGCCGCTCCACCGACGCCGAGATCCTCACCGATGTGTCCACGGGCGCCGTCGAAGGCGCTGTCTCGGTAGTCGGCTCCGCCCTCGCCGCGCGGGCCGTGCATGGCGCCACCGCCGGCCACGCGGCGGGCGAAGCGGCACGGCTGGCGGGCGGAACTGCAGTGCGTCGGGCCACCGGCGGCGCGGGCGTGGCCATCGCGGAGAGCATCATCGACGGGGCAATCGGCGGCGCGGCGGGCGAGCTCTTCCAGACCGCCGTGGATGAAGCCACCTGGGACCGGGGCGTGGCCGCCGCCATCGCGGCGCTGATGGCCGCACTCACCCGCGGAGCCGCCTTCGGCGCAGCGGGCGGCCTCGTGGGTGGGGCGCTCTTCCAGGGCGCCAGCGCCGCCTGGCAACGGATCACCCGCCTCCACGGCCAGGATGCGGTACGTGAGGTGATCGGCGCCTTCGACGCCGTCGCGCTGAGACATACCCACACGATGGAGGGCTGGTCCGAGGCGCAACTGGAGGGGCTCTTCCACGCGCGGCGGCTGGCGCTGGCCGGCGAGGACGAATCCGCGGCCGCCCTGCTCCGCCAGCTCGACGTGGTGCCCGAGGGCCGCGCGAACGACCTGATCGCCGCCTTCCGCGCCCGGCGCGAACTGGTGATACGTACCGCCGCCGAGATGGGCATGGCAGTGGACGACCCTGGCATCGCCCAGCGGCTGGGGCTCGATAACGTGATGGTGGGTGGCGGGCTGGCCCCGGGCACCGCCGAGGTCCGCTACGCGATGGGGCTCGACGGCGTGCAGCGGCTCGAGCTGTGGGTCGGGCCGGGCACCCGCCTGGGCGACGTGACCATCCATCAGGAAACCGTGCAGGCCCTGCGCCGCTGGGGCGACGAAACCGGCAACCTGCGCGGCATGCTGGAGCGGGTGCGGGCCTGGGCGCGGGGTGGCACCTTGTCCAACGAGGAAGAGGTGATCCTCGAACTCCAGAAGCACGCCCGGATGATCGAGGCCCGCGAGCACGCCATGTCGGGCCTGGCCCCGGGCAGCGACACCGCGCACCGGCTGCGGCAGGAGATCACCAACCTGCAGACGGCTGCCGACGCCATCCAGGCGCGGCTCAGTGGCTGGGGCGTGCCCGAAGGGGTCATCGCCGGGCGCGGTGGCCTGGGCGAGCCGGAGCCGAGCTTACGGGGGCCGACCCGGGTGTCGTCCGAGCCGCCTTTCGATTACCGGGTGCGGCGCTTCAACGACATCTCCGAGCTGCCCCGCAACCTGGACGGCACCATCGCCCCGCTGCCCGAGGGCGTTGTGTACACTTTTCCGGACGGTACCCGGGTGTGGCGCGAAAACGGCTTCACCCGCCACGACACGGTGGTCCGACGGGGTGTCGGCCGGCGCGACACCGAGCTGGAATTTCTCAGCGCGGGCGAGCACGGCCGGCCAGAAGTGGCGGGCATGGAGCGCGCCCACACGCTGGGCCAGGGCACCGGCTTCGAGAGCCCCTTCGGCATCCTGCTGGCGCCGGCCGAGGTGAATCAGATCATCCAGAACGACGGGATCGAGGAGCTGCTTCGGGGCCTCCGTGATGCCGCGCGCGGGGGCGAACGCGTCCACCTGTCAACCCTCACACGGGCCCACTGGGGCACATCGCGGCTCGCCGAGATGCGCTATCGGGTGTCGGTGTCGCGGGGCAGCGGGTCGCCCGAGTTCCTCTTCGAATACCGCATCACGGTTGGGCGCGATGCCCCCTTCCGGGTCGAACATGGCCTGGCCAACATCACCGAGAGCCCCGACCTGTCCAATTACTTGGATCTGGTGGACGTACCCAGCCGCCTGCGCGCCCGCTTTGCCATGCGGGCCGGGGGCGGCACCGCGCCCATCGTGCATGCTGAAAACTGGGCCAGCATCGAACCGCTCATCGACACGCCGGTGGCGACCGCCGTGCTTCCGCCCGGCTACACCCGGGTCAGAGGCAGCGACGGCGGCTGGGTGATCCGACGGCGCGACCCCAACGACCTGCGCTTCCAGCGCCTCACCGTGCGGCCCGGCCCCGGCGGCGAGCCGGTGATCGCTGTCTGGCGACCCTTTGAGTGAACCACCGTGGCGGAGACTTGACCATGGAAAACCCCACAAAACGGCAAAAAATGCCGCTCATCGCCCGCGACAAGCCCGCCGAGCATCGGGCCGACCGCGTTGCCCGTGGCGAGCGCCCGTCCCCCGCCGGCCGCGTCGCCCGCGATCCGGCACCGGCCAGCCTCGGCCTGGGGCCCGGCCAACCGCTGCCCCGCACCGAACGCCGCTACTTCGAGAACCGGCTCGGCGCCCGGCTGGCCGACGTGCGTGTGCACCCGGACACCACCGCCGCCCTTGATCTGGGCGCCAACGCCTTTGCGGCGGGCCGCGACATCGGCTTCGCCCCTGGCCGCTGGCAGCCCGGCACCCACGAAGGCCGCCGCCTGCTGGGCCACGAGCTCGCACACGTGCTGGAACAAGGCGCCCGCCGCCAGCCGGCCATCCAGCTCGAAGACGCCGCCAAACCCGAGGACGGCGACAAGGCCGCCGAGGTGCTGACGGAAGGCGTCAAGACCGTCGTCGAGCAGGCCAAGGAGAACGAGGGCGTCAAGCAGACCCTCCTCGACCCGGCCAAGCGTTACGCCCTGGGCCAATGGAACGCCCTGGGCACCGGCGAGAAGGTCGGGGTGGCCGGCTTCGGCGCCGGCACCTACGGCCTCGCCCTGGGCGCCGGGCTGGGCGATCCGGCGGGACGCAAGCTGCTGTCGGATGTCAATCTCGTCGCACCGCTGGGGCTGATCCCGTATTCCACCCTCACCGACTTCCGCTACATCCTCCCGGCCACCCCAGGCGGGCCCACACAACTCAAGGCCTCGTTCTCGGGCGACGATCTGCTCGGCCTCGCCCACCAGAAGCTGTCGTGGATGCCACCGATGACCCTCAGCCTCGACCTGGGCTGGAGCCTCGACCCGTCCGGCGGGGTCAGCCTCAGTTCGGCCAAGGCCACCTGGGGCGTGATGCCAGGGGTGTCGCTGCAGGCTGGCAGCGGCGTCGGGCTCGACTGGAAGCCCACCGTCACCGGCCTCGACGGCCAGACCTCGACGGTCATGAAATCCTTGCCGGCCCCCGCCGGCGCGGGTGCGCCCCCAACCGGTACGGGGGTATTCATCAGTGTCGATCTGCTCAAGGCGCCCTTCGTGCCGGCACCGATCCGGGCCATCCTCGGCGGCGACGTGAAGAAGTGAGTCATGGCCGCGACCCACGCAGCGGCGGAACCCAAGCACGGCCGGAGCGCCGACGCGCGGGTGGGCCCGGCCCACGCCCCTGAGGAAACCGCGGCAAACCGCCTCGCCGATGCACTGATCGCCACACCCACGGCGGAAAAGCTCGCCTGTCCAGCCTGCGCAGCCGGCCCCCGACCATGCCCGGCCTGCGCGGCGGCATCTGGTCAGATCTGGCGCAGCGCCACAGGGCCGGCGCCCGATGCCACGCCACCTTCGGTCGCCCGAGCGCTCGCCACGCCCGGCATGCCCCTGCCGACAAAGCTACGTGATCGGTTCGAGCGCCGCCTTGGGGCGGATCTCGGGGCGGTGCGGCTCCACGCAGGTCCGCCCGCCGCCACTGCCGCGCGGGACATCCGCGCCCGGGCGTTTGCTGCGGGCCCGTCCATCGTCCTCGGTGCCAGGGCACCATCGCCCGAGACGCCAGCGGGTGAGCGCCTCATTGCCCACGAGCTGAGCCATGTCGCGCTGGGCCATGACGGCGTGCGCCGCGACTGCGATCCCGATGCCCACAGCGGCCCGGTGTGCGAGCCCCGCGTCGGCACCTTCATCCTCGATCCCGCGCTCGACCACGTCGACGCGCCGGGGAACATGAGCATCTCGGTCAAGGTCGAGGGGCCGGCGCTGTCCGGCGAGCCCACCATCCACCACGTCATGCTGGACCGCCGCGTGACCTCCACCCAGCGGCTACAGGTCTTCCTCACCCCCGCCAACCTGGTGTTCGAAACCTGGGTGGAAGCCCAGTCCCAGGCGCCGATGTCCACGCCAGGGTCGACCGCACCGCGGACCATCGACCCGCTTGCGCCGGCCTTCACCGCCAGCGGCCCGATCCAGGTGATCGAGCAGCGCGGCGAGCATGTGGTGACGGCCGCCGCCAACACCGAGACCGTCGCCGCCGGCACGGTGATCCTGGTGAACACCGACGGGGGCACGGTGCTGCTGGACGCCGGGATGCAATGCCTGTCGCCCGCGGACGCTACGGCCCTGGGCGAGGCGATGGCCGACCGTCTGGTCGGCCTCGTGGGCACCACGCCGATCTCAGAAGCCGTGCTTGCCCCCGGCGCACCCTCGGGCCACCTGCTACCCCATCTTGCCGGCAGTGTCGGGATCGTCTCGATCCGTGGCGGCGCAGCCCAGGAGACCGACGGCAGCATCAATGCCGTGCTCGCCGCACAGCAGCAGTACCGCAGCTGGTACGCCGGCGCCCTGCAGGATCAACTGCAGACCCAGCGGAGCGAGTGGGAACGCAACCAGCCCCTGGCCCCCACCCAGGATGTACGCGACCAGCGCTGGGCGGCCTACATGCAGTCGGTGCTGGCCGCCGACCCGGTGCTCGCCGGCACCACCGTCGGCATCTCGCGCAACAGCGGCACCGATGCCAGCCCGGTGCTCGACGAAGCGTCCGAGATACGCCGAGCGCCGACGGCGGACGCCAGTGGCGTGCTCGACCTGACCGACTCGGCCTGGGAACCCGATCCAAGGCCCGGGCAGCTGATCGTCTTCGGCGGCGGGCGGATCACCACCTTTCCGGCCGCCGGTTTCGTCCTGCGCCCCGCCGCCGCCCCGCTCCACGCTCCGGTTCCCGGACTCCACACCACCGGTCCCCAGGGGCTCGCACCGGCCGGCCCGCGGGCCGTCACCCCCTGGCTTGCGCTACCGGCCGTCGGCAAGGAAGGGCTCACCCAGGTGCGCCTGGGCGCCGGACTGTCGATCCTGATCGATGCCGGCGGGCCCCATGCGGTCACGATGGCAGCGTTGGCCCAGATGCAGGCCCAGCTCGGGGTCACCAACATCCAGCAGATCCTGCTCACCCACGTTCATATCGACCATACCCGCCAACTCATCGAACTCATCAAGACCCACAACATCCATGCCACCGATCTCGTCACGTCCAGCGGCTGGCGTCGGGCCCGCACGCTGCGGGCACTCATCGCCACCACCGACCCGGTACTGCTGGGGCTCGGCTACGGCGCCGGCTGGAACCCGTCCGTCGGCGTGGCGGGCTCCGGGGTCCAGCACACGCAGGTCGGTACCGGCGCGTCTCAGATCGACGTCTATGCACGGGCCTCGGCCCACCAGGATCTCGACGCCGCCTACACCGCCCGTGCCACCGGCTCCCGCCGCTCGGTGCCCTCGCCGATGGAGGACAGCGCGGGCTTCATGTATGTCCATGGCAATGAGAGCTCGCCCACCCGCCACGCCGTGTTTGCCGACTTCCGCGGCGAAGACATCTCCGCCCTGCGCGACGGCATGGGCGCCGCGGGTTTTGCCGACGCGATGCGCAACGTGCGCGTCGTATCGGGGCTTGGTCACCACCTGAGCAGCGCCGCCGGACGCACCCCGGGCGACGTCGAGGGCATGAATCTCCTGCTGGAACAGACCCTCCAGCGCAATGGCGAACTCACCCTGCTGATCCAGAGCCGCGAGAACTTCGCCTTCGACGGCCCGTCCACCCGCGCAGGCTCGGAAGGCGCGCTGCTCGAGTATCTGCAGCGCCAGGGCGTGCGGGTCGTCTTCGCCGGCAACCCCACCGGCGCCAGCAGCACCGACACCGCAACCCTCGACAGCAACCGCGGCCTCAACGCACCGGCACCAGGGGCCGGAGGCACCGGCATCCAGGTTTTCAACGCCGACCCGCAATTGCAGGCTGCCTACCGCCGACTCAACCTGCTGCGCGAAGCCCTGCGCACGGTCACCGAAAGCCCCGGATTTGCCGCGCAGGCGCTGGAACAGCCAGGCCAGACCGCCCCTCAGCTCCAAACCTCCCTGCAGGCCGACATCACCCGCATCGAGACCCTGCTTGCCGAACTGCGTGGCGTCGCCGCCGCCGACCTGCTCGACGCCCGCGCGCCCAATCCGGGGAGGCGTGACCACACCACGGCGGCCAACCGGGCCGCCTTCCGCAGCCGCATGGTGCCGGGCGGGCGCAGTGCCACCGACATCCTGGCGGATCTGGCCCAGGTTCAACCCACCGAAGCGGCGCTCAACCCTGCCGTACAGGCTCGGCTGCAACTGGCGCTCGATCATGGTCGTGCCATCAGCCTGCCCACCGCCTTCGCGGCGATGCCGCGGGATCTGGCCACCGCCGCCGAAGCCCTTCCCGCAGCCCAGCGCGACGTCCTGGGACGGCAGTACCAGGAGCTCGCCGAGCTTACCCGAGCGCTCGAGAGCGGACAGGTGCCGGCCGACCGACGGGTGGATGTGCTGGCCCGGGCAACCGCCCTGCGCGACCAGCTCAAACAGTGGCAAGGCAGCGCCGCCGAAGGCCAACGCGCTGCAATCGGTGGCGAACTGGCCCGCGTCGAGGGCATCGTCAGCACCCTCAAGGCCCAGGCCCACACCGACGTGATGACGGGCCGGGACGCCCAGGGCCGGATCACCCGCACCGAGTTCATCCGCATGGGCGGCACCGCCCCGGCGGGTGCCGATGCCGCGGTGCGCGGCTTCCACGCCGTCGGTCAGGCCATGGGCGCGATGATGGTGATGCACTCGGTCCAGGAAGCCGTCACCGCCGTGGCTGGCGGGCCCGACGGCAATGCCAGCGTTCCCGAGCGCGTGCTCCAAACCGCCCACGCCGCCTACGGCATGCACATCGGCGTGCGCATGGCCACCGCCAGCCTGCGTCAGGCCGCGGCCGGCAGCGGCGGCGTGGCGACCTGGGAATTCGCAATCCTGGCGGTATTCGAAGTCGGCGCCGCCGTGACGGCCAACTACCAGAGCGCCGAAGAACGCAACGCCGCAGTGGCAAGTTCCGCCATCCACGCCTCGGTGAACATGCTGTGCATGATGGCCGGCCAGAGCATCATGGTGGCCGGCGCCGAGATGCCCAGCCATCCGCTGATCAAGGCCGGGGTGATGGGCCTCGGTCTCGCGGTGAGCATGGCGGGCGAGCGGATCCTGAGCCTGTTCGGGCTGGACGAGCGGGTCGAGCGCTGGGCGTCCTATCCGCCGGGCTCGGTGACCGAGGTTAACCAGAACATCAACCGCGTCCTGGGCGATTACCGCGCCCTCATCGGCAACCGGCGCCTGCAGGCGCGCAGCGACGAGGAGCTTCGCCAGCTTGGCATCACCGATGTCAGCACCTTCCGCAACGCAGCCCAGCGCGACGCCGCCAACCTGCGCTCCGAGCTGAGCGCCAAGGAATCCGAGCTCACCGGCCTGTTCGAATCGGCCTATGGCGATGCGCGCGGCGCTTGGGTCGGGCTACCGGTCCTCGACCAGCAGGCCGCCGAGTTCATGCGCCTGCGCGCCGAGGCCAGGGGCAGCGATCCCGATCCCAACCGCGAAAGCCTCGACGCCCGCTGGCGAGCCATCGACGCCGGGCTCGACATGAGCAAGGCCGGCACCGGCGAAATCGACCGGCTCTCCCAGTGGGCCACCCTGGACGAAGAACTGGACACTGTGGAGTCGCTCCTCAACGACTCTCCGGTGGACTACACCAAGCTGTTCACCCACCTCGAACGCGTCCATCTCACCCTCGAGAACGCCCGCTACCGCCTCGCCCCTCACGGCGGCCCCCGCGCCACGGCCATGCTGCCGGAGGGCAGCCCGGGCCGCGCCCGTTACGTGAATCTGCTGGAGAAGCGGGAGCGGCGCGACCTGAATCTCCAGGTGGCGCTCGCCAGCGCCTCGGGCCACGAGCTACCCGTCCAGGCCACCCTGTCTGACATCTCGCCACCGGCCGCCCTCGCCCGCCTGCGGGCCGTACGGGCCGCCTACGACGCCGAGATCAACGAAGCGGCCGGTCAGCTCCCCAATCTTGGCAAGCGCGAGCTATGGTACGACCTTGCCGCGCTCACCCGGGCGGCGGAAGACGCCAACAACGCCCATCCCGACCTGTTCAACCAGCTGCGCATGGCCGAAGCCGCGCTCCAGGCCGCGGCAACCCAGGCACGCAGCGCATCGTCCCAGGTCCAGCCACCACCCCCGCCCGACGTCGGCCCGCCGGCACCGGCCTTCGTACCGGCCAATCTGCGTTTCGAGATCGACACCGAGGTGAACGCGGCCTTCGTTGCCATGGAGCAACGCCGGACCCACCATGGCCTGATCTTCCGCACCGAAATCGATGCGTTGGTCGTGCAGCAGAGCGCCCGGCAAGACACCCTGCTCGCCGCCCGCATCGACGCCGGCAACGCCGCACCGGGCACTCCTCAGGCCCGCCCGTTCTCCGAAGAGGAAATCAACGCGCTGCGCCAGGGCGATCTGGCCGATCAAGGCAGTAAGCTCACCTCCACCGCGCACCAGCTCGGCGAACAACGCCGCCTGCTGATGCAACTTCGCAGCGACGAGGCGGGAACAATGGATTACACACGTATGAACCGCTCGATGGAGCGCCAGTTCGTGGGGGTCTCCAACCCCTACCGCTACCTGGACAGCGGCGTGTTCGACACCTACCCCCAGGCCAGCTACGACGCCAGCCTCAATCCTGTGGTGACGGGGGCCGGCAAATCCACCTGGGGCGCCAACGGCACCTTCGGCGGCCCAGCCATGTATACCGTTGTGATGCCCATCAACGCCGACGCGGTCAAAGCCTTCGGCCCGCAGCCCATCGCCATCCGGCACTCCGACTTCAAGCGCCTGCGCCCCGAAGACGAGGCACGCTATAACGCACCCGTCCGCCAACCCTGAACCCACCTCGTCGCCCCATGACCCCAGCCGCCGCGTCCCACCCCGCCACCACTGCCGCCAGGCAGATGCTCGAGTTGGCCCGGACCGGGTTCGCGCTACCCCTGATCGACGTGGAGACCGCCGCCTGGGTGCTCGGCCTGTACGGCGAGACGACGCCCCCGCTGCCTGAGCCCGCCGACACCCACGCCCGGCTGGCGGCAGCCCTGGCCGCCGACCACGCCGCGCAAGCCGCTGCGCTCCTCCACGACCGGCTGCCCCGCCCGGGCATGGAACGACTGCTCATCCACGCCTGCCATCTGGGCGGTCACGGATACGCCGACCTCCTGCTCGACGTGGCATTGGCCCACCCCGCCGCCTGGTTCAACGGCGCGATGCTGGCCAGCACCAGCCGGCCCGCCGAACTGCTGGCGCGGCTGGACGTATCCCGCGGGCAGCCCCTGTCGATGCCTGACATCGTCACCGTCGCCGAACTCGTCCTGCGCGGCGTGGATGCCGGCCAGCCCAACCGCGCTGCCGAAGCCCTGTGGCAACCGCTGGCAGACGCCCCTGACGCCCTGGCCCGCCATTCCCAGTTCCGCACCGCCCACCTGCGCTTTCTCGCCCGCCGCGATCCCGAAGCCGCCCGCACCCGGCTGCTGCACTACGCCGAGACCTACCCCCGGAGCGATCTCTATGTCGGCGCCGTCGCCGTGCTGGCCCGGCTGCTCGCCATCGACCCCACGGGCGCCGTCGCGCTGGTGGCATCGGCCGACGAAGAAGCCGATGTATCCGTCTGGCTGCCCGCCCTGTGCTGGCACTTCAAACTGCCCGAAGCGGCCCACCCGCTCGTCAACCGACTGCTCGACGCCACAGACCCGGAAACCGGGCTCGATCTGGTGACCGCCCTCGCTCGAACACCCGAGCCAACGCTGCTCCAACGAGCATGGCACAGCACCGAGAGCCTGGAAGATCGGGCAGAACGTGTCGTGCGCGCCGTCGCGCCCGCCCTCATGCAACTCCATGCCGCCGGGCTCAACCGCCAGGCCGAGGCATTGACCCGCCTCGCGGACGAATGGCTTGGGGAGACCCTCATCATCGACGGCCAACTACCGGCCACCGGACTGCTGCATGTGCTGGGCGCACCGGCGCTGCCACCGCTCGTGCCCTGGGGCAAAGGCTTCGACCTGCCCTGAGCGGCGCCAGAATCGCCGTGACACCCCCGGGCGCCGCGTGGGCGCCGAGCCGGAAGTGGCCATCGCCCGGCACCTGAGCGCCCATCTGGACGACGACCGCCTTCCAAGCTCTCTGACCTGTTGCCGTAAGCCGCCCTGGATGCGCTGCCGGCTTTTCTGAGCCTATTCCAGGCCACCCGCTTGGCCGGCGGGCCGGACCGGCCACCAGACCTCCTCGACGGTTTTAGTGCCCGCCAGCTCCGCTTCGACGTCGGCTCGCCCATCAAAGACTGCCCCTTCCGCGGCCAGCCGCTCCAAGGTCACGCTCGCCTGCCGTAGCGAAAATATTGGCTTTCGCGTCTGTCGCCGTTTCCGCCATCGATCCACGGGACGCTGATTAACTGGACGCAGAATCGCAGAGCCTCTGCCCCCCTGGCGGTGCAAAACTCCGCGCACGTCCCCGCCCGCCGATCAGGCCGGCTTATCCTCGTGCAACGCCCCCACCGGCGGCAGCGCTGCCTTCAACACAGCCTCCGCATCCAGAATACCCTTGCCGTACTGACTCCCAGGCCAATCCACACCTGGCTGGGCGGTCTTTTCGAGCACCTGCCGGAAGGCCTCGACCCTTTGCCATTTGAGCGGATAGGTCGCGTCGATCTCCGCGCCCCGATGCAGCAACCACATGGCTGCGGTGGCTGCCACTGCCGGGGTGGCGAAGGATGTGCCATCGCCCAGCCCGTAGGACGGCCGCCCCTTGCGATCCACCGTCGCGCGGCGCACCGGCCACGCCGGGGCGCTGATGTTTACCTCCGGGCCAAAGCTGCTGCCGTTCCACGGGGTGTGGGCCGGCGTACTGCCGCCCACCGCAATCGTCCGGTTGAGGCGCGCTGGCGCCACCACCGGGTCCCAGATGTTGCCGGCGGCGCACACGAAGATCACGCCTTGCTCGTAGGCGTAGTCGATGGCCTTGCGCACACGCTCGTCGATCAGGACGAGGGCCATGCCCATGCTCAGGGTGAGCACGCCGCAGCCGCTGCGCACCAGATGCTCGATCCCCAGTGCGAGGGCCTCCTGAGCGTGGTTGATGATCACCGTGTCGCTGATGCGCACCGGAATGTAGGGCACCCTCGGCGCGGCACCGTAGTAGGGCGGCGTGGCCGACGGGTCGTAGCCGGCGAGCACGCTGCCGGTGCGGGTCCCGTGGCCGTCGAAGGGCCCGCCGAGGAGCGGGTCCTTGGCCGAGAACTCGCTGGCGAAGGGGTTGCCGCGCCCCTGCAGCGGGTCGTAGTTGAAGTCGCTGGGCAGAAAGTTGCGGTCCAGATCGGTGAGCACAAAATCGGAGCGTTCGCTGTCGGGTGTCGCGAAGCCTAGCGCGGGGATAGGGCGGAAACCGGTGTCCAGTTGCCCAACACGCACGTCTTTCCAGTCGATGTGGTCCGGCCCGCCCAGCAGCGCCCATGCTTCCACCAGGCGCGTCTCCTTGAGGTGCCAATCCCAGCCGTCGCGCGTCAGATCGTCGTCGTCCGCCTTGGCCCGTGGCAGGTCTTCCAGTTCGAAGGGCTCGCGGGTTGCAACCCGTTCCGCCAGACTCGCCGGCCCCAGCGGCGTCGTGCTCTCGGCGCCCATCCTCGCCATCAGCTCGTCAAACGAAAACCGGCGGCCCGTGACATCCTCGGCGGGCGCCCGTTCGACGATCTCCGCCACGGCCGCCGGCATCAACACGATGCGCCGCGCACCCAGGGCGATCACCGGGTCACCGTCCCGTCCTCCCACCAGGCTGCGGGCGTACTTGGCAATCTTGCGCAGCTTTTTGGGCTCGGCAAGGACTTGGTAGAAGGGCTGGGCCATGAGTGTTCTCCTCGGATGGGGGCAAGGAGGCGGCCGGCGTGCGAATCGGGATTTGCACAAGCCAGGGGCCGCCGCAGGAACGACATGGTCATTATGGTTCGCTGGGGGTGGAATGCCAGGAGAATCTGGCGGAAGGGACGCGCGGTCTGAGGCTCGATGGGAAAACCGCGACACCCCTGAAAGCCAGCGTCGTTGTTACCGAAGGCGGGCCTGCCGACACTATGGTCAGCCTTCTGACGGCCGAACGGAGCGCAAAACCGAGCCCCGCCAGGCACCACATGGCACGCGTCGCCAACGAGCTCTATTTCGGAGGGGTGGCTGGTACTGGCTCAGACACCACTCCGAAGCGTCCTCGCTCACGCGCAGGCGTAGTGCCTTGCAGAAAGCAAAAAAGCCACTCTTTCGAGTGGCTTTTTTCGGGAATTCTTGGTCGGGGAAAGAGGATTTGAACCTCCGGCCCCTGCGTCCCGAACGCGTTCCCAACCCCTGCAAACACGGTACTTGTTTATCAAAACACCGGTTAATCAAGGCTTTACTATGCAACAGCACGCAGCTGAATGCAACAACTTACCGAATTTTTCGGGCCTCTTGGAGCAGGATTGGAGCGCAGATCGGGTTAGTCGCCCCTGCTCAATAAATGCAATTCAGATAAATCGCAGGTTTCGTGCTCCGTCGACCTATACTCGTCTTTGGACGCACGTCGACAATGACCGAACCCTACACCCCGATCACCAAAGAGATGGCGGCCCAGATTCTGAACGTCTCGAAGCGCACGATCGACAACTGGCTTGCGGACGGCAGCATCGTGCAACCGCAGGCAATCGGGCGGCGGGTGTACTGGCACCCGCAGATCTTCTACGCGTGGCTCGACCAGAGGCTGGGCATCAACTGCGATACGACCTCAATCCCGAGACCCATTCAAGGCAAACCCCGCGGGCGTCCTCGCGCCACGCTTCGTCGTACCTGCCACTGAACGTTCTCGTCGCTCAGCAGGCGTTCGGGCCGGAGAAGCCCCGTTGGTCTCAATGAGCGGAGAGCAGTTCCCCAACGGTCACCCCGAGCGCCACTGCGAGACGCTCGATGTTGTCGATCGAGATATTCCTGACTTCGCGCTCAACGTGAGCCACGAATGTGCGGTGCAGCCCGGACTCCAGTGCAAGGTCTTCTTGTGACCACCCCTTCGCAGCGCGCAGCGCACGGACGTTGGCGGCCAGAATGGCGCGGGCGCGAGGATACGTTGATGTCAAGCTTCGTCGGGCGTGATGGAAAGCCGACGCATCTTCACTGGATTGACGCGTTTAAGTCAGCCGCGTATAAGTCACATCCCACATTGTGACTTATACGCATCAACAAACGAGGCTAGATACACACTAGTCAAGCCTCTGTCTGGTTCAGGGAAGAACGAGCGACATGTCCCCATCAAACCCTCTATCGCCCGCAGGTCCACGAGACTCTCGACTCCTCGGCGTATCGGAAGAACTCTGCTTCGTCGCCACCTGGCTACCTCGTGGTCCCCATGGCTACGCCTCGTTGCTGGCCAAAGAGTTCAACCGCCAAGTTGGCGCCCATCGTCTTGTCGTCAAACTGCTGATAGGCACTCTCAGGGGCAACGACATGGTGTTACATCGGTGCGGGAACAGCCAGTGCCACAACCCCTACCATTTGTACGTTGGCGGAGATGCCGAGAACCATCGGGACAAGCTTCTTCATCGAGAAGCGCGGGCGCGGTTCGCACGCCTTTTCGCCGATGACCGAAGCGATGCATCACCGGTCCTCACACCCCGCCCCCTGGTGCTCAGCACCGAGGCGTCTCGTCTGGATGCAAGATTCGGGGGATTCACTCCCGACGATTGCTTCTACGCGGACTGGCTTCATCCGACATTTGACGGCTACAGACAGTTGTGTGAGACAACACACGCTGGCGATGTCGTGGGAGCGCACCGCAAAATCTACGCGCTCTTTAACGGCCCACTGAGCAGATACGACATCGTCGGCCACGGGTGCGCCGACCGTACCTGTCTAAACCCTTACCACCTCCTTATCGCTGGCGAGCACACTTCCCGCCGGGATTTCAATGCCAGGCACGACAAGCGCTGCAAGCTGACTGACGCTGGCCTTGACATGATTGCCGATCCAACCCAGCGCACCGCGGAACTCGCCAAAAGCCTAGGACTACATCCGCAGACAATCCTGAGCTACCGTCGGGAATTGCTAGGTGCCACAGGCCATGCAAGGTGAATCCAGGTCATCCCAAAGAAAATGGAATCACGCCACGTCATTCCAGGGACGTCGCACTATACTTTCATGCAGTTCATCGAACTGCCGCACGTCGGGACGGGGACTACACACCAGCCGACGTGGGATAAGCCGGCACTGGGGGACTGTCTTGAGAAACCGGCACAGGCGGCGAGGCTAGCACCTGGAGACGAACGGCTGGCGGGCGAGGCGGCTCCGACGGGCATGAACCTGTTGGCGAGGCTGAGTTGAAGGCTTTTCCAGGCTCGCGCCAGGAGGGCTGGGCTCAGCCCACCAACAAACATGTGTCGAATTGGATACGCAAAGCGAGGTTCCTGGCTGAGCCGATTTGCGGGAGTGGCTCAGACCAGCAACCCAACGGAATGAGTGTTCGCACGAATGCATCGGATTGCAGGACCAGGCAGGAAGGTCTAATGCTTCAGGTTGCCGGCAGTGCCGATCACGGCGGGACACGTTCTCTGGACTGAGCACTGCCTACAGGGTTCATGGTACATCTGCCGAAAGCATCCTAGCCATCAATTCCTGACAGTCGAACGAGGCGACGCTGCATACCTTCGCCCCGCTGATCGCAATTCAGCTCCAACGTAATGGTGGTTGGTCACCAGGCTCTCGTGTCCGAGCCAAAGTGCAATTCACGAGCGGGACACCGAGCCACCGTGTTGCTCGTTTTCCTGTTGCGCGCGCAGCTTTCGTTGGCTCCCTACCCCTCGAGCTGAAATCCCTGGTCAGACCCCGTTCGCTGGGCACGTCAACGGCCATGTGACGCTGTTCAGAAAAGCGACGGATCGACCTTCGCCACAGCCGGCGCAATAGCAGCCTGCCGATCACACTCCGTCGAAATCAGCACGCTCAGCCTCTCGATCAGTGCCAATTCCACCCCGGCGATCAGCGCATCGTCACAGGCTTTGGGCAGGCCCTCACACACGCGTCTTGCCATTCGAGAAAGCTCCGCACTCACCTGCCTGAAGGGCAGCCCGCAGGCGTGTGCGAAGTTTGCCCACTCGAAAGGCGAAAGCTCCGCGGCATGAAATGCATCGCCAATAGCCATGGCGTAGTTGTCGAGGACCGTATCGCCATCGAAGGCGAGTCCGCAGACTAGGTCGTACGCTGGCGCGAGCGAGAGACCCTCGCGCCCCACATGAAACGAGAGGTTCTTCGCATGGGCATCGGTGTTGCCGATGAGCACCTGAAAGATGGTCCAGCGCAGCAGCGCGAGCCGCTCCGCTACCGGCCGCGGGCTGCGCTCGAGGAGCTCAAAAAGCATGGGCAGCGACGCCCCATCGCGTACTTCGCGAACGTCCCGGGTGTCTCCGTAGGGCCGTTCATACTTCAGCGCCGACGACAGGCCCAACGCCTGACAGCCGTCGATGATGTGCAGACGCGCGACGCCTTCAGCTGTTCGCAGACGGTCGAAGCGTTTCACCACGAGCACCGGCTCGGGTACGTGTACGAGCGCGACGTCCGCGACAGGTAGCTTCGCCCAGTGCGCAAGCCGCATGCATAGGAACTCGTTCCCGGTGAGCCCAGAAAAACGGGCGGACACCGGCTCTGGCTTCAGGATGTGAGTCGAAGCCAGGCGGGCTCCCTCTACGAAAGCCCAGCATCCCTCGTCCTCGAAGACCGCGATCTTGTCTTGGTAGCCGGCGATGGACAAGCGCACCCGCCCGTCCCACGCTGAGAACGGATGGTACGGGCGTGCTCGAATGCGCTCGGAGAGTTCTTCGTGAGACAGCCCCCGGAGGGTCTCCGCCTCCGACGGGACCGCGGCCCCGGGCAACCGCAATTGCAGCGCTCCAGCGGTCTCACCACCTAGCGCAGCCAGCAGCCCCATCAGGTTGCCCTTCGAGAGCCTGTACATGTTCGCCGCGTCGTCCAGCGCCTGGCCCTCGGGCAGAAGATTTTCGAAGAACTGGCGTACCGCTGCACTGTGCCTCTCTCGACTCCCCTCTTCCACCTCTGCAAATGGCAGCGTTGGGCTGAGGGCGTACCGATCTTTTCGTGATAACCACTCTGCGCTGTAGCGGAAAGCATAGAGGTGGGCCGCGGACGTATAGCTCAGCGTACCGGCGAAATCACCATTCATCAGAACGTTGAGTTCCATCACTCGCGACTCTCACGGATGAGCCGCGAAATCGAGCTCGCTTCACCCGCCGGTACGACGAACAGACTCACACCGAGAGCCTTTGCCACCCGAAGGGCAATACCGACCCCGACCGTCGGCCTCCCTGCTTCCAGATCGCCGAGCGTCTGCTTGGCAACGCTCACCGCCAGCGCAGCTTCTTCAAGAGTAAGCCCACTGGCAGTGCGAGCAGCACGAACCGCTGCGCCCAACTCCTCACACGTAATGAGTTCGGGATCTGCGGGAAACGCCGTAGGAATCACGCGACGAGCCATATTTACTCCTATTAAAGCAGGATTATAAGCAATAGATGCTCTGAACTCAACAATACGCCTACTTTGGTAGGTGATTATCGATCAGGGCACCGATTGGATAGTTTCCGACTACTTTGACAGGCGGATAGCCCTACCCCTGTCGAAAGCCCCCCACATATCGACTGAGAGGGTGACGACAATGGCTTGACACGAACAATACCGACGTCACAAGATCCAGTTTGGCGAGGCTACTTTTCTTCACACCCTGATTTGGGTCCTGGGTGACAGCGATGCTGGTGAGACTGTAACCGCGCTGATAACGACCCTAAGCCAGCTTTGACTTCATTTGCGCGCCTGCGCACGTCCTTTCTCCAGACGACCTCCGAGACCCACGGGGGGAATGCCGGTCCGAGTTGGTTGTAACGCTTGGAGAAATCTGCATGAAATCCCCTGCCCCGAAATGCGCGCTGGACAATCGCGCCAACCAGCTCAACCCCTGTCATCCTGCCTACCACCTCTCTCGGGGTGCTACGGTACCTGAAGCTCAGGCACTGGCGGCACAGAGCAAGCCTGTACTCGACAACCGCTCCGGACAACTCAATCCGAGCCATCCTGAATACAACAGGACTCGGCAGAGTGATCCGCTCAATGAGCGGGCGCCCTCCCCCTCCAAACGACATCCGTAATCCTGCGGTGGCTTAGTTCGTCTTCCGCATCCTAGCGCTCTGGCGTCGAGACGCGGAAGACTCCTGGAGATCTCCCATGAGTGGAAAAATCCTTATCACCGGCTCGGAAGGCCTGGTGGGCAGCGCCTTGCGCCGAAAGCTGGAGTCGTCGGGATTTGAGGTTCGCGGCCTCGACATCCGTGCCGGCGACTCGGAGGCCGGCGATGTACGAGACGCCATTGATGTGAGGGACGCGATGCGCGGCTGCATTGGCGTCGTTCACCTTGCGGCCGTTTCGCGCGTCGTGTGGGGCGAGCGCGACCCGGATCTGTGCTGGAAGACGAATGTCGAGGGCTTCCGCAATGTGCTCGAAGCGGCAGATCAAGGGGCCATCAAGCCATGGGTGATCTTCGCCAGCAGCCGTGAAGTCTATGGTCAGCCTGAGCGGCTGCCCGCCGACGAAGAAACGCCTCTCAGGCCGGTCAATGTGTACGCCCGCTCCAAGGTTGCCGGCGAGCAGTTGATCGCAGAGGCCCGGGACCGGGGGCTTCGAGCCTGCGTCATCCGGCTCTCGAACGTATATGGCAGCACGCAGGACCACCCCGACCGTGTGGTTCCCGCGTTTGCCCGTGCTGCACTTCTTGGACAGCCACTTCGCATCGACGGCTGTGACCATACGTTCGATTTCACCCACATCAATGATGTCGTACAAGGAATCACTGCCGTCGTGGCGTTGCTGGACCGCAGTGTTGCCCCGCCGCCCCCGATTCACTTTGTCTCCGGCGTCCCGACGACGCTCGGCGAGTTGGCGGCGCTGGCTATCGACATCGCGCAGAGTGACTCCACGGTCACACATGCACCTCCACGTAATTTCGATGTGGCGAAGTTCCATGGCTGTCCAGGGCGGGCTCAGTCGCTGCTGGGCTGGTCGCCTCGAACCTCACTCCGCCAGGGGCTTGCGACCCTGATCAACGACTTCAGCACCCTGTACAAAGAGCACGCAGCAAAGGAAGCATCATGAAAATCCTGAAGGTCATCCACGGCTATCCGATGCGCTACAACGCGGGATCCGAGGTCTATAGCCAGACCCTGTGTCTCGGCCTTGCGGACCATCACGAGGTGCATGTCTTCACCCGAGAAGAAGACTCCTTTGCCCCCGACTACCGACTCCGGGTCGAGCACGATCCGGACAATCCTGCGATCACCCTTCACGTTGTGAACAACCCGCGCAACAAGGACCGCTATCGAGCCGCCGGGATCGATCAGCGATTTGCCGAAGTGCTCGACCGGGTTCAGCCGGATGTCGTGCATGTGGGCCACCTCAACCACCTCTCGACATCACTGCTTCGCGAGGCGGCCAATCGGGAGATTCCGATCGTCTACACCCTGCACGACTACTGGCTGATGTGCCCCCGCGGTCAGTTCATGCAGATGTTCCCGGAAGACCCCGACAACCTCTGGGCCGCCTGCGATGGTCAGGAAGACCGGAAATGCGCCGAACGGTGCTATGCCCGCTACTTCGGTGGCGGCCCGGAGGACCTCGAATCCGACACGGGATACTGGACAGAATGGGTGGCAAGGCGGATGACACACGTTCGCGAGATCGTTGAACTCGTCGACGTCTTCATCGCCCCCGCCCGCTACCTGCACGACCGCTATCGGGATGCGTTCGGGCTCCCTGCACGCAAGCTCGTCTATCTCGACTACGGCTTCGCCCGGGAGCGCATGGCAGGCCGCAAGCGGACTGAGGGGGAGCCCTTCACGTTCGGCTACATAGGAACGCACATTCCGGCCAAAGGCATTCATGACCTGATCCGGGCTTTCGGCATGCTGAGCGGTGATGCGCGCCTGCGTATCTGGGGCCGCCCCAATGGGCAGGAGACCAAGGCGCTGAAAGCCATCGCGGCCTCTTTGCCGCCTGGCGTGGCGGAGCGCGTCGAGTGGCTGTCGGAGTACCGTAACCAGGAGATCGTCCAGGATGTCTTCGACAAGGTCGATGCGATCGTCGTGCCATCGGTGTGGGTGGAGAACTCCCCCCTGGTCATTCACGAAGCCCAGCAGGCCCGGGTGCCGGTCATCACAGCCAACGCCGGGGGCATGGGTGAATACGTTCATGATGAAGTCAACGGACTCCTCTTCGAACACCGCAGCCATGCCTCCCTCGCCCGGCAGATGCAGCGCTTTGTCGACGACCCTGAACTCGCCACTCGGCTCGGAGCGCGAGGGTACATCGACAGCCCGACGGGTGACATCCCGGACGTCGTGGAGCACGTCAGGGACATCGAAGCGATCTACGCCAAGGTACTCAAACGCCGCGATAGCGCGCGTGTCAGCCAGGGAGACGGCCCGTGGCGTATCACCTTCGACACCAACCCCGACACCTGCAACATGCGCTGCATCATGTGCGAGGAGCACTCGCCCCACAGCCCGCATCAGACGGAACGCAGGGCAGAAGGCCTGCCGCGTCGGGTGATGCCGTTCGAGCTGATCGAACGCATCGTCGCAGACGCAGCGCCACGCGGCCTGCGGGAGATCATTCCTTCAACGATGGGCGAGCCGCTGCTCTACGAGCATTTCGAGGGCATCCTTGAGCTGTGCTCGCGCCACGCGATCCAGATGAACCTGACGACCAACGGCACCTTCCCGCGGCTTGGTGCGAAGGCATGGGCCGAACGCATCGTTCCGGTGACATCCGACGTCAAGATCTCCTGGAACGGCGCGACCAAAGCCACGCAGGAATCCATCATGCAAGGCGGTCACTGGGAAACCCTGCTCGAAAACGTCCGCAACTTCATCGCAGTCCGCGATGCACACGCAGCCAACGGCGGCAATCGGTGCAGGGTCACCTTCCAGCTCACCTTCCTTGAGAGCAACGTGAGCGAGCTGGCCGACATCGTGCGCCTCGCCATCGAACTGGGCGTCGACCGGGTGAAGGGACATCACCTGTGGGCCCACTTCAAGGAAATCGAAGACCTGTCCATGCGACGCGACGCGGAGGCGATCCGCCGGTGGAACAAGGCCGTGCTGGATGCTCGGGAGGTCGCCGCAGCGCAAGCCCTGCCCAACGGGAAGCAGATCCTTCTCGAAAACATCTTCCTGCTCGACGAGGATGCTTCGACAGACCTCGCGCCGGGAGGGCCTTGTCCGTTTCTCGGGCAGGAGGCCTGGGTGAGCGCCGCGGGACGGTTCGATCCTTGCTGTGCGCCGGATGCCCAGCGCCGAAGCCTCGGTGACTTCGGCAATCTCAACGAACAGGACCTGATGGGGATCTGGAACGGTGCAGCCTACCGAGATTTGGTTGCGACATATCGCAACCGCCAGCTCTGCCTTGGCTGCAACATGCGTAAGCCCGTTGAGGCACAGTCATGAACTGGCGGGCACTGACCGTCGCCGAAGACGGCACCCATCACGTCGCGGAGGGCGTACCCGCCTACGCTGAGCGCTTCGATGAGGTGCTGAAGTTTCACGCGCCGGGGCTGGCGCCGGTAAGGCGACGGGATGAAGCGTGGCACATCCAACCGGATGGCCGTCCAGCCTACTCGAGGCGATTCCTGAGAACCTTCGGCTTCTATGAGGCGCTTGCAGCGGTTGATGACTCGGACGGATGGCACCACATCACGCCTTACGGCGAAGACGCCTACCCCCAACGCCATGCCTGGTGCGGCAATTTTCAGGAACAACGTTGCCCTGTCCGCAGGCAGGACGGCACTTACCTGCACATCACCCCCAGCGGCATGCCGGCCTACGATGCTCGCTGGCGTTACGCGGGGGACTTTCGTGATGGAGTCGGCGTCGTTCAGCACGACGACGGGCGATCGACACACATCAGACCCGATGGAACCCTACTCCACGGGGCCTGGTTCCTCGACCTCGATGTTTTCCACAAGGCTTACGCCCGGGCTCGGGATGAGGCGGGGTGGATGCACATTGACCGGGTGGGGAAGCCCATCTACGCACGCCGTTTTGCCAACGTGGAGCCTTTCTACAACGGACAGGCAAGGGTAGAGCGCTTCGACGGCGGGCTCGAAGTCATTGACGAGTCGGGGCATCAGCTCGTCGAGCTCCGACCTGCACAACGATCCGAATTTGCGGCGTTATCCGCCGACATGGTTGGCTTCTGGCGGACTGAAACCATCGCCACGGCAGTCGAGCTGGGTGTTTTCGAGGCACTCCCCGGAACCGCGGCGGAGGTCGCAGCACGCTGCGACCTTCATCAGGATCGAACCCTCCGCCTTTTGCGTGCCCTGGGCGAACTCTACCTGGTCACGATGGAGGGCGCGCAGTGGCGGCGAACTCTCCGTGGCGAGTATTTACGCAGGGATCACCCCCTGACACTTGCCGGTGCAGCAGGCGAGTACGCCCAGCATTTCTTGGCGATGTGGAAATCCCTGCCTGAAGCCATCCGCAAGTCTGGGCAGTGGCAGGCGCCGGACGTTTTTGGCGACGTGGCCAAGGACGATAACCGGCAGTCGTCTCATCACCGGATGTTGCTCAGTTACGCGCGTCACGACTACCCGACGGTGCCGGCTGCACTGCGACTACGGGGCAACGAGCGGATTGTCGATGCGGGCGGCGGCTTGGGCGCTTTGTCACTCGCGCTGCGGGAGCACTATCCCGAGCTTGGGATCACCCTGCTGGATCGCCCGGAAGTCATCGACCGGGCGCAGCACATCCTTTCGTCGGAGCCGCGCATCGAACTGCGGGCGGCAGACCTGTTTCAACCGTGGCAGGTTTCTGCCGATGCGGTAGTGATGGCTCGAATCCTCCACGACTGGGACGACAGCGCCGCCATCCGTATCCTCAAGCGGGCTCGGGAAGCCCTGGATGTCGGCAACGAGATATTCGTGATCGAGATGGTGCTACCAGAGGCTGGGGTCGCAGGAGCCCTGTGTGACCTCCACCTTCTGATGGTCACTGGCGGCCAGGAGCGCACGGAAGGCGGATACGCATCCCTCTTGGCGGTTGCGGGGTTTGATCTTATCGAGGTACGGCACTTGCCAGCCTTGCCGTCGATCCTGGTGGGGCGAGCACGATGAAGGAAGAGGCTAACTGGCAGATACCACCTTCCATTGAGCGGTGGCTGACGGCAATCCCCCTGGATCGCCAAGTCGCACTATTGCTTCGTCACTCCGTTCGCGATGACCTCCCTCCGGGAGACGCCGGAAACGCGGTTCCCATCAATGAAGCCGGCGTGAAGCTGGCGCAGCTGCTGGGCCATGCCCTCGGAGCGCGATTGAGAACGCTGCACGCTAGCCCCCTTCCCCGCTGCATCCAGACTGCCGAGATGTTGTGCGCTGGCGCGGGGGTCGAGCTCCCGATCGTGCCCGACCTGCTTCTCGGTGATCCGGGTGTCTTTGTTCTCGACGGTCGCACGGCGTGGGGAAACTGGGTTTCACTCGGTCATGAAGGTGTGATGCAGCATCTGGTAAGCGGCGAGAGCGCATTGCCCGGGATGGCCAACCCCGATGCTGCCGCGCGTTATCTGGTGAATCACATGCTTGCAAGCACGTCGCAGACGCCGGGACTGCACGTCTTCGTCACCCATGACTCGCTGGTAACGGCAACCGCGGCACGCCTGCTCAGAAAGCCTCTGGGGCCAGAGTCATGGCCTTGGTACCTTGAGGGGGCATTTTTCTGGCATGACGACGGAGGACTCCATGCAGCCTATCGGGACGAGCACCGGGTCGGCGTATCGGAGCCGCTCTGCGGTCTTCGCGAGATGGACGTGATCGAATTCGCAAGGCGTGAAGTTGCCCGGACGGTGGGGCTCGACAGCGGCGCCCGATTCTTCCTCGCAGGCGGCGCGTTCAAGTCCCTGCTTACAGGCCGTCCTCCCCGGGATCTGGACCTTTGGGCTCCGTCCGTCGAAGACAGAAATCTGCTGGTTGAAGCGCTGAACCGACGGGGAGCTCGGCGGCTACCGGCTCGTCCTTTTGCTGACGCGTTCGAGATCGCTGGTCGAGTCGTCGAAGTTCCACACAAGACCTCTCCCTATACTCTGGGGGAGCGACTGGCTCACTTCGACCTGGCGCTTTCGGCAATCGGTGCCGAGCATCGGCCGGGCGATGCTTGGTCAGCCAGCATCCACGACCTTGCACGAGCATCGGTAGAGCGCCGCACGGTTCTGCTGCTCAAGCCTTTGGTGAACTGGGAGTATGCTCTGACAACGCTGGAGCGCATGCGGCGATACGCCGCCGAACTCGGCTTCGCAAGCCGCGTTGAGGACGAGGCTGAAGTGTGGAGCGTGTTCGAGTCTCAGCCTGATGACCTCAGGGGGGGCATGCTGGCTCGCTACGCAGAGACAAGCATGGGGGGCTTCAACTTGCTCGAGGAGATCGAGTACAGATTCACTCCGGGACAGGGACTCGCACAACCATAACGCCTCGAGCTGGGTCTGGCTGCCCCCGCGCGCTCCAGCCTGAGAACTCCAGGGCCGGGAGTTCGATTGCGTCCTTCGGGATGAAACTGGACCGAAAATCGGGTCGTTCAAGCCGCCAGACCCTCTGTCTCAATTTTGTACTGTTCTGGGACCAGAACAGTACAAAATTGAAATGACTTCGTGAGTTGCCAACCTGACGATCAAGAACGAGCAGATCGTGGCTACCTGCCCAACGTAGTCCGCAGTATCAATCACATGGCAACAGGCGTTGGCTGCGTCACGCAGGGCAATCTCAGCATGATGATCGGCTCTTGCGCGCAGCATTGCCGTCCAAGTCTATTTAGCAACAGACTCCAGTTCCTCACTCGCCGAGGAAGAGTTCGTCGAACCCGCAACCGCACTTCGGCCCTCGCTGTCGTTGCTGCTCGAAGACTCGTGTGGCCGATCTAGAACGCCTACCGAACATCGGCGCTCAATGACCTGACACCACGCCGGGCACTGTGATCGGCTGCACGGGAAGAACGGGGCTCACATCAGACTTGGCGACATACCAGACGTTGCAATCCCACCTCAACCAACGCTGGGGTTCATTACCTGATTTCAGGAGCAGCCACCCTCTGCTCCACTCTTGCCCACACCCACCGTTGTACTGCGATGTTCCAAGCCCTTTGACAACCTGGACAATGGCGTCTAAATTACATCCGGTACAACGCGGAACAACAAGGAGCATGGACATGGCTTACACTGCCTCTCTCTCGACGACGCCCGGCAGACCGGGATTTAGTGTCAGCTTCCGGCACCCCTTGAAGCTGGACTCAAAAGGCAAGCCTGGTCTGAAGATGCGCCGGGGTCTGGGTACTGATGACAAGGCGAAGGCCACGGCTCTCGTCGGCCAGATGAATCAACTACTTCAAGATGAGGCTTGGTGGACAGCAGCCAAACATCAAGAAGCGCTGCGGACCTTCGATCAGCGGATCGTCGATGCCTTCTATGACGGTATCCAGGCCGGAATTGCCGACCCCTTCGAGACCCGCAACAGCGTCATTCCCCTACCCGGGAAAGCAGAGGGCTACGCCAGAGCACTGTTTGTCGGTACAACTGGAGCCGGCAAGACTTCGTTGCTGCGGCACCTGATCGGCTCGGATCCGGAGTTGGACCGCTTTCCATCCACATCGACGGCTAAGACTACGGTATCGGACATTGAGGTCATTCCCGCTACCGGCGAATTCCGGGCAGCGGTCACTTTCTTCTCCGAGACCGTCATCCAGGCCAACGTTGAGGACTGCGTCCTCAACTCCTGCGCGGCGGTGTGGGACAAGTTGCCTGAAGACAAAGTAGCAGACCGCTTTCTCCACCATCCAGATCAGCGCTTTCGCCTGAGCTATCTGCTCGGCTCGTGGCGCAAGAATTTGCCTGCTGAGCCTGCGATCGACGAGTGGGATTTCGGTACGCCTGACGAAGCAGCGATGGCCGCAGCGAACAGCGACGAAGCTGTGTCCACGGCCGACGCCGAAGCACAGCACGCACGTCTCGTAGACTATGTCTCTCGGATCACAAAGCTCGCTGCTGCGACGGCCAAGGCCATCAGCGAAGAACTGCTGCCAGATCAATATGCGGCGACAGCGGAGGACCGCGAAGCGGCGCTAGAAATCTTCCAGGGCGAGCTGTTCGCCGACGAGCAGTTCCACGACATCGTCCACGACGTGATAGACGAAGCATTCCAACGTTTCGAAGCGCTGAAGAGCGGCGAATTGAACTATCGCAGCGCCAGCTCGAAATGGCCACTCATGTGGACTTACAGCACCAACGACCGGACTGAGTTTCTGAAGCAGGTGCGCTGGTTTTCGAGCAATTTCGCACCCTCGTTCGGCAAGCTGCTGACGCCGCTTGTCGATGGCATTCGTGTCATGGGACCGCTGTTTCCGACCTTCACCGACCATCAGGCCAAGATCGTGCTGCTCGACGGCCAGGGACTTGGCCACACACCCGACTCGTCAACGAGCCTGACCACGCACATCACCCGGCGCTTCTCGGAAGTCGATGCAATTCTGTTGGTGGACAACGCCGAGCAGCCAGTGCAAGCAGCAGCCCAGTCGGTTCTACGCGCCGTCGCGTCGAGCGGCAACTACAACAAGCTCCTGATAGCCTTTACGCACTTCGACCAGGTCAAGGGCCTCAACCTTCCGACTTTTGCCGAAAAACGCGCGCATGTGCTCGCCTCGGTTCACAACTATCTCTCCAAGCTGAAGGAAGTGCTGAACGCGCCAATCGTCGCCTCAATGGAACGGACGATCGACGACCAAAGCTTCATGCTCGGAGCGCTCGACGGACCCAGTACGAAGCTGCCCCCCGGCGTTCGTGCGCAACTCAACAAGCTGATCGCCTTCGTCGAGAAAACAGTAGAGCCGCCGCCGGTGCCGGATGCCAAGCCACAATACGACGCATCAGGGCTTGGCTTCGCAGTGCAACGTGCCACGGACAGCTTCCAGAAGGCATGGGCGGCCCGCCTCGGACTGGCAATCGGCGCAACACTGCCGGCTGAGCACTGGACCCGAATCAAGGCGCTCAACCGAAAGATTTCGAACGAAACAGGTGTCGAATACGACTCGCTACGACCCGTCGCAGACTTAGTCGGCCGCATCACCGAAGAGATAGCAAACTTCCTCGACAACCCAATCGGCTGGTCGCGCTCACCTAACGATGCCGACGAAGCACAGCAGGCCATCGCGCCGATCCGCCAGGTCTTGTTCGGCCGTCTGCATCAACTCGCGCTACAACGCCTGATCAACGAACACTTGACGGACTGGCGACGCGGCCTTGAGCACAAGGGCAAGGGCTCGGCGGCGCGCCGTGCCGTTGATATTCGGGGCATCTATGAACTTGCAGCACCCATCCCCGGAACGGTCAACACTGCACCGGCACTCGAATTCCTTCGTGCGGTTCGAGAGCTGGTTCGCGAAGCAGTGGTTGAGAGCGGCGGGGCGATACTGCCATGAGCCGCCGCCTTACAGCACTCGTCGTCGGCAACGCCGACTATGTCGATGCCGGAGAACTTAAAAACCCGGTGAATGACGCAACAGATATTTCCGCCAAGCTGGATGAATGCGGCTTCACGGTCGCGACCAAGCTGAATTGCTCCTACCGCGAAATGGACCAGGCCCTCAAAGACTTCAAGAAGGCGTTGAAGGGCACCGATGTAGGACTGTTCTACTTCGCCGGCCACGGCATGCAGGTTGATGGCGACAACTATCTCGCCGCCATCGATACCGATGTTTCTGATGAGGTCGCCGCCAAACACTCGTCGTTGGCGCTCAACAAGGTCATTGAGGTGATGGAAAAGGCGGACAACACATCGAGCATCATCGTTCTCGATGCCTGCCGCAACAATCCGTTTGAGCGCGCCTGGTCGCGATCAATGAGTTCGCGCGGTCTCGCACCCGTCTATGCACCACGGGGAACGCTCCTCGCTTACGCCACATCGCCCGGCCAAGTCGCAAGTGATGGTCGCGGTCGCAATGGTGCCTATACGGCGGCACTGCTCGAGCATCTTGCAACGCCAGACTGCTCGATAGAAGGCATGTTCAAACGTGTTCGCAACACACTCAGCACAGCAACAGGTGGCAAGCAGATTTCATGGGAGCACACATCCCTTGCTGGAGACTTCTTCTTCAATCTGAGCCTTGGAACGCGGATTGATGAGTATGCGGAAACATCATTGCGTGACAAGCTCTTCGTTATCGTAGACAAGAAGGCCTCTCACCGCGTCATCCAGGGGCTGAAATCGCATGACTGGTACAGGCAGAATCCCGCCATCGAAAACTTCACGGCCGCGGCTGCTGGCCGTGCTTCGCCAGACTCCCTCTTCGTCGTCGGACGAAATATCTATCAGGCGGCCTGCGGTGGATCAAGAGGTGCAATTTCGTACCTTAGCAACTTTATGACGCGTACCGCGGGATTGAAGCCTGAGCGACGCAAGGCACTGCTGGACGGTATGCTGTTTGAAGTCTTTTTCGACCCTGAGGCCCGCCTGCGTAAAAGCTTCAAAATGGGCAAATTCCAAGCGCTTTTCGATCTGCGGCAGTATGCAGACCTCAAGCCAAGCTTCGAATTTATTGCTGAGTGCCTACTCCCGGATATCGCGCGCTTCTATGCTGTCCCGGGCAAGAGCCATGCAGTGGTTGTCGATGTCGTCACCAGCGCAAGTTCAAAGTCTAACAACCATATCCTCACGGCGGTACACTGCGGTGGCGATGACGTCTTGTGGATGGACGATCCGGACTACGCACCAGAGTCCGGCGAGATACCCACGTACAAAAAGATGAGCGTTGCCCAGTTCGAAGAACGCCTTGCCGAGGAGATGGTCGTTCACAAAGCACTGCTGACGATTAAGTACGCTTCGTTTTCCAAGGTTGGCAACGAAACAATCCACTTTCCTGATGGCTGGACGACGCGGAGGCGATAGTATCGCCATGTGAGTTCTTTGACGAAGGAAAAAACATTCAGCCGTCCGGCACTGCTAACGTCTGCAATCGACGACATTAAACGGTGGCTACATCCAGCAATAGGGGCTCCTCAGGGAAGGCTTTAAGCGTGACTCGGCGCACGACGACCTCAAAAATACTGCTTTGAGCGTATTTTCGGCGTTGAATGGTGGTTTATGCGCTGTTTCTGCTGCGTAGTAGCGCCAGCGGGAGCTGACTGGCTCCCCCTCGGCCATTTCGGTCGTTGGCTGGATGCTCAAAATCAAGCAGTAGTCTGACGCTTACGTGCCCTATAGGTAAGCCCCCGGCCAACCCATCTTCCCCGGGCTGCTTAGCTCGCTAACCATAGTGTCCACTACGCACTAGAAGTGGACACTTTCATGACCGTCATCCC
>JAYRYA010000030.1:0-49320 GCA_041917255.1 Zoogloea sp.
GGGCCAAGCCCCGAAAGCCGCGAAGATCAGGCGCGCTGAATGTTCGACGCTTGCTTGCCCTTCGGACCTTGCGTGACCTCAAACTGAACCTTCTCCCCCTCCTTGAGCGACTTGAACCCAGCCATGGTGATGGCGGAGAAGTGCGCAAACAGGTCTTCGCTACCGTCGTCCGGCGTGATGAAGCCGAAGCCCTTGGCGTCGTTGAACCACTTAACAGTACCAGTTGCCATATTGCATGTTCCTTCTTGATTTCAGTAATACACGATCCGGACTTCCGGTTTGCGATCGGTCAGGACGGGGAGGTCCCGCGCCGTGTGCCTTCAACCAAGCAACCGCTTGAGAGCACCCTGCACGGACGCCGCCTCAACTTGGCGCGAACACATCTCAACTTTTACGTGACTTGATTCGCGTCGTCAACGCATTTGTCAGGCATTCAATTTGCTGCGACACAACAAAAAATCGGGATTTATTTAGCGTATTTTCTGCCAAAAAACACAAAGGTCTTATTTTTTCATTACTTATTGATTTCGTGCGACGCACCAAAAACGACCCCATGCACCACGTCGAAGCGGACCCGAAAAGTGTGCCAATTCTCTCTTGCACAATCATCGAGGTTGTTTAGAATGAGCCGCATGGTCATCAAAAAGCAGGAAGAATCGGTACTTGAGTCTGAGGTTACGCGGGTCAAACCGCCGCCCCTCTACAAGGTCATGCTGCTCAACGACGATTTCACCCCGATGGATTTCGTGGTGACCGTGATTCAGAAATTCTTTGCCATGGACCGCGAACAAGCGACGCGGGTCATGCTCAAAGTACACAGAGAGGGCGTTGGGGTATGCGGTGTTTTCCCACGGGACATCGCAGCGACCAAGGTCGAGCAGGTCATCGCGTACGCTCGCCAGCATCAGCATCCGCTGGCATGCGTCATGGAGGAAAGCTGAAATGATCGCGCAAGAGCTGGAAGTCAGTTTGCACATGGCCTTCGTCGAAGCACGGCAAAAGCGCCATGAGTTCATCACCGTCGAGCATCTTCTGCTCGCGCTCCTCGACAACCCCTCCGCAGCCGAAGTGCTGCGCGCCTGCGCGGCCAAGACCGACGAACTGCGCAAAGAATTGATCAATTTCGTCAACGAGCACACGCCCAAGGTCGAAGGCTCCGAGGACATCGACACCCAACCGACGCTCGGCTTCCAGCGCGTCATCCAGCGTGCGATCCTCCACGTCCAGTCCTCCGGCAAGAAGGAAGTCACCGGCGCCAACGTGCTGGTCGCGATCTTCGGCGAGAAGGATTCCCACGCGGTTTATTTCCTCCAGCGGCAGAACATCTCGCGCCTCGACGTGGTGAACTTCATCTCCCACGGCATCACCAAGAGCCCGCAGCCGGGCACGAACCCGCAGCGCCCTGCCTCGGGTGATTCCGAGCAGGGAGAGCAGGAGCCTGAGGTCACAGCCCCCGGCGGTGCGCTCGACAACTACACCCAGAACCTCAACCAGCAGGCCTTGCTCGGCAAGATCGATCCGCTGATCGGCCGCGACAAGGAGGTCGAACGCGTCATCCAGACCCTCTGCCGCCGCCGCAAGAACAACCCGCTGCTGGTCGGCGAAGCAGGCGTGGGCAAGACCGCCATCGCCGAAGGCCTGGCCCGCCGGATCGTTGAGGGCCGTGTGCCCGACATCCTGACCGACGCCCAGGTTTACGCCCTCGACATGGGCGCGCTGCTGGCCGGCACCAAGTATCGCGGCGACTTCGAGCAGCGCCTGAAGGCCGTGCTCAAGCAACTCGTCGAGCACACCAATGCGATTCTGTTCATCGACGAAATCCACACCCTGATTGGCGCGGGCGCCGCGTCGGGCGGCACACTTGATGCTTCCAACCTGCTAAAGCCGGCGCTGTCCTCCGGCCAGCTCAAGTGCATTGGCGCCACCACCTACACCGAATTTCGCCAGATCTTCGAAAAGGATCACGCGCTTTCGCGGCGCTTCCAGAAGGTTGATGTGGTCGAGCCTTCGGTCGATGAGACCGTCGAGATTCTCAAGGGCCTCAAGTCGCGCTTCGAGCAGCACCATGGGATCAAGTACTCGTCCTCGGCCCTGTCGAGCGCAGCCGAGTTGTCGGCACGTTACATCAACGACCGTCACCTCCCCGACAAGGCCATCGACGTGATTGACGAGGCCGGTGCCGCCCAGCGCATCCTGCCCAAGTCACGCCAGAAGAAGCTCATCGGCAAGACCGAGATTGAGGAGATCGTCGCCAAGATCGCGCGCATCCCGCCGCGCAACGTCTCCAACGACGACCGCGCCGCACTGAAGACCCTCGACCGCGACTTGAAGAACGTGGTTTTCGGCCAGGACGCGGCCATCGATGCCCTGGCCAAGGCCATCAAGATGTCCCGCTCTGGCCTTGGCAACCCGCAGAAACCGATCGGCGCTTTCCTGTTCAGCGGCCCCACCGGCGTCGGCAAGACCGAAGTCGCCCGCCAGCTCGCCTACACGCTGGGCATCGAGTTGGTTCGCTTCGACATGTCCGAATACATGGAACGTCACGCGGTGTCGCGCCTGATCGGCGCACCGCCGGGCTACGTGGGCTTCGACCAGGGCGGCCTGCTCACCGAACAGGTCAACAAGAAGCCCCACTGCGTGCTGCTTCTTGACGAGATCGAAAAGGCGCACCCGGACATCTACAACATCCTGCTGCAGGTGATGGACCACGGCACACTGACCGACAACAACGGTCGCCAGGCCGATTTCCGCAACACCATCCTCATCATGACCACCAACGCTGGCGCCGAAAGCATGCAGAAATCGGTGATCGGCTTCTCGGCGAAGCGCGAACTGGGCGACGAGATGGCCGAGATCAAGCGTCTGTTCTCGCCGGAGTTCCGCAACCGTCTCGACGGCACGATCTCGTTCAAGTCCCTCGACTCCGAGATCATCGTCCGGGTGGTCGATAAGTTCCTGATGCAGCTTGAAGCCCAGCTCCACGAGAAAAAGGTCGAGGCCCACTTCACCGACAAGCTCAAGACCTGGCTCGGCCAGAAGGGTTTCGATCCGCTGATGGGCGCCCGTCCGATGGCCCGACTGATTCAGGACACGATCCGCTCGGCGCTGGCCGACGAGCTCCTGTTCGGCCGGCTGGCCGGCGGAGGAAGCGTTACGATCGACATCGACGACAACGGCAAGGTGCTCCTGCAGTTCGAGGAAATGGCAGAAGCTACGGTATAAGTTTTTCCGCACGCGTCGCACTCAATCCGCGGGCGGCTCATGCCGCCCGTGTGCTTTTGTGGGCCGCAATCTCCCTCCCCACCCTGATTCTCACGGAGTTGCCATGGATTTCCAGACCACCGATCTTTGTGATGCCAACGAGGGCAAGGTGCGTGCCGTCGCGCCGGTGTTCCGCAGCTATGGCGGCAAGACCCGCTTTTCCGGCCCGATCCGCACCCTTAAGGTCTTCGAGGACAACGCGCTTGTCCGCAGCACACTCGAGACCGCCGGTAAAGGTGCGGTGTTGGTGGTTGACGCTGGCGGCTCGATGCGCTGCGCAATGGTCGGCGATCAGCTCGCGCTGCTGGGCGTCAAGAACAACTGGGCGGGCGTCATCGTCTATGGCTGCATCCGCGATTCCGGCCCCATCGCCAGCATGGAGATCGGCGTCTTCGCCCTCGGCACCCACCCCATGAAGAGCATCAAGAAAGGTGCGGGCGACGTGGATATTCCGGTCACCTTTGGCGGCGTCACCTTCACGCCGGGCCAGTACATCTATGCGGACGAAGATGGCGTGATCGTCTCCGAGCGCCCCCTGCTCTGAGTCCAGCGGATGAAAAAACGACGCAGCGCAGCGAATTTTCATTTCACTAGCGCTCACGCCGTTTCACAATACAAAAAATAACACGCAATTCATTGAAATACATGAAAAATTTATTTCTTATATCTTATATAAGACTTGTTGCTGCCGTGCAAAATCCTGCCTATACTGTCTTCCATTGATCGAGGTTCCGGAAACGCAGCTTCAGGCGCTCCGGCACCCGACCAAACAGAGCAAGAGTTACGCAACGCCCCACCCAAAGCAGGTTGAGCGTGCACCTCGGCTTCCCCTCCCTTCACCCTACGTTTGTAAAGGATGTCGTATGTCTCTGACCCGCGAACAGCAAATCGCCGCCCTCGAAAAAGACTGGGCTGAAAACCCCCGCTGGAAAGGCGTGAAGCGCGGCTACACCGCTGCTGACGTCGTCCGTCTGCGTGGCTCCCTGCAGCCCGAATACACCCTGGCCCAACGCGGCGCCAAGGTCCTCTGGGACAAGGTCAACGGCGGCGCCAAGAAGGGCTACGTGAACGCCTTCGGCGCGATCACCGCTGGTCAAGCCATGCAGCAAGCCAAGGCCGGCCTGGAAGCCGTGTATCTGTCCGGCTGGCAGGTTGCCGCCGACGGCAATACCTCCGAAACCATGTACCCGGACCAGTCGCTGTACGCCTACGACTCCGTGCCGACCATGGTTCGCCGCATCAACAACACCTTCAAGCGCGCCGACGAGATCCAGTGGTCCCGCGGCATCAACCCGGGCGACGCAGGCTTCATCGACTACTTCCTGCCGATCGTTGCCGACGCTGAAGCCGGTTTCGGTGGCGTGCTGAACGCCTTCGAACTGATGAAGAACATGATCGCCGCCGGTGCCGCTGGCGTTCACTTCGAAGACCAGCTGGCCGCCGCCAAGAAGTGTGGCCACATGGGCGGCAAGGTGCTCGTCCCGACCCGTGAAGCCTGCGAAAAGCTGATCTCTGCTCGTTTCGCTGCCGACGTCATGGGCGTTCCGACCCTGATCCTGGCCCGTACCGATGCCGAAGCGGCCAACCTGATCACCTCCGACTACGACGAGAACGACAAGCCGTTCCTCACCGGTGAGCGCACCCAGGAAGGCTTCTTCCGCGTCAAGAACGGTCTGGAGCAGTCGATCTCCCGCGGCGTTGCTTACGCCCCGTACGCTGACCTCGTCTGGTGCGAAACCGGCGTGCCCGATATCGGCTTCGCCCGTGAATTCGCTCAAGCCGTGCTGTCCGCCTGCCCGGGCAAGCTGCTGTCCTACAACTGCTCGCCGTCCTTCAACTGGAAGAAGAACCTCAACGACTCGCAGATCGCTTCCTTCCAGGAAGAACTGTCGGCGCTGGGCTACAAGTACCAGTTCATCACCCTGGCGGGTATCCACGTCAACTGGTACAACACCTTCAAGTTCGCCAAGGCCTACGCCGGCGGCGAAGGCATGAAGCACTACGTTGAAATGGTCCAGGAACCGGAATTCGCCGCTCGCGAAGAAGGCTACACCTTCGTCTCGCACCAGCAGGAAGTCGGCACCGGCTACTTCGACGATGTCACCACCGTGATCCAGGGCGGCTCCTCCTCCGTCAAGGCCCTCACCGGCTCGACCGAAGAAGAGCAGTTCCACTAAGCTTCGATCGCCGGTAACCCTCACCGGCACGCTTGGTCGATCGACCCCCGCGGGCGCAAGCCCCCGGGGGTTTTTCACGTGGTTTTCCGGGCACGGAGCGGGCCTCCGGTAGAATCGGGCGCTTTCGTCCGCCGCCACCGCCATGCAATCCCTCTGGATGATCGCCGCCAGCCTGCTTTTCGCCTGCATGGGCGTCTGCGTCAAGCTCGGCTCGGCGCATCTTTCCACCGGCGAACTGGTGTTCTACCGGGGCTTTGTCGGCTTCGTGATGATGCTGGCGCTGAGCCGCTGGCAGGGCATCCCATGGCGCACGCCCCACTGGCGCATGCAGCTTTCCCGCGGGTTCTCCGGGACCATCTCGCTGATGTGCTACTTCTTCGCGCTCGGCGTACTGCCGCTGGCAACCGCCGTCACCCTCAGCTATACCTCACCGCTGTTTGTCGCCCTGCTGCTGATTCTGTGGTTCGGTGAGCGCCCCGGGCGCGGCGCCCTCGCCGCCATCGCCCTGGGCTTTGCTGGCGTGGTGATGCTCCTCAAGCCCACCCTGCAGCCCGACCAATGGTTTGGCGCACTGGTGGGCATGGCCGGCGGCATGCTGGCGAGCATCGCCTATATCAACGTGCGCGAACTCGGCCGCGTCGGCGAGCCGGAAGCCCGCACCGTGCTGTGGTTCTCCTTCGTCACCAGCCTGTTCGGGCTTGGGTGGGCAATGCTGTCCGGCGGCCTGCATCCGATGGACGCCCGCACCCTGGCCATCGTTCTGGGCGTGGGCGGCTTCGGCGGCTTCGCCCAGCTCGCCATGACCCGCGCCTACCGCTACGGCAAGACGGTGGTGTCAGCCAACCTGTCGTACACCACGGTGATCTTCTCGAGCCTGTTCGGCGTCGCCCTGTGGGACGAACGCCTGCCCTGGGCGTCGCTGCTGGGTATCGCCACCATCATCGCCAGCGGCGTGCTGATCTCCGTCGTTTCCCGCCGACCCGCGCCAGCGCTTGAGTCCGATTGAAGCGTAGGGCGCACGGGGCTACACTGCTGGCATCCCTTCACCCCCAAGAGGACCCAGGAAATGATCACCACCGACCAGAAGGAAAGCCGGGTCAATCTCACCGTTTTCGGCGAATTCACCCTAGCCGACTACAAGGAATTCGAAGAGGTCGTTAATTACAAGATCAGGTTCGAGGGGCCGGTGAGCCTGTTCTTCGACCTGCGGGAAATGAGCGGTTTCACCATCGACATGGCAATCGAAGAGATCCGCTTCGCCCGTGCCCACGCCCACGACTTCGCCCGAATCGCCATCCTCACCGACGACCAGTGGGTCACCTGGAGCGCCTGGCTGTCGAAGATCTTCGTGGATGCCGACGTGCGCGTCTTCGAAGACGCCGACGACGCCGAAGCCTGGATCAGTGGCATCGAATCCCCGGTCGCCTGAGGACGCCCGTCGTGCCGCAGCCTTTCACCCAGCTCGTCAGCGTCCAGGAAGTCGCCACCCTGGCCACCCCCGCGTGGCGATTCTTCGACTGCCGCTTCAACCTCGCCAACCCGGCCGCCGGCCGGGAGGCCTACGCGGCGGGGCACCTGCCCGGCGCGTTCTTCCTCGATCTGGAAGAAGACCTTTCCGGCCCCTGCTCCGGTCTCAACGGCCGCCATCCACTGCCCGATCCGCAGCTCCTGGCAGACAAGCTTGGCAGCCTCGGCGTGGGCCCGAACACCCAGATCGTCGCCTACGACGACGCCGGCGGCATGTTTGCATCGCGTCTGTGGTGGCTGCTGCGCTGGCTGGGTCACAACCGGGTTGCAGTGCTCAACGGCGGCATCCAGGCGTGGGCTGCAGCGGGCCACCCCGTGATCGCCGACGTTCCGCAGGCCACCCCCGCCGCCTTCACACCGCAGGTGCAGAAGCAGCTACGGGTCGACGCCGACTACGTGCTGAGCCACCTGCACGATCCGGCCATGCTGCTGATCGACGCCCGTGCGCCCGACCGTTTCCGCGGCGAGAACGAAACGCTCGACCCGGTGGGTGGTCACATTCCCGGCGCGATCAACCGCTTCTTCAAGGACAACCTGGACGCCAGCGGCTGCTTCAAGCCCGCCGCCCAGCTGCAGGAGGAATTCGGCAAACTCATCAAGGGCGGCGATGCGCACAACGTGGTGCTGCAGTGTGGCTCGGGCGTCACGGCCTGCCACAACCTCCTGGCGATGGAGACGGCCGGGCTTTCCGGCGTACGACTGTATGCAGGATCATGGAGCGAGTGGTGTTCGGATCCGGCACGGCCGGTGGCCACCGGCGCCGAGGCGTAAAAAGGCCCTGCCAGTTCGGCAGGGCTTGTAACCATCAGGCCATCACTTGCCCAGCATGGCCACCAGGCCGGACAGTGCCTGCCCGAGGTCTACGTCACCCTCCGGCACCCGACCGTTCGGCGTCAGTTGATCGACCACTTGAGGCAGCACGTTGGCGATATGGCCCGCCACCTGCTCGGTCGGCATCCCGAGCTGGGCCGCCAGATCGCCCAGTTCGCTACCACCAAAAATCTGCCCGATCTGATCGGCACTCACCGGAAGATTCTGGCCAGTACCAACCCAGGAAGCCGCCTGCTCACCCAGCCCTGCCTGATTCAGCCGACCAAGCAAGCCTCCAAGGCCACCTTGGCCATTGTTCTGCAGCAGGCTCAAGACCAGCTGCAGCAAAACGGCCTGACCACCGCCGCCCTGCTGACCGCCGCCAGCCAGCGACCCCAGAACCTGTCCTGCCAGTTGATCGAGCAAACCCATCGTGAAGCTCCTTCTGTGAGTGTTTCGGGAAATCCTGCCTGCACGGCGCGGCGGGTATTTGTGGCAACGGTGTAACACTTTACGCCCCTCACCCTGGCCGGGTGTAAGGCTTTGTGGATTGGCGAACCGAGCGTGACAAACCGCAAACAGTGTACCGGTACGGTTAAAATCCAGGTTTTGGCTTTCAAGCAGCTCACACCATGACCCAGGACGAACTCAAGCAACAAGCTGCGCTGCGCGCCCTCGATTACATCGTTGAAGGCAGCATCGTCGGCGTCGGCACCGGCTCGACGGCCAACTTCTTCATTGATGGTCTTGCCACGATGAAAGACCGCATTGCCGGCGCCGTGGCCTCGTCCGAAGCCTCTGCCAAGCGCCTCGCCGGCCACGGCATCCGCCTCTTCGACCTGAACGACGTGGATCGGATGCCCGTCTACGTCGATGGCGCCGACGAGATCGACGCCTCCCTCGCCATGATCAAAGGCGGCGGCGGCGCGCTCACCCGCGAGAAGATCGTTGCCGCGGTAGCCGACAAGTTCATCTGCATCTGCGACGCCACCAAACGCGTCGATTGCCTCGGCCGCTTCCCGCTGCCCGTGGAGGTGATCCCGATGGCCCGCGCCCAAGTGGCACGCCAGCTCGCAACCTTGGGGGGCCGCCCGGTGCTTCGCGAAGGCTTCGTCACTGACAACGGCAACATCATCATCGATGTGCATGGCCTGCAGATCAACGATCCGGCAAGCTTCGAGAGCACGGTCGATGGCATCGTCGGCGTCGTCACCAATGGCCTGTTTGCCCGGCGCGGTGCCGATGTACTGCTGCTTGCCACGGCCAGCGGCGTTGTGACCTACGAACGTACTTGAAACAAAAAAGTCATAAACCGCTGTTAATCTTCTCCGCTTACCAGCCTTAGGATTTTCAATGAACGAGCACACCTCCAAGAAGTTCGATTCCGAACTGGAAGGAATCCGCAACCGGGTTCTCCAGATGGGCGGGATGGTCGAGTTGCAGATCGTGAAGGCGATGGAAGGCCTTTCCGACGGAGATCCGCTCCTGATCGATCAGGTCATCGAGAACGACAACCGGGTCAATCTGCTCGAGATCGAACTCGACGAAGCCTGCAACCAGGTGATCGCCAAGCGTCAGCCCACGGCAGTCGATCTGCGCATGGTGAGCACCGTCCAGAAGACGATCACCGACCTGGAGCGGATCGGCGACGAGGCGAAAAAGATCGCCAAGACCGCCAAACAACTCCACGGCAACGGTTCGCCCTTCATGCCGCAGATCCGTCTCAGCCACATCGCCGACGCGGTGGTGGACATGCTGCGCACCGCACTGGACGCCTACGCCCGCCTCGACACCGTGGCCGCCGCGCAGGTGGTCCGCCACGACAAGGAGGTGGATGCCGAGTTCAAGGGCATCATGCGTCAGCTCATCACCTACATGATGGAAGACCCGCGCATGATCTCCCAGGCCATCGAACTGATGTTCGTCGCCAAGTCGGTCGAGCGCATCGGCGACCACGCCAAGAACATTGCCGAGTACGTGGTGTACATGGTCAAGGGCCGCGACGTGCGCCACACCAGCCTCGAGGAGATCGAGCGGGAAGCCACGCGCTGAGCACGCCTGCATTCAGCCAGACGGTCGGGGGACGGTTTTCCGTCCCTCGATTCATTTTGTATCGGCTAATTGATCGGGCATGCCAATTGCTCCACCGTTGGGGTTAGCCATCGGACTGATAGAATCGGTCTTTCAGCCGATCTCCCGACGCCACCACCAACATGCCGCTCAAGTTCGAACTCCTGCAGGCCGACGAACACTCCCGCTACCTGCTCCGCGGAAAGACCGACATCGTCTATAACCTCCGCAGCCTCGTGCAGAAGCGCGCGATGATCAGCGCCTTCATCGACGCCAGCGCCGATTCTTTCCTCACTGCCATTCTGGCCGTCGATCCGGACAACGACACCCTGATCCTCGACGCCGCCAGCAGTGACGCGATCAACACCCGCGTGGAAGGCACCGAACAGCTGATCTGCGTCACCCAGCTCGACAAGATCAAGATCCAGTTCGCAGCGCCCAAACCCACCCGCATCACCCACGAAGGCCACACTGCCTTCCGCGTAACGCTTCCCGAGGCGCTGCTACGCCTGCAGCGGCGTGAGTACTACCGCCTGATCGCCACCAATCCTCACAGCCTGAGTTGCCTGATCCCCATCAACAGCGGTGGCGAGAAACGCATGGTGTCGATGGAGGCCACGGTGCTCGACATCAGCAGCGGCGGCCTGGCGATCCTGCTGCCGCCGAACGAACCCGCCCTTGAGCCCGACACCGTCCTCGCCGACTGCCGCCTGATGCTGCCCGAGACCGGCCCGATCGTCACCTCGCTGCGGGTGCGCAACCTCTTCCGCATCACCAACCGGGACGGCAGCACCATGCTCCGTGCCGGCTGCGAATTCACCGATCTATCCTCCAGCATGGCCTCGACGATCCAGCGCTACATCCTGAAGGCCGAACGGGAACGCAACGCCCGCGAACGCATCCGCTGAAGCCGTCATTCACGTGCACAAACAAAAGCCGGCTTTCGCCGGCTTTTGCATTGAAACCATGAACAACTTGGGCTCGGGCCCGAAACACCCTCAAACCGACATGTTCATGATGTCCTGATAGGCAGTGACGAGCTTGTTGCGCACCTGAACCATCTGCTGGAACGACAGGTTGGCCTTTTGGAGATTGACCATCACGTCCTGCAGATTGACGTTCGGATCGCCAGCCGAGAAGCCCTTCGACATTTCCTGGGCCTGCATCTGGGCGGAGCTCACCTGATCGATGGCGGTTTGCAGCACCTGGCCGAAATCGGTCTCGCCGGCGGCCTGGGCCGACTGGGCGGATTTACCCGACGCCACCTGGGAGGTGGCGCGAAGCTCCGACAACATCTGATCGATTCCGCGGGTATCCATGATCCTGCTCCTTTGACTCGACTATAACAGAGCAAGTGACGTGCCACAGAGCACAAGTGTGCGTCAGCCGCTGAAAAGCCCTTCTTCGCGATACTGCTGGAGCTTGTAGCGGAGCGTGCGCTCGGAGATGCCAAGCTGCGCCACCGCCCGCTTTCGCGACCCGCCGACCTCCTTGAGCACCTGCAGGATGTGCTCGCGCTCCAGATCTTTCATGTTGGCTGGACGGGCTGCATCGCGGGCGTCGGCGGCGGCATCGACGGCAGAAATTGCCGGCTCCACGGCAAACGGTGCCGGCATCGCCACCGACGGCGGCACAACCATCCGCACCGGCTCGCCGTTCCAGTGGGGCAGGCACAGCCGGATCGTCTCGCCCGACACGGCCTGACCGCTGCTGAGGATCAGCGCACGCTGTACGGTGTTTTCCAGTTCGCGCACGTTGCCAGGCCAATGGTAGGTGAGCAGCACCTCCTCGGCTTCGGGCGACAGGCGCGCCACGCGCTTGAGGCGCACGCCATGCAGCAGCGCGAAATGCCGCGCCAGGGGCACGATGTCGCCCGGACGCTCGCGCAGCGACGGGATGGCCAACGGAAACACGTTGAGGCGGTAGAAGAGATCCTCGCGGAAACGGCCGGCGGCCACTTCCTTGCTCATGTCGCGGTTGGTGGTGGCCAGCACGCGGATGTCCAGCGGAATCGCCTTCTTGCCACCCACCCGCTCCACTTCGCGCTCTTGCAGCACGCGGAGCAGCTTGGCCTGCAGGCCCAGAGGCATCTCGGAGATTTCGTCCAGCAGCAGCGTGCCGCCTTCGGCCTGCTCGAACTTGCCTGCCTGGCTGCTGGCGGCGCCGGTGAAGGCGCCCTTCTCGTGGCCGAAGAGCGTGGCTTCGAGCAGGGTGTCGGGGATCGCCGCGCAGTTGATGGCCACGAAGGGGCCGCTGCGACGGGGGGAATGTTCGTGCAGGTAGCGGGCAAAGACTTCCTTGCCAGTGCCCGATTCGCCGTTCAGGAGCACCGTGGCGTCGGTTTCAGCCACCTTGTCGGCCAGCGCCAGCAGCTTGCGGGTGTGGGGGTCGGCCGCAATCATGTCGTCGTCGCGGCGGGTGACGGCATAGCGTTCGACGTGTTCGAGCAGCACCTTGGGCTCGAAGGGTTTCATCAGAAAATCGCAGGCCCCGCCGCGCATGGCGTCGACGGCCTTCTCGACATCGCCGAAGGCGGTCATGAGCAGCACCGGCAGCTGGGGCAGGCGCTGGCGCAGCTCGGCCAGCAGCTGCAGGCCATCCATCGGCTGCATCTTCAGGTCGGACAGCACCAGGTTGAAGGCCTGCTTTTCCACCTCGGCCAGGGCCGCCGGGCCGTCGCCGACGCCGGTCACGGCGTGGCCGGCGACCTCAAGGGTCAGGCACACGGCGTCGCGCAGGGGCGCATCGTCTTCGACAACCAGGATGTTGAGGGCTTCGGGCATGGGACGTCTCTCTAAAGCTGGGTGCAACTGGGCGAGCCGGGCGTCAGCCGCCCATGGCGAGGGTCAGCGAAAACACCGTGCCACGACCGGGTTCGGAATCGATACCGATGTCTCCCCCGTGGGCCCGGGCAACGCCCCGCGCGATCGCCAGGCCCAATCCTGTTCCGTCGGGCCGGGTGGTAAAGAACGGCTCGAAAAGCCGCGACTGTAGTGCCGGATCGATGCCGCGGCCGTTGTCGGCCACCGTGAAACGAGCAAGCGCGCCGTCCAGCCGGGCCTCGAAGCGGATCACGCCGCCGACGTCCAGCGCCTGAACGGCGTTCTCCAGGAGATTGGTGAGGGCCCCGGCGATGGCCTTGCGGTCACCCACCACCTGGGTGTCGCCGCAGGCGCAGGCTGACTCTAGAGTCAGCCCCTTGGCGCGGGCCAGGGGTTCGAGGGTGTGCGTGAGTTCGGCCACCAGATCGCAGATGCCGAAGGGCTCGCGGCCTAGGGTTTCGCCGCGGGCAAACAGCAGCATGTCGCGAATGAGTTTTTCGAGATGGCGCAGGCGTTCCATCGCCCGGTTGCCGATGCGCTCCCGGTCAGCCGGGCCCATCTCCTGCTGGACCAGGTTGGCGGTGTAGAGCAGCGCAGCTGAAAGCGGTGTGCGTAGCTGGTGGGCCAGCCCGGCGACCATCTCGCCCATCGCAGCGAGGCGTTCGTTGCGCTCGGCGGCAAGGCGCATGCGGTGAGCGTCGGTGACATCGGTGAGCAGCACGATGTGGCCGTCGCCGGATTCGAGGGGCGCGTCGTCGCGGGTCAGGCGGCGTGATTCGGTACCGGTATCCAGCTGCCATTCGCCCGGGGTTTCGGTGGGCGCAAGGCGGGCGGCACAAAACCCGGTCCAATCCACGCCGGCCAGTGGCGCCTCGAACATCGCCTCGACGGCCCGGTTGGCCTGCACCACGCGGCCGTCCCGGTCGAGCACGACGACGCCCGCCGGCAGCGCGCCCATCAGCACGCTGAGACGTTCGGTCAGCTGGCCGACCTGGGTCTGCAGGCCGGCGTAGGCACCGGTCAGGGCCTCCGACGCCTCGCTGAACTGGCGAAACGCTTCGGCCAGCTGGCGGGCATCAAGACGGTCTTCGGTGGCGGGCAGGTTCATGAAGGGCACGGGGCGAAATTCACCGGTTCGCAGCTTAGGCCTGCCGGCGGCAAGCCAAGGCGGCAAATAGGCGGCAAAAACTGCTGCTAATCCCGCCCTTGATCGGCTTGCGCCACGCCCAGAATGCGAGCATCCGTAAGAGGGGAATGTTTCCATGGCAGCAGAAGACGCCGCCGTCGCTCCACCGCCGCCAGCCTCACCTTTCAATCAGGTGCTGGAGAACATCCGCAATCTGTCGCAGCGCCAGAAGCTCGCCGCGGGCGCAGCCCTGGCCTTCGCCATTGCGCTGGTGGTCGGCGTGCTCCTGTGGAGCCGACAGCCGGATTACGCCGTGCTGTTCTCCAATCTCGCCGAGAAAGACGGGGGCGCCGTGGTGGCCAGCCTCCAGCAGCAGAACATCCCCTACAAGTTCTCCGACAACGGCAACGCCATCCTGGTGCCCGCCGCCAACGTGCACGACCTGCGCCTGCGCCTCGCCGCCCAGGGCATCCCCAAGGGCGGGCTGGTGGGCTTCGAGTTGATGGAGAACCAGAAACTCGGGCTTTCCCAGTTCCACGAACAGGTCAATTACCAGCGCGCCCTCGAAGGCGAGCTGTCGCGAACCATCTCCGCCATCGGCAGCGTGGCCGGCGCCCGGGTGCATCTGGCAATCCCCAAGCAGACCGCCTTCCTGCGCGATGAGCAGAAGCCCACCGCGTCGGTGATGGTCAACCTGCACACCGGCCGTGCCCTCGACCCCGGCCAGATCGCCGGCATCGTGCACCTCATCGCATCCAGCGTGCCCCAGCTCACCAACGAGAACGTGAGCGTGATCGACCAGGACGGCACGCTGCTCACCAAGAAGCCCGACCCGCTGCGCACCAACCTCGACGCCACCCAGATCAAGTACACCCGCGAGCTGGAGGAAGGCTACATCGAGCGCATCAACGCCATCCTCACGCCGCTGTTCGGCAAGGGCAACTTCCGCGCCCAGGTGTCGGCCGACGTGGATTTCAACGTCACCGAGCAGACGGCCGAAACCTACCGCCCCAACCCGTCGCCCGAGCAGGCCATCCGCAGCCAGCAGAGCAACGAAAGCACCACCCGCGAACAGGCTGCTCAGGGCGTGCCCGGCGCGCTCACCAACCAGCCACCGGTACCGGCCACCGCGCCACTCACCACCCCGCCGGTCGGCGGTGCCGCCGGCCCCAACCAGCAACCGCCGCTTTCCACCACCAAGAGCGCCACCATCAACTATGAGGTGGACAAGACCATCCAGCACACCCGCAAGGCGCTGGGCCAGATCCGCCGGCTGTCGGTGGCGGTGGCCCTCAACCAGAAGGAAGAGAAGGACAAGAACGGTGTCGCCAAGCCGGTGCCCCTCACCGACGAAGAGCGCAAGCGCGTCGAGGATCTGGTGCGCGACGCGGTGGGCTACAGCAAGGATCGCGGCGACACCATCAGCGTGGCCAGCAGCCCCTTTGTGGTCTCCGACAAGGATCAGCTCGAAACGCCGATCTGGAAGGACCCGGACAACGTCGCGCTGTTCAAGGAACTCATCAAGTATCTGGTCATCGCCGGGGTGATCGCCTTCGTGGCCTTCGGGGTGATCCGCCCGCTGCTGAAGCAGGTCCTGCCCCAGCCGGAAACCAAGGAAGAAGATGAAGCCGCCGCCGAAGCCGCAGCGGCCGGCGAAGAAAGCGAAGAGGGCGAGGAAGGTGAAGAGGAAGGCGCCGAGGTGGCCCTGTCGCCTGAAGCTGCAGCCCGCCTGGCCTACGAGGAAAAGCTCGCCAAGGCCCTGGCCCTGGCCAAGGAGAACCCGCGGATGGTCGCCAACCTGATCAAGGAATGGATGGGAAGCAATGAGCAGCAACGATGAAGGGCTGGAAAAGAGTGCCCTGCTCCTGCTGACCCTTGGCGCCGACGAGGCCGCCGAAGTGCTGAAGCTGCTCGGCCCGAAGGAAGTCCAGAAACTGGGCGCATCGATGGCCGCCATGCCCGCCCAGCCACGGGAGCGGGTCGAAGGCATCCTCGACGAGTTGATCGTCTTCTCAGAGAAGGGCTCGCCTATCGAGGCCGATCACGAGCACATCAAGGCGATGCTCACCAAGGCCCTCGGCGACGAGCGAGCCAATCACCTGATCGGCCGCGTGCTGCAGGGCTCAGACACCGCCGGCATCGAAAGCCTCAAGTGGATGGACGCGGCCACCGCCGCCGATCTCATCAAGAATGAACACCCGCAGATCATCGCCACGATCCTGGTGCACCTGGAGTTCGACCAGGCCGGCGAGATTCTCAAGCACTTCACCGACCGCCTGCGCAACGACGTGCTGCTGCGCATCGCCACCCTCGACGGCGTGCAACCCGTCGCCCTGCGCGAGCTCAACGAAGCGCTGACCCGCATGCTGGCCGGCGCCACCACCGTCAAGAAGACCGCGATGGGCGGTGTGCGCCACGCGGCGGACATCCTCAACTTCGTCGGCTCGGCGGCCGAGACGGCAATCCTGGACAACGTGCGCGAGTACGACCCGGACCTCGCCCAGAAAATCCTCGACGAGATGTTCGTGTTCGAGAACCTCATGGATCTCGACGACCGTGGCATCCAGACCCTGCTGCGCGAGGTGCAGAGCGACTCCCTGGTCATCGCCCTCAAGGGCGCGCCGCCCGAGATGCGCGAGAAGATCTTCAAGAACATGTCCCAGCGCGCGGCCGAAATGCTCCGCGAAGACCTGGAGTCCCGCGGTCCGGTGCGCCTGTCGGAAGTCGAGGCCGAGCAGAAGGAAATCCTCAAGACGGCCCGCCGGCTGGCCGAGGAAGGCCAGATCGCGCTGTCGAGCGGAGGCGGCGACGATGCCTTCGTGTAAAGGCGGCCCGCTGCAATGAGCCCGACCCAGGCATCCGGCGCGTACCGGCGCTGGCAGCTTCCGTCCTTCGACGAACCCGAGCAGCGGGTGACCATTGACGACATTCCGCTGCCCAAGGCCGCCCCGGAACCCGAGCCTCCACCGGCAGCCCCCGTCTTCGAGGCGCCGATCGAGCTTGAACCCGATATCCCGATCCCCGAACCGCACATCCATCTGCCCACCGCCGAGGATATCGAGCGCATCCACGAAGAAGCCCGCAAGGAAGGCTACGACGCCGGTTATGAGGAGGCCACGGCCCGCGGGCGGATGGAGGCGATGCAGCTCCACAGCATGGTGCAGAGCCTCGAGAGCGCCATGACCACCCTCGACCAGGAAGTGGCCGACGAGATCCTCGCCGTCGCCATTGAGGTGGCCCGCCAGATGGTGCGCCACAGCCTGGCTCACAACCCGGAATCCGTCGCCGAGCTGATCCGCGAAGCCCTGCTGCAACTGCCCCAGGCCCACGCCATGGTGCATCTCAACCCCGAAGACCTGGCAATGGTCCGCGAATATCTGGGCGACCAGCTCACCCACGGTGGCCATCGGCTGGTGGAAGACAGCACCATCTCACGTGGCGGCGCGCGCATCGAAGCGGCTGGTAGCCAGATCGACGCAACCCTGCAGACGCGCTGGCGCCGCATCATGGACAACCTCGGTCGCAACGTGCCATGGGATGGGGACGGCAGCTGATGGACCACGGCACCGAAACCTGGCGCGCCTACCTCACCGACAGCCGCAAGCTGGTGGGTGCCACGGCGCCCTATCAGGTGTCCGGCAGGCTCACGCGGATCAACGGGCTGGTGATGGAGGCCTCCGGGCTCAAGCTGCCGCTGGGTTCGGGCTGCCGCATCGTGATTCCTGGCGGCACGTCAGTCGAGGCTGAAGTGGTGGGCTTCCACGGCGAAAAAATCTTCCTGATGCCCACCGACGACGTGTTCGGCCTGGCCCCCGGCGCCCAGGTGCTGCCTGTCGAAGCCACCCAGCCGCCGCTCATCGCCGGGGAACGCATCGAACCACGGCGCCGTGCATCGGACCGCGCCAAGCACCTGCCGATGGGCGACGAGCTCCTCGGTCGGGTGGTCGATGGCGCCGGGCGCCCGCTGGACGGCCTCGGCCCCCTGGCAGTTCGCCACAGCCGCTCCCTCCAGGCGCGCCCGATCAACCCGCTGCAGCGCGCGCCGATCAGCCAGTCGCTGGACGTGGGCATCCGCGCCATCAATGGACTGCTCACCGTCGGCCGCGGCCAGCGGATGGGCCTGTTCGCCGGTTCCGGCGTCGGTAAGTCGGTGCTGATCGGCATGATGGCCCGTTACACCGCCGCCGACGTGATCGTGGTCGGACTGATCGGCGAACGGGGCCGCGAGGTGAAGGAATTCATCGAACACAACCTTGGCGCCGAAGGCCTCGCCCGCTCGGCGGTGATCGCCGCCCCGGCCGACTGCAGCCCGCTGATGCGTCTGCAGGGCGCCTCCTACGCCACCACGGTGGCCGAGTACTTCCGCGACCAGGGCAAGCAGGTGCTGCTGATCATGGATTCCCTCACCCGCTACGCCATGGCCCAGCGCGAGATCGCACTGGCCATCGGCGAGCCGCCCGTCACCCGCGGCTACCCGCCGTCGGTGTTCGCGCGGCTGCCGGCACTCGTCGAGCGCGCGGGCAACGGGCCGGAGGGCGGCGGCTCGATCACCGCCTTCTACACCGTGCTCGCCGAGGGTGACGATCAGCAGGACCCCATCGCCGACTCCGCCCGGGCAATCCTCGACGGCCACATCGTGCTGTCCCGAAACCTGGCTGACCAGGGCCACTACCCCGCCATCGACATCGAACAGTCGATTTCCCGCGCCATGCACAACCTCGTCAAGAGCCAGCACTTCGACATGGTGCGGCGCTTCAAGCAGCTGTTCTCCCGCTACCAGCGCTCCCGCGACCTGATCGCCGTGGGCGCCTATCACGCCGGCTCCGACCCGGTGCTCGACCAGGCCGTGGCCATGTACCCGCGGCTCGAAGCCTTCCTGCAGCAGCGCATCGAAGAATGCGAACCCTACGAATCCGCCGTCGAAAAGCTCCACGCACTTTTCGGAGCCACGCCATGAGCATCCCGCATACCCCCGTCACCCCGCCCCTAAAGATTCCCGTCCCCCGCCCGATAACGCCGAAGGAACGTGAAGATGACTGAGCGGTTCCCGCTGCAAACCCTGCTGGATCTGGCGAACAGCCGCATGGACGACGCCGCGCGCAAGCTCGGCGAGCTCATCGCGAGCGAACACGCCGTGGAGGAAAAGCTCACCCTGCTGGTGGACTATCGCAAGGAATACCAGGCCCGCTTCGTGGAAACGGCCCGGAACGGCATCGGCCCCGACGCCTGGCGCAACTTCAGCGCCTTCCTCGGCAAGCTCGATGATGCGATCGCCCAGCAGCAGCGACTCGTCTCCGACTCCAGGCAGCGCACCGAGCAAGGCCAGCAGGCCTGGGTGGATCAACGCAACAAGGTGAAGGCCTTCGACACCTTGTCGCACCGCCACCAGAGCGAGCAGGCCCGCAAGGAAGCCAAGCAGGAGCAGCGGCTCACCGACGAACACGCCGCCAAGCAATTCCGGGATCGCACCGACGAGGAGTGATCCGCCCGGGCGCAGCCCTGGCACGTGGCTTGCTGGGTAACGTGGGTCAGCATCCTCACCAGGACTCAACATCATGCCCGGACCGGCCCTGAACCCCATCGCCAACACTGCGCCCGTCGCCTCCGTCAAGACCGCCACCGGCACGCGCCCCGACGCGTCCGCCGACACCGGCAAGACGGACGCGCCCGAGCAGGGCTTCGCCACTGAACTGAAGCGCCAGATGCGCGGCGAGTCCAGCGGCGACGATGCCGCCAGCACCGATGCCAAGGCCACCGCCGCGAGTGACGAAGCCGCCAAGCCCGCCGACGAAACCGCCCGGGATCAGGCCCCCGCCGCGCCGGCGGATCTATCCGCGCTGCTGGCCGGCACCGCAGCGGTTGCCAACGCAGCCCCGGCGCCACTGCCCCGTACCACTGGCAACCTCACTCAGGCATCCGCCAAGGGCGCCGTCGATATCGCCACGCCCCTCGGCGTGGAGAGCGTCGACACCGGCAAGCAGAGCAAGGCGCCGGCCGATCTGGCGGTCGACACGGCAAATCTTGCCGGCCACCATGCCGAGCCTGCCGGTCAGGATGCCGCCCCAGTCACCAAGGCACCGCCAACCGATCTTGTCGGCACCGACGCCATCGCCAGCAGTCGCCGCGGCCCCGAGACCGGTGCCGATGTGGTGGCCGCGCCCACCAACAACTTCGCGGCCATTCACGCAGCCGCGCTGGCCAACTTGCGCGGCGAAATCGCCCAGCCGGTGGCAAGCCCCGTGCCCCTGCACGTCGCGACCCCGGCCGGCGCCCCCGGCTGGCCCGAAGAGGTCGGCAATCGCGTGAGCTGGATGGTCGGCCAATCGGAGAGCCACGCCGAACTCACCCTCACTCCGCCCCAACTGGGCAAGGTGGAGGTATCGATCACCATCAGCGGCGACCAGACCAGTGCCCAGATCGTGGCTGCGACGCCTGCTGCCCGCGAGCTCATCGAACAAAGCCTGCCCCGCCTGCGCGAGGTACTGGAGCAGAGCGGCATCAACCTCGGTCAGACCGACGTGGGCACCTCCGGCCAGCCCGGCAGCTCCGGCGAAGGACGCCGCGGTGGACAGTTCAACCCGTCGCGGGGCGGCAACGAGACCGGCATCGGCACGGCAAGCACCGGCCCCTGGCTGCGGCGCGCGGAAGGATTGGTAGATACGTTCGCCTGAATCGGCACAAATGGCGGGGGCTTTGGCCCCTATTCGGAGCTTGCCGGGCGGACGTGATGGATAACAATGCAGTGAGATAAGGAGAAATCCAGCATGTCGAAAGCACCGGCCAAGGCGGAAGCCGCCGAAGGCGAAGCCCCCGCCAAAGGGGGCAAGAAGAAGCTGATCATCATCATCGTCGCCGTCCTGATCCTGGCGATCGCGGGCGGCGCCGCCTTCATGCTGCTGGGCAAGAAGAAGCACGCCGAGGGAGAGGAGGAAGAAGAGCCAGCCGCGCACGAACCGCCCAAGGTGAAGGTGGACCCCTCCAAGCCGCCGGTCTTCGTGCAGCTCGAACAATTCACGGTCAATCTGTCTCCCGAAGAGGGCGATCACTTCCTGCAGGCCACCATGGTGCTACGGGTGTCCGACGCCAAGGTGGGCGATTCGCTCAAGCTCTACATGCCGGAGCTGAAGCACCGGGTGATCATGTTGCTGTCGTCCAAGAAGCCGTCCGACCTCGCCACCACCGAAGGCCGCGAGGAGCTGGCCGACGAGGTGAAGGAAGAAGCCAACGACGTGCTGGGCTACGCGCCCAACCCCAAGAAGAAGAACAAGCGCAGCCGCCCCGAGGATGACGGCCCGGTGCTGGCCGTGCTGTTCAACCAATTCATCGTGCAGTAAGCGGGTACAACCACCATGGCTCAGGACTTTCTCTCCCAGGAAGAGGTCGATGCCCTGCTCAAGGGCGTCACCGGAGAGTCCGACGAGCAGGACGGGGGCGACGAGAGCGCAGACGGCATTCGGCCGTACAACCTCGCCACGCAGGAACGTATCGTCCGTGGGCGCATGCCCACGATGGAGCTCATCAACGAGCGCTTCGCCCGCTACCTGCGGATCGGGCTGTTCAATTACATGCACCGCAACGTCGAGGTTTCGGTGGGCCCGATCAAGGTGCAGAAGTTCAGTGAGTTCGTCCGCAATCTGGTGGTGCCCACCAACCTGAACCTGTTCACCAGCAAACCGCTTCGGGGCACCGCCCTCGTCGTGCTCGACCCGAACCTGGTGTTCCTGGTGGTGGATAACCTGTTCGGCGGCGACGGGCGATTTCACACCCGTGTCGAAGGCCGCGACTTCACCCTCACCGAACAGCGCATCATCCAGGGCCTGCTGAAGGTCACCTTTGACGAGTACGCCAAGGCCTGGGCGCCAGTGCAGAAGCTGGACTTCGAATACGTCCGCTCGGAGATGAACCCTCAATTCGCCAACATCGCCACCCCCGCGGAAGTGGTGGTGGCCGCGTCGTTCACGCTGGAATTCGGCGGCACTCAGGCGGAGATGCACTTCTGCTTCCCGTACTCGATGCTCGAACCGATTCGCGAGACGCTTTACTCCACCATGCAGAGCGATCACATCACCCAGGACAACCGCTGGGTGAGCATGATGGGCAAACAGCTGCAGAGCGCCGAAGTCACGCTGGTGGCCCGGCTGGGCAATGCCAAGGTCACCCTGGGTGACATCGTCAACATGAAACCCGGCGACGTGATCCCCCTCAACATCCCCGAAACCATCCAGGCGGAAGTGGATGGCATTCCGTTCATGGAATGCCGCTACGGCGTGCAGCGTGGCCAATACGCGCTGAAGATCGAGCGCTTCCTCGCCCAGGAAGAAGAAACCCCGGCCCCCAGCCAGGAGTGAGCCATGTCAGAAACCGACACCCCCGACGACAACCAGATCAGCGACGACGACTGGGCTGCTGCCATGCAGGAGCAGGCCGCCGCCGAAGGCCTCACCGACCCGGCGGAGCCCGCCCTCGGCGAGGAATCGCCCTTCCAGGCCAAGCCCGCCAGCCAGCTCTTTCCCGATTTCGGCCAGGCTGGCGCCAAGAGCGGCTCGATCAACGACTACGACATGATCCTGGACATCCCGGTACAGCTTACCGTGGAACTGGGACGCACCAAGATCGCCATCCGCAACCTGCTGCAGCTTGCCCACGGCTCGGTGGTCGAACTCGACGGCCTGGCCGGCGAACCGATGGATGTGCTGGTCAATGGCACCTTGATCGCCCAGGGCGAAGTGGTGGTGGTGAATGACAAGTTCGGCATCCGCCTCACCGACATCATCACGCCCGCCGAACGCATCCGCAAACTACGCACCTGATCCCCCGCCCCACACTCGCTTTCGGCCCCGCGGCGCACAACCGAGGGGCCGAATTGCATTCAGGATAGGGCGGACCTCACACTGCCCCGCTCCGCCCCCTCATCAGCACCGACTTTGCCGGGCGACGGTCGGGCGCATTGGCCCGATGGAGCAACCAGCGTTCGCCGAGAATCTTGAGCGCTCGCTGGCGCTTCTCCTCGTAGCCGGACGATGTCGCGCCAAGCGCCCCTCCGTCCGTCACGCCAGCGGCGAGCTGGCTGTCACGATGCCACAGCAACATGATCGCACCTCCACTCTGTTGGGTCTGCCGTCCTCCCGAGCCGCCCGGCAAGAAACGGACGCTCCGTGCGTATTGAGTATAGGCGCCCGGCGCAGTTCAGCGGGGAAAAGCCGAAAGCATGAAAAAGTGCCGTTTTGCCCGCCTTATCGGCCCATGCCGTGCCTGGCCCGAAGGCTATGCTCCCCGCAGGCTCCCCCGGAACGCCCCGGATTTCTCCCTCGATTGCCATGCGCCACGTCTTGCCCCTCGCCGGTCTGATCGTTATCTCCGGCCCCGTCCTGCCTGCCGACGGGGGTGCCGACATGACGGGCAGCGTCGTGCAGATGCTGCTGGGCCTCGGCCTCATCATCGGTCTGTTGATCGGCAGCCTGCACCTGCTCAAGCGCCTCGGCGCCGGCCAGACGGGCAAGGCAGGTCTGCTGAAGGTGCGCGGCGCCACCGCCGTTGGCCCGCGGGAGCGCGTGGTGCTGGTGGAAGTCGCTGACAAGGTGCTGGTGCTGGGCGTCTCCCCCGGCCGCATCACCCCGCTGCACACCCTCGAAGCCATTGATCTGCCCACCACTCCCGGTGACACCCCGTCGTCGGTCACCGGAGGCAAGGATTTTCAGGCCTGGCTAAAACAGACGCTGGAGCGTCGTCCCTGATGAAAGCCCTCTTCACCTTGCGCCACCTGGCACCCCTGCTCCTGGCGCTGCCCCTGCCGGTGCTCGCCCAGGCCATGCCAGCGCTCACCACCGCCCCCGCCGGGGGTGGCGGCACCCAGTACAGCCTGTCGGTGCAGACCCTCCTGCTGCTCACCTCCCTGAGCTTCCTGCCGGCCATCGTGCTGATGATGACCAGCTTCACCCGGATCATCATCGTCATGTCGCTGTTACGCCACGCGATGGGCACCCAGACCTCACCGCCCAACCAGGTCATCGTCGGACTTTCACTGTTCCTCACGTTCTTCATCATGGCGCCGGTGGCCGACAAGGTTTATACCGAGGCCTGGCAGCCGCTGTCGGAAAACCGCATCACCTTCAACGAGGCCCTCGACCGCGCCACCGTGCCGGTCAAGGCCTTCATGCTCAAGCAGATCCGCGAGCCGGATCTCAACCTCTTCTCCAAGCTTGCCAAGACGCCGCGGGTCGAAAAGGCCGAAGAGCTGCCGATGCGCGTGGTGATCCCCGCCTTCGTCACGTCGGAGCTGAAGACCGCCTTTCAGATCGGCTTCATCGTGTTCATCCCCTTCCTCATCATCGACATGGTGGTCGCCTCGGTGCTGATGTCGATGGGCATGATGATGATGAGCCCGGCCATCGTCGCCCTGCCCTTCAAGATCATGCTGTTTGTGCTGGTCGATGGCTGGAATCTGCTGATCGGCTCGCTGGTGCAGAGCTTCGGATAGTCACCGGAAGAACCTCACCATGACACCTACCACCGTCATCGACCTCGGCCGCCAGGCCCTCGAACTCACCCTGCTGGTCTCCGCACCGCTGTTCATCGCAGCCCTCGTCACCGGCCTGGTGGTGTCGATCTTCCAGGCCGCCACCCAGATCAACGAACAGACGCTCTCCTTCGTGCCCAAGCTCATCGCCACCTTCATCACCCTGGTGGTGGCCGGGCCGTGGATGATCACGATGATGACCGACTTCATCCGAAGGCTGTTCGAGAACATCCCCGCGATGATCGGCTAGCCCGATGCTGTCGGTCACCAGCGCCCAACTCGACGCCTGGCTAGCAATGCTCGCCTTGCCCCTCGCCCGCATCCTCGGGCTGGTGGGAGTGGCGCCGGTGTTCTCCAACAACGGCATTCCACGGCGGATCAAACTGGTGGTGGGGCTGGCGATCACCATCGGCATCGTCCCGGCCCTGCCGCCGCCCCCGACGATCGCCCTCGGCTCGTGGGACGGCCTGCTCGTCATGGCCCTCGAAACCATGACCGGCGTGGCGATGGGCCTCGTGCTGCGGGTCGTGTTCGCGGCCCTCGACGTGATGGGCGAAATCGTCAGCCTGCAGATGGGCCTGTCCTTCGCCACCTTCTTCGACCCCGTGGCCGGCGGCCAGACCGGGGTTGTCGGCGAATTCCTGATCCTCATGGCCACGCTCATCTTCCTGGCGCTCAACGGCCACCTGCTGATGGTCGACGCCCTCGCCCACAGCTTCGAGTGGATGCCGATCAGCGCCACCCCGCCCCACAAGGGCGGCTGGCTGCTGCTGGCGCGCTTTGGCGCCACGGTGTTCTCGGCCGGGCTGCTGATGGCCCTGCCAATCGTCACCGCGCTACTCATCACCAACATCGCGCTCGGCATCCTGACGCGCGCCGCGCCGCAGCTCAACCTCTTCGCCATCGGTTTCCCGATCACCCTGACGGTGGGCTTCGGCGTGCTGATCCTGGCCCTCAACCACCTGGCCCCGCTGCTCCAGCATTTCTATGACGCAGGCTTCGGAACCATGGCCGATCTCGTCCGCGCCCTGCGCTGAAAACCCATGCCGGCCACCATCCCCCCCCGAGCCGACATCCCGGATGCCGGATTCACTGCGCTGTTCCAACTCCTGCCTGACATGGCCGCCCTTGCCACCCTGGCCGACGACCGGCTCATCGACGTCAACGACAACTGGTGTACAGCCCTCGGTTACGCGCGCAAAGAAAGCATCGGCCAGAACTGCCACGATCTGCGGATCTGGCACGACCCAAACGACCTCACCCGAATCCGTGCCGAACTTCAGGCCGGCCACGCGGTGGTGGATCGCCCGGTGGTCCTCCTCACCAAGGGCGGCACACCTGTCGAAACCCTGCTTCGCGCACGAACCTTGAGCATCGGCGGGCAGTCCTGCCTGCTCGCGATATGCCAGGACATCACCGCGCGGCGCCGACTCGAGAAAGCCCGGCAGGAGGCCGCCGAAGCCCAGCGCATCTCGGAGGTGATGTTCTCGACCGCCTTCCATTCCAGCCCCGAGGCGATCACCCTCAGCCGCCTCCGGGACGGCAAGCTGCTGGCCGTCAATCCCGCGTTCGTCACGCTCTTTGGCTGGGAGCGGGATGCCATTCTGGGCCACACGGCCCACGACCTCGGCCTGTGGCCCTATCCTGAAGAACGGGTCGCCATCGTCGAACTGCTACAGGAACATGCCGTACTGCGGGATTTCAAGTGCACCCTCAGCACCGCAGACACCCGCTACCGGGATTGCCTGATCAATGCCTCGACGGTCGACATCGCGGGCCAGACCTGCCTGATCTGCATCATCCGCGACGTGACCGACCAGAACGCCGCCGTCGCCAGCCTTCACGACAGCCAGAACAAGTTCGCCACCATCTTCAACTCCGCACCGTTTGCCCTCGCCCTCACGCGCATCCGCGACCGCGCCTACCTTGACGCCAACCCCGCCTGGGAACACCTGTTCGGCTGCAGCCGCGACGAAATCATCACCCGCACCAGCGGCGAACTCGGCTGCTGGCTCGACCCGGCGGACTACGACAATCTCTACGGCTGCTTCGCCACCCGCGACGAGGTCGAGCAACGGGAGGTCCGCCTGCGCCCCATCGGCCGTCCGGGCATCGCCAACTGCCTCGTCTCGGCCCGGCGGTTGCGGGTTCGGGGAGAGGACTGCGCCCTGTGGTCGATGGTCGACATCTCCGAACTGCGGCGCGTCCAGGCCCATATCGAAGACCTCAACCAGAGCCTTGAACGACGCGTCGCCGAACGCACCGCCGAACTCACCAAAGCCCTCGGCATCCTGCGCCAGACCCAGGAAGATCTCATCCGCAGCGAGAAGATGGCCGCCCTCGGCTCCCTGGTCGCCGGCATCGCCCACGAACTGAACACCCCCATCGGTAACAGCGTCACCGTCGCCTCGACCCTCGCCGCCCGCACCGACGACCTCATCGCGACCTACAGCACCGGAAAACTGCGCCGCGCCGATTTCGACCGTTTCACCCATGGCGCCAGACAGGCCGTCGATCTGCTGATGCGTAGCCTGATCCGGGCCGAGGAGCTGGTACGCAGCTTCAAGCAAGTGGCCGTGGACCAGACCAGCGAGCAGCGCCGACGCTTCGAACTGAACGAAGTGCTGCGCGAGATGGCCATCACCATCAGCCCCATGTTCAAGCATGGGGATTTCACCCTCGAGGTCATCGAAGCCGGCACCGTCACCCTCGACAGCTACCCTGGCCCCCTTGGGCAGGTCTTCACCAACCTCGTCACCAACGCCCTCCTGCATGCCTTCGAAGGGCATCGTCAGGGCCACATCACCGTCACCCCACGTCTTGTCGATGGTGACAGCGTGCAGATCGACTTCGCCGACGACGGCCTGGGCATCCCCGCCGCCGAGCAGCGGCGCATCTTCGACCCCTTCTTCACCACCCGCCTCGGACGCGGCGGCACCGGTCTCGGATTGCATATCGTCTACAATCTCGTTACCCAGGTGCTGGGGGGCCGCATCACCGTGCACAGCTCGCCCGGCAACGGAACGCGTTTCGTCGTCACGCTGCCGCTCAAGGCACCCGCCCGAAGCGAGGGCCAGACGGTCGCCGACGCCACTGCAGGCCCTGGCCCACGACTCAACTTCGACGACTTCGGGCCGATAATCTGACGCTGGTCGCCCGTTGCGCCAGCCTATCGGGAGTATTCATGGCCATTGCCATCGTCGATGACACGCCGCTCAATCTCACACTGATCCAGGCCCTCGTCCGCAAACTCACGCCGCAGGGGACAGAGATCGTGACCTTCAGTTCGCCACTGGAAGGGCTGCAGTGGTGCGGCAGCAATGAGCCCGATCTGGTCATCGTCGACTACATGATGCCGGACCTCAACGGCATCGAATTCATCGAAACCGTCCGCAAACTCTACCCGGCCGACACCGTCCCGATCCTGATGGTCACCGCGGCCCACGAAAGGGAGTGCGCTACCAGAGCCTCGCGGCCGGCGCCAACGACTTCCTCACCAAGCCCATCGACCGCCACGAGTTCGATCCCCGGGTACGCACCATGCTCTCGCTGAGGGCCAGCCACCAGCGCATGCGCAGCTGGAACGACGATCTGCAGGCCGCCGTGATCCTGAAAACCGCCGAGATCGTCACCCGCGAACAGGAAACCATCACCCGCCTCGCCCGCGCCGCCGAGTTCCGCGACCCGGAAACCGGCGCCCACATCCTGCGCATGGCCCATTACTCGCAGATCATCGCCCAGGCGCTCGGGCTCGACGGGGAGACCTGCGAACGCATCCTCACCGCCGCCCCGATGCACGACATCGGCAAGGTCGGCACCCCTGACAACATCCTGCTCAAGCCCGGCCGACTCACGCCAGAGGAAATGCAGATCATGCGCCAGCACCCGCGCATCGGCCACGACATCCTCAAGGGTTCGTCCTCGCCGATGATTCAGATGGCCGCCGAGATCGCCCTCACCCACCACGAGAAGTACGACGGCAGCGGCTATCCCGACGGCAAGGCCGGCGAGGCCATCCCCATCGTCGGGCGGATCGTGGCCGTGGCCGACGTGTTCGACGCCCTCACCTCGCCGCGCCCCTACAAGCCAGCCTGGACACTGGAAGCCGCCCTCGACTTCATCCGCGAGGGTCGGGGCAGTCACTTCGACCCCGCCTGCGTCGACGCCTTCCTGGGCCTGATCCCGGCGGTGCTGGAGATCCGCGAGCGGTTCAAAGACGAATGAAAGACGCCCTTCCCCGCCTGGCTCGACGCGCCGGCCTCGGCACCCTCCGGCAGCAGCTCACCGCCCTGTTCGCCGCGCTATTGACCCTCTCCCTGGGGCTCTACACCATTTACATTGGCGACGAGCAGGTCGCATTCATCGAGCGCATCGAACGCCAGCACACCGACGAGCTGACCCACGCCCTTGCCGCCGCCCTTGAGCCGGCCGTTGCCAGCGGCAACACCGCCAGCGCCATCCGCCACCTCCTCAAACTCGAAGACAACCCCCACCTCCGCCGCGCCACCGTCACCGACCGGCAGGGCATTCCGCTCGCCAGCGTCGCACGGCACGGCGACAAAGCCCCGATCACCGTCGAGCCGACTGTCGACACCCCCATCCCGCTGCCCGACAACGCCCGACGCGCCGCCCAGGGCGCGACCGGCGACGGCTCCACGCACTTTGTGGCCTGGGCCGGCATCGGCGGCGACGCCCCCCTTGGCTGGCTGCGCATCGAAGTCGCGCCGGTCGCCGGCGACAACCTTCATCACATCGTCGTAAACAGCCTGATCGCGGCCATCGTCACCCTGATCGCCGGCACCCTCGCCATCCGCCATTGCCTGCGCTCGCCGCTGCGCAGCCTGGCCCGGGCCACCCGCTTCGCCGAGACCCTCGAGACAAGTCAGGGCACGACCCTCGACGAAGACAGCCCGGTGGACGAAGTGCGCCAGCTCGTGGGTGCCCTCAACCACACCTCGATGCGCCTGCGCGAAAGCCAGTCGGCCCTGGCCGCCAGCGAGTCGCGCAACCGGGCCATCGCCGAAGCCTCCCTCGACAGCATCGTCACCATCGACGAGGACGGCACCATCCTCGAATTCAACCCGGCTGCCGAACGCACCTTCGGCATCCCGGCCAGCGCAGCCATCGGCCAGCGGGCGTCCTCCCTGCTCTTTCCCGAGCGTATCCGTGACGCCCAGACCCAGGCCCTGCGCGACCTGCTGGCCGACACCGAAGCCGGCACCCTGGCCCAGCGCACCGAAGCCATCACCGTACGCCGCACCGAAAGCGGCCTCGTCGAGTTCCCCGCCGAAGTCGCCCTGATCGCCGTCCACAGCGCCGGCCGCCGCCTGATCGCGGCCCACGTGCGCGACATCGGCGAACGCAAGGCTGCCGAATCCGCCATGCGCGAGGCCCGGGACGCCGCCGAAGCCACCAGCCGCTCGAAGAGCGATTTCCTCGCCAACATGAGCCACGAGATCCGCACGCCGATGAACGCCATCATCGGCATGACCGACCTCACCCTCGACACCGCGCTCGACGACGAACAGCGCGAATACCTCGGGCTCGTCAAGACATCTGCCGACGCCCTCCTCGGCATCATCAACGACATTCTGGATTTCTCGAAGATCGAAGCCGGCAAGCTCGATTTCGAGCACATCGACTTCAGTCTGCGCGACTGCGTCGCCCTCGCCGTGCGCACCCTCCAGCAACGCGCGGACGAAAAGGGCCTGCGCCTCACCGCCCAGGTCGCCCCGACGGTGCCCGACAACCTGATCGGCGACCCTCATCGCCTCCGCCAGGTACTCATCAACCTCATCTCCAACGGCATCAAGTTCACCCAGCACGGTGAAGTACGCGTCCTGGTGGAGCCTGACTCCGATGCCGGCAACAGCGAACCCGGCCCCGTGGAGCTCGCCTTCAGCGTCCTCGATACCGGGGTCGGCATCCCGCCGGAAAAACAAAGCCTGATCTTCGAAGCCTTCTCCCAGGCCGACACCTCGACCACCCGCCGCTATGGCGGCACCGGGCTGGGGCTCACCATCAGCGCACAACTGGTGCAGGCCATGGGCGGCCACATCGGTGTCACCAGCACGCCCGGAGAAGGCAGCACCTTCCGCTTCACGGCGCGCTTCGAAGCCGGGCACGCCGCGCCAGTGCTGGACGAACAGGCCCACCTGGAAGGCTTGCCGGTGCTGGTCGCGGTAGATAACCCCACCGAGCGCGCGATGCTCGTCGAGCTGCTGAGCCAGTGGCGGATGAAGCCGATCACCGTTTCCGATGCCAGTGGAGCCTTGCGCGAGCAGGCCCGCGCCACCGCCGAACAGAAGCCCTTCAAGGCAGTGCTCATCAGCACGCAGCTCCCGGACATCGAAGGCTTCGACCTCGCGGAAGCCATCCTCTCTGCAGCACCGCCGCCGCCGTGCATCATCATGCTGGCCGGCGAGGGCCGCCGTGGCGATGGCGCCCGCTGCCGCGAGATGGGCATCTCAGCCTATCTGCCGATCCCGACCATGGCGTCCGACCTCCTCAACGCCATCCTGCTGTCGGTTGTCCCGATTGACGAAAACGCCAGCAGCAGCGACCGCTCACCCCTCATCACCCGCCACAGCCTGCGCGAGCAAAAACGCCAGCTGCGCATCCTGCTGGCCGAAGACAACGTGGTGAATCAGACCCTCGCCCTGCGTCTGCTCGGCAAACTCGGCCACCAGGCCGACGTGGCCAACAACGGCCAGGAGGCGCTTGAACTCCACGCCCGCAACCGCTACGACCTGGTGCTGATGGACGTCCAGATGCCCATCATGGGCGGCTTCGATGCCACCGCGCGAATCCGCGAACGTGAGGCTGCCGGCGCTGCGCGCACCCCCATCGTGGCCATGACGGCCCACGCCATGAAGGGCGACCGGGAGCGTTGCCTCGAAGCAGGCATGGACGGCTACCTCTCCAAGCCGGTGCACGCCCCGGATCTGGTCGAAGTGCTCATCCATCACACCGGGCGCGGCGATCCGGCGCCCCCGCCGCCCAGCGAGCCGACCACCATCAGCGGCCCGGTGTTCGAGCGTCACAAGGTGTTGTTCAACCTTGGTGGCGACGAAGAGCTGCTGAAGCAGCTCATCGAAATGTATGTCGAAGACGAACCGCGGCTGGTTGCCGACATCGAGGCCGCCGTCATCGAGGGCGACGCAGAAGCCCTGCACAACGCCGCCCATGCCCTGAAGGGCGCGGTTTCAAACTTCTGCGCCGGTCGGGCTCAGACGGGCGCCGCGCAGCTCGAACGCATCGGCCGCGACAAGCGGATGGCCGACGCACCCCAGGCCCTGGAAGCCCTGCGCGCCGAACTTGCCGCCCTGCAAAAGGCTTTCACCACCACCTGAGCCCCCGGCACCCCGAGCCGGAGAGGATCAGGACTTGGCCTGGATCAGTTCGACCTTGTAGCCGTCCGGGTCTTCCACAAAGGCGATCACCGTCGTTCCGTGCTTCATCGGGCCCGCTTCGCGCACCACCTTTCCGCCGCGGGCCTTGATCGCCTCACAAGCAGCATAGGCGTCGGGCACCTCCAGCGCGATATGGCCATAGGCGCTACCCAGCTCGTAGGATTCGACGCCCCAGTTGTGGGTCAGCTCCAGCACCGCCCCTGCCGATTCGTCCTGATAGCCCACGAAGGCCAGCGTGAACTTGCCCTCGGGGTAATCGTTGCGGCGCAGGAGCCGCATGCCGAGCACCTCGGTATAAAAGGCGATGGAACGGTCAAGATCCACGACGCGGAGCATGGTGTGCAGAAGACGCATGGTAATTTTCCTGGAAGTCGGTCAGAGGGAAGGAAGGCTCGCGGCCGCCTGGCGCAGCGCCTTTCGGGCCGCAACGTGATCGGGATAGATCGACTCAACCACCGACCAGAAACGCGGCGAGTGGTTCATTTCGACAAGATGCGCCACCTCATGGGCAACCACATAGTCGATCAAACCGAGGGGCAGATGGATCAGCCGCCAGTGCAGGCGGATGCCGCTACGGCTGCTGCAGCTACCCCAACGGGTGCGGGCGTTGGAGAGTGCCACCGGCGGCACCGGGCGCCCAAGGCGCAGGCAGAACTCCTCGACCCGATTCTTGAACAAATCAAGGCCCTTTTGTTGCAATTCTCGCAACAATAGTCGACGGGCATCACCCCCACTGCGCAGGGCAAGCTCCAGCACCCGCTCGGCGCCCATCTCGTGCCACAGCACCCGATTGTTGCCATGCCCGATGGAGAGCCGCCAGGATTCGCCCAAAAAGGGCACGGCTGCGCCATCCACCGCTTCGAAGACCGGATCGGCTTCGCGGACGGGGCGGTGATGGAGTTTTTCGACGACCCACGCGGCGTGGCCGCGGATGAAGGCCTCGGCCTCACGCAGGCCAACCCGCAGCGGCACACCCACGGTGAGTCCACGGTGATCGATGCGCAGCCCCAGCGTCTTGCGGACACTGCGCCGCAGCGTGTAGACAACGCGAACCCCGTCGAGGAGGATCTCGCGGGATTCGACAGCCGGCGCGGTCACGCCTTGGCCGGCTCCTTGCGCTTGGCGTGGCGGTAATGGGACGGGAACAGCCGGCGCATCTCGGCCTCGATCCAGGCTTCGGCCTTGGCGTTGATCTCGTCCACGGTGAGCCCGTGGGTGTCGATCACCGGGCCGACGCTCACCACCACCTCGCCGGGCCGCTTGAAGAAGGCATTCCGCGGCCAGAACTCGCCGGCGTTGTGGGCAACCGGCACCACCGGCGTGCCGGTCGCACGGGCCAGCCACGCACCGCCTGGCTTGTAGCGCTTGGTGGTACCAGGCGCCACCCGCGTGCCTTCGGGAAAGACAGTGACCCAGAAGCCCTGGTTGAGGCGGTCGCTCCCCTGCTCGACCACCTGGTTGAGGGCGTCCTTGCCGGCAGCCCGGTCGATGGCGATCATCGGCATCTGGGAAATCCCCCAGCCAAAGAAGGGCACCTTGTGGAGCTCGCGCTTCATCACGAAGACCATCGGCGGAAAGACATCCTGGAGCATGATGGTCTCCCAGGCGGACATGTGCTTGGAGAGCACGATGGCCGGCCCGGCCGGGATGTTGGCGGCGCCTTCAAGCCGGTACGGAATACCCAGGATGTGCTTGATGACCCAGACCATGATCCGCGCCCAGCCCCGGATGAGCTTGTGGCGAACCTGCGGGCGGAACGGGAAGCTGCACATGCCGACGAGCGCATAGAGCGGCGTGAAGATGCCCAGGGCGAGCATGAACAACAGGTTGCGGATCAGGACCACTTGGGGATTCCAGTCAGACGGTGAGCTGGGCGGCGACGGCGGCCAGGTCGGGGAAAATCTGGGTGCCGGGGGGCAGGTCCGGATCGGCCTGGGTCTTGACGCCCTTGCCGGTGAGCACCAGGAAGGGCGTGCACCCTACGGCCACGCCAGCCTGCAGGTCGCGCAGGCTGTCGCCCACCACCGGCACACCGCGCATGTCCACATTGAAGCGCTCGGCGATCTGCTGGAACATGCCCGGCTTGGGCTTGCGGCAGTCGCAGGTCGAATCGGCAGTGTGCGGGCAGAAGAAGATGGCTTCCAGGCGCCCACCCACCTGGGCGAGGGCCTTGGTCATCTTCTCGTTGATGGCATTGAGGGTGTCCATGTCGAACAGCCCGCGCCCGACCCCGGACTGGTTGGAAGCGACCACCACCCGCCAGCCGGATTCGTTGAGGCGCGCGATGGCCTCGAGCGAGCCCGGAATCGGCTTCCATTCGTCCGGCGACTTGATGAACTGGTCGGAGTCGACGTTGATGACACCGTCCCGATCGAGCACGATGAGTTTCATGGTTTACCCCCTCGCCCGGCTTATGCAGAAAGCCGGGAAATATCGGCCACCTGGTTCATCAAGCCCGCCAGCTGCCCCAGCAGGGCCAGGCGGTTCTGACGCACCAGCGGTTCCTCGGCCATCACCATCACCTCGTCGAAGAAGCGATCGACCGCCGTACGCAGGCCGGCGAGCACGCGCAGGGCTTCGGTGTAGGCCTCGTTCTGAAAGTGGGAGCGGGCCAGCGGGGCGACCTCGACGATGGCGTGGAACAAGGCCTTTTCGGCGTCCTCGACGAGCAGCGCCACGTCCGGCTCGCCCACCGCGCCCTCGGCCTTCTTGAGGATGTTGACGATGCGCTTGTTGGCGGCGGCCAGGGCAGCGGCTTCCGGCAGCTGCTGGAAGGCGACGACGGCCTCGAGCTTGGGCACCACCAGGTCGATGCGGGTCGGGCGGAGCGCCAGCACGGCATCCACCACGTCCTGGGCATGTCCGGCATCGCGCAGCAGATTGCGCAGGCGCTCGAGCATGAAGTCGAACAGCGGGCCCGGCAGCTCGGCGGTGAGCATGCCGGGAGTGAAGGATGCGGCGGATTCGTTGATGACGGCGATGAGATCCAGCGGCAGCTGACACTCCATGAGCATTCGCAGCACACCCAGGGCGGCGCGGCGCAGGCCGAAGGGATCGCGGTCGCCCGTGGGGATCTGGCCGATGCCGAAGAAGCCGGTGAGGGCGTCGAGCTTGTCGGCCAGGGCCAGGGCGCGGCCGATGTTGGAATCGGGCAGCGCGTCACCGGCGAAGCGCGGGCGGTAGTGTTGCTCGATGGCCTCGGCCACCACCGGCGGTGCGCCTTCGGCCACCGCGTAGTAGCGGCCCATGATGCCCTGCAGCTCCGGGAATTCGCCGACCATGTCGGTCAGCAGGTCGGCCTTGGAGAGCAGCGCTGCACGATTGGCGAGGTTTTCGTCGGCGCCCAGCATGCCGGCGATGGTGCGGGCCACGGTGGACAGGCGCTCGACCCGGTTGCCCAGGGAGCCGAGCTTGTTGTGATAGACCACCGAACCGAGCTTGACCACCCGCGGGGTGAGCCCAGCCTTGATGTCCTGCTCGAAGAAGAAACGCGCGTCGGACAGGCGCGGACGCACCACGCGCTGGTTGCCGGCGATGATGTTGGTCGGGTCGGCCAGTTCCATGTTCGAAACGATCAGGAAGCGGCTGGTGAGTTTGCCGGCGGCGTCGAACAGCGGGAAGTACTTCTGGTTGGCGCGCATCGTGAGGATCAGGCATTCCTGCGGCACGGCCAGGAACTCGGCCTCGAACTCGCCCACGTACACGGTCGGGTGCTCGACCAGCGCGGTCACTTCGTCAAGCAGATCGGCGTATTCACCCAGCGTGGCGTGCTGGCGGCCAGCCTCGGTGACGAGCTGCTTCTCGATGTTGGCGCGGCGCTCGGCGAAATCGGGAATCACCTTGCCTTCGGCCAGCAGCGTGGGTTCGTAGGCGTCGGCAGTGGCGATCTCGATGTCGCCCTTGCTCATGAAACGGTGACCACGGGTGGTGCGCCCGGACTGGATGTCGAGCACGCTGCCCGGCACCACGTCGGCGCCGTGGAGCAGGGTGAGCTTGTGGGCGGGCCGCACGAAGGTGGCGTCGCCGTCGCCCCAGCGCATTACCTTGGGAATCGGCAGCGCCTTGAGGGCGTCCTGGACGATGCCGGCGAGCACGTCGGCGAGCTTCGCGCCGGCCACGGTGCTGGTGTAGAACAGGGCTTCGGCCTTGCCGTCCATGCGGCGCTCGAAGCTGGCCACGGCCGACAGGGGAATGCCCTTGCCTTCGAGCTTCTTGGTCAGGGCCGGCGTCGGCTGGCCGTCGGCCGTGAGGGCGACGGAAACCGGCATGATCTTTTCGGTGACGTCCTTGGCGGTGGCTTCAGGGAGAACCTGGGCGACCGTCACGGCCAGCCGGCGCGGGGTGGCAAACCAGCGGAAGGCCCCATCGGCGGCAGCTAGGCCGCGCGTGCGCAGGCCGGCCACGATGGCGCTTGCAAAGGCCTGGCCGAGCTTGGGCAGGGCCTTGGGCGGCAGTTCTTCGGTCAGCAGTTCAACGAGCAGGGTCGCGCCGGTCATCACGCGGCCTCCTTCTTCAGCATCGGGAAGCCGAGGGCTTCGCGGGAGTTGTAATAGGCCTGAGCCACTTCACGGGCCAGCGCACGCACCCGGCCGATGTAGGCGGCACGCTCGGTCACCGAGATCGCGCCACGGGCGTCGAGGAGGTTGAAGGTGTGGGAGCACTTCATGACCATCTCGAAGGCCGGCAGCACCAGCGGCACGGCCATCAGGCGCTTGGCTTCGGCTTCGTACTCGCCAAACAGGCGGAACAGCCACTCCACGTTGGAGTGTTCGAAGTTGTAGGTGGATTGCTCGACTTCGTTCTGGTGATAGACGTTGCCGTAGGTGGCGGGCGTGCCATCCGGGCCGATCGACCAGACGAGGTCATAAACATTTTCGACGCCCTGCAGGTACATCGCCAGGCGCTCGAGTCCGTAGGTGATCTCGCCGAGCACCGGCTTGCAGGAGAGCGAGCCGACTTCCTGAAAATACGTGAACTGGGTGACCTCCATGCCGTCCAGCCAGACCTCCCAGCCCAGGCCCCAGGCGCCCAGGGTGGGCGATTCCCAGTCATCCTCGACGAAACGGATGTCGTGGGCGTTGGGGTCGATGCCCAGCGCGCGCAGGCTGTCGATGTAGAGCTCCTGGATATTGACCGGCGAGGGTTTGAGCACCACCTGGTACTGGTAATAGTGCTGCAGACGGTTGGGGTTCTCGCCGTAGCGGCCGTCCTTCGGGCGGCGGGACGGCTGGACGTAGGCGGCGTTCCAGTGCTCGGGGCCGATGGCGCGCAGGAAGGTGGCGGTGTGGAAGGTGCCGGCGCCGACCTCGATGTCGTAAGGCTGGAGCAGCGTGCAGCCGTGCTCGGCCCAGAAGTTCGAGAGGCGCAGGATGATCTGCTGGAAAGTCGGTTTTTGGACGGACATGGATGCTCCGCGGCGAGGGCCGCGCGGTTTTGGGCAAAGTATCGATTTTACTGTGTTTGGGCAGCCAGGGAACGCCCGACCGCACGAGTGGCTTCTGAAACCAGCACGCCACGGGTCATGCGCCCGCAAAGCCGACAGTGCTTAAGAAATGAACAGCCTTGACCGTAAATCCACTGACAAAACCTGCAGTCAAACGGAAAAAGAACCGGAATCCGCTCCATCGACGCCCGTCCCCTGTTGCGGTCGCCCCTGTTCGAGAGCGTGCCCCGGATCTATCGAGGAGCAACTTGACATGAAATTGGCCAACCTGGCGGTCGCCGCAAGAATGCGCCTGCTCATCGGGATGATGATGTTCGGCCTGATCGCCCTGTGTGCCGTCAGCCTTGGGAGCCTTCGCACGTCGATGATGGACGACCGCAAGGTGCAGACCAAACATCTGGTCGAGAGCGGAGCCAGCGTTCTGAAGCATTTCCACGCCCTGGCCCAGGCGGGAGCGATGTCCGAAGCCGATGCCAAGAAAGCAGCCACGGAAACCTTGCGCTCCGTTCGATACGATGGGGCGAACTACCTTTTCATCGTCACGACGAACAACCATTACGTCCTGTTTCCAAACAAACCCGAGATGGAAGGTCGTGACGCGAGCGGCCTGAAGGATACGAACGGCAAGTTCATCATTCAGGATATCGTCAAGGCTGCCAATGCAGGCGGGGGATACGTCGAGTACTGGTTTCCGAAGCCGGGCGCGCCCGAGTCCCACCCCAAGGTTTCGTACGCCGCGGGGTTTGCACCCTGGGGGTGGATCATCGGCACCGGCATCTATGTCGATGATGTGGATCGGGAGTTTCGCTCGATAGCCTGGATTCTTGGCGGAATCTCGCTCGCGCTGCTGACAGCCCTCGGGCTGTTCGGCTGGCGCATCAGCGAAAGCGTGACCCGGCAACTGGGCGGCGAGCCCCAGCACGCTACGGCAGTGATGCAGCAGGCCGCAGATGGCAATCTCACCACCGACCTCGGAACCACCCGCGACGGCAGCATGCTCCACGCCCTGGCGCTGATGATCGGCGCGCTGCGCAGAATGGTCGGAGAGATCAACGACGGCGCCAATCAGCTGGTGACCAACGCCGACCACATCTCCCGGGTGTCGTCCCAGGTTGCGGACGCCGCCGAACGCCAGTCGGACGCCACGGCCGCAATGGCCGCTGCCATGGAGGAGCTGACCGTCAGCTCCAGCCACATCTCTGCCAGCGCCCGGGAAACAGAACTGAACGCTCAGGAATCCATGCGTCTGGCTGCCGAAGGCTGCACGCGAGTGGGAGAGGCGGTAAGCGCGATCCGCAAGATGTCGGAAACCGTCATCGGTGCCTCCGACAGGATCCGCGCCCTGGAAGAGCGCATCGGCGAGGTGTCGTCCATCGCCAACGTCATCAAGGAGATCGCCGGCCAGACCAATCTGCTGGCGCTGAACGCCGCCATCGAGGCCGCCCGGGCCGGAGAACAGGGCCGCGGATTTGCCGTGGTCGCCGACGAGGTCCGCAAGCTGGCCGAGCGTACTTCATCCGCCACCACCGAGATCGAGCAGATGATTACCGGCATCCAGGGGGACACCGGCGATGCCGTGCGGGCAATGAATGCCGCGCTGCCCGAAGTGGATCATGGCATCTCGCTGGCCACCGCCGCTTCAACCGCCCTCACGGCCATTGAATCCGGCGCGCAACAAGCGCTGGGACGCGCCCATGAAATCGCCAGCGCTACCCAGGAACAGAGCGCCGCGAGCACCTCGATTGCACAACAGGTCGAAGAGATCTCTCACATGGTGGAAAACACGACCGCCAACATCCGCGGCGCTGCCGATGCGGCCACCAACCTCGAACGCATCGCCGGCGGCCTCAAGGACCAGATCGCCCGATTCCGCGTCTGAGACATCAGCGCAGCGTTACCCGCCTCTGCCCCGGCCGAGGCGTTTTTCAATCCCGACCACGACCGCCGTGGCCACCGCGGCTGCGCCGATCTCCAGCCATGCCGCAGGATCAATCGGCGCCGACTCAAAGACCCTGTTCATTGCCGGCAGATAGGTGAATAGCGCCTGCAGCGCCACCATCGCGCCAACACCTCCCCAGAACCAGGGATTCGACCACCACCCACAACACCAGAAAGGCCCACGCAGGTTGCGGCAGTTGAAGAGGTAGGCGATCTCGCCCGCCACAAAGACATTCACCGCCACCGTGCGCGCCTCCTCCAGCGTCGCGCCCAGCGCGCGCCAGCGCAGGAACAGCCCGAAGGCGGCCACCAGCAGCAGCACACCCACCAGCACGACGCGGCCGATCAGCCGCCCATCGAGGATGGGCGCACCCGGCGCCCGCGGTGGTCGGCCCATCACGTCGCGCTGGATCGGCTCGAACGCCAGCGCCATCCCCAGCAGCACGGCGGTGGTCATGTTGATCCACAGGATCTGCAGCGGCGTGATCGGCAGGGTGGTGCCGGCCAGTACCGCGAAGAGGATCACCAGCCCCTCGCCGAAGTTGGTCGGCAGCGTCCAGATGATGAACTTGACCAGGTTGTCGTAAACGCCCCGCCCTTCCTCGATGGCTGCCTCGATGGTGGCGAAGTTGTCATCGGTGAGCACCATCGCCGCCGCGTCCTTGGCCACCTCGGTGCCACCGGCGCCCATCGCCACGCCGATGTCGGCTGCCTTCAGGGCCGGCGCGTCGTTCACCCCGTCGCCGGTCATCGCCACCACGTCGCCCCGAGCCTGCAGGGCCTGGACGAGGCGCAGCTTCTGTTCCGGCTCGACCCTGGCGAAGACGTTCACCTCGCCCACGACCGCCCGCAGCGCCGCGTCGTCCATCACGGCAAGCTCACGCCCGGTGACGGCACGCGCGGCGGGGTCGGCGAGGCCGAGCTTGCGGGCGATGGCGAGGGCGGTCTCGGCGTGGTCGCCGGTAATCATCTTGACGGCCACCCCGGCTGCGGCGCAGGCCTGGATCGCTCGAAGCGCCGCCTGGCGCGGGGGATCGAGCATCGCCTGCAGACCGACAAGGCACAGCCCGCCGGCCAAGGCAGATTCTTCCAGTCGCTCGCCATCCACCTCGGCACGGGCAAAGGCCAGCACCCGCAGCCCCTCCGCGGCCAGCGCCCGGGCCTGGGCATCGATGGCGTCCATGTCGATGGCGACGGGCTCGCCGTCCGGCCCAAGCTGGCTGGCACAGCGGGGCAGGACCGCCTCCAGGGCGCCCTTGACCAGCGCTACCGGCTGGCCGTCCACGCGATGGAGGCTGGCCATGTACTGGCGCGCGGAGTCGAAGGCGATCTCGTCGAGGCGAGGGAAGTCGGCGCGCAGGCGGTGCTCATCCAGCCCCGCCTTGCGGGCCACGACCAGCAGCGCAGCCTCGGTCGGGTCACCGGTGATCGTCCACGCGCCGTCCTTGTCGGTCAGGCCCGCGTCGTTGCACAGCACGCCGATCAGCAGCAGGTCGCGGAGCGGACCGGCGACGGCCGCCGGTTGGCCGTCCAGCGTCACCGAACCCTCCGGTGCGTAGCCGTCCCCGTCCACCGCGAACGGCAGGCCGCCGGCCACGAGGGCGCGGACGGTCATCTGGTTTTCGGTGAGGGTGCCGGTCTTGTCGGAGCAGATCACCGTGGTGCTGCCCAAGGTCTCGACCGCGGGCAGCCGGCGGATGATGGCCCGGCGCTTCGCCATCCGTGCCACGCCGATGGCGAGGGTGACGGTGATCGCCGCCGGCAGCCCTTCGGGGATCGCCCCGACGGCCAGCGCCACTGCCGCCATCAGCATGTCGAGCAGCGGCTCGCCACGCAGGCTGCCCACCGCAAAGCCGAGGGCCGCGAGGCCGAGGATCACGACCAGCAGAAAGTTGGAAAAGCGCTCCATCGCCCGGGTGAGCGGCGTGGCGAGGGTTTCGGTGGCGTCGAGCAGCTCGGCGATGCGCCCGGTCTCGGTGGCGCGGCCGGTGGCCACCACCAGCCCACCGGCCTGCCCCGCCACGACGAGGGTGCCGGCGTAGGCCATGTTGGCCCGGTCGGCGAGCACGCTGTCGGCCGGCAGCGGGTTTGCGTGCTTGGCGACGGCGGTGGATTCACCGGTGAGCGACGCCTCGGTGACCTGAAGCGCGCGCGCATCGAAGAGACGCAGATCGGCCGGCACCTTGTCGCCGGCAGCCAGCCATACCACGTCGCCGGGCACGAGTTCGGCGGCATCGACCCGACGGCGACGGGATTCCCGCAGCACGGTCACATCGCTGGCAACGCTGCGGGCGAGCGCTGCCAGGGCGTCCTCGGCACGGCCTTCCTGGATGAAACCGATCAACGCATTGACCAGCACCACCCCGAAGATCACCCCGGCGTCGGCCCATTCGCCAAGGAAGGCGGCAACAGATCCGCTGACAATCAGGATGTAGATCAGCGGCTGGTGGAACTGCAAGGCCAGGCGTAATAGCGGGCCGCGCCCGGCCTTGGCGTCGATGCGGTTGGGGCCGTGGCGGGCAAGGCGTTCGGCTGCGCAGCTTTCGCCGAGCCCCGTGTCGGCGCTCGAAGCCAGGGCAGCGAATGCCTCGTCGTGAGAACGGGCATGCCAGTCGTGGGGCGTAGGTTCAGTCATGGCGTGGCAGAGTGAAGCGATTCGCAGGGTCGGATCTTCGCCCGACCCTGCAGGTTCAGCGCGGCAGCCGCTGCCCGGGCCGCCGCAAGCACCGTCAGGCGTCGACCTTTGGCAGCATCGACAGGGCCATCGCCAGTTCCTTCTCGTCGTAGGCCTGATCCACCAGCTTGCCGGAGAGGTAGTTGGTGTAGGAGGTCATATCGAAGTGGCCGTGGCCTGAGAGGCAGAACAGGATGGTCTCGCGCTTGCCTTCGGCCTTGCAGCGCAGGGCCTCCTGGATCGCACCGCGGATCGCGTGGGTGGATTCGGGGGCCGGCACGATGCCCTCGGCGCGGGCGAACATCACGCCCGCTTCGAAGCACGAGGTCTGACCATAGGCCTGGGCTTCGATGAGGCCCAGCTCCATCACGTGGCTCACCAGCGGCGCCATGCCGTGGTAGCGCAGGCCGCCGGCGTGCAGGCCGGGCGGGGTGAAGTCACTGCCGAGGGTGTGCATCTTGACCAGCGGCGTGAGGTGGGCGGTGTCGCCGAAGTCGTAGGCGTACTTGCCGCGGGACAGCGACGGACAGGCCGAGGGCTCGACCGCCACGATGCGGCGCTTCTTGGTGGTTTCACCGCGCAGCTGCTGGCCCAGGAAGGGGAAGGCAATGCCGGCAAAGTTGGAGCCGCCGCCGACGCAGCTGATGACCACGTCCGGGTCGTCACCGGCCATTTCCATCTGCATGATGGCCTCTTCGCCGACGATGGTCTGGTGCAGCAGCACGTGGTTGAGCACCGAGCCCAGCGCGTACTTGGTGTCGTCGTTCTTGGCGGCCACCTCGACAGCCTCGGAGATCGCGATGCCCAGGGAGCCAATGTGGTCCGGATGCTCGGCGAGCACCGCGCGGCCGTAATCGGTCTCGGGCGACGGCGACGGGATGCACCGGGCGCCCCAGGTTTCCATCAGGGCACGGCGATAGGGCTTCTGATCGTAGGAAACACGCACCTGGAAGACCGTCACGTCCAGCCCGAACAAGCCGCCCGCGTAGGCCAGCGACGAGCCCCACTGGCCCGCGCCGGTTTCGGTGGCGAGGCGCTTCACGCCCTCCTGGGCGTTGTACCAGGCCTGCGGCACGGCGGAGTTGGGTTTGTGGCTGCCGGCGGGCGACACGCCTTCGTACTTGAAGTAGATCTTCGCCGGGGTGCCGAGCAGCTTTTCAAGTCGGCGGGCGCGGAACAGTGGGCTCGGGCGCCACTGGCACAGCACGTCACGCACGGGCTCGGGAATGTCGATGTAGCGCTCGGTGGACATCTCCTGGGCGATGATCGCGTTCGGGAAAATCGGCGCCAGATCATCGGGGCCCAGCGGCTTGAGCGTGCCGGGGTGCAACGGCGGCGGCAGCGGCACCGGCAGATCGGCGGCGATGTTGTACCAGGCCTTGGGCATGCGGGATTCGTCGAGCAGATACTTGATCTGGTCGCTCATGGGTTCTTCTCCTGATGTCTTGTTTTGTCGGTGTTGTCGGCAAGCCAAAAAAACGGCGGCAGCCCGATGATACGCCGGACTGCCGCCTGGTTTCTTGATCCAGTCCGGACAGTTCGCGCGTCCGGATCGCCCGCTCAGCTGCGTTTCCGGGTTGCGGCAGCCACGGTGATGGCCAGCAGCGCGATGCAGACGGCTGGCAGGTTGCCCCAGCGGGCGTAGGGCGTCAGGCCCTGGTAGCCACGCACCTCGACGTGCAGCGCGCCAGCCTCGAAGGGCGGCAGCACATCCGCCACCTGGCCGTCGGGCATCACCAGCGCGGTCATGCCGGTGTTGGTGCTGCGCAGCATCGGCCGCCCGGTTTCCAGCGCGCGCAGCCGGGCGATCTGCAGGTGCTGGGGCTGGGCGAAGGAATCGCCGTACCACGCGAGGTTGGAGAGGTTGAGCATCAGCGTGGCCTCGGGCAGGCTGCGGATCAGCTCCTCACCAAACACGTCTTCGTAGCAGATGTTGATCGCCACCTTCTGCCCGGCAAGGGCCAGCGGCGGCTGGCGTTCCGGGCCGCGCGTCTGGTCGGCCATCGGGATATTCACCAGATCGTAGAACCAGCGGAACATCGGCGGCGAGTATTCGCCAAAGGGCACCAGATGCTGCTTGGCGTAATGGCCCGAGGGCGATGCGCCGAGGCTGATCGCCGCGTTGAAGATGTGGCCTTCCGCGTCACGGGTGAAGGTGCCGAGGATCACGTCACCGCCGTGGCTGGCCGCGCTGCGTCCGACGGCCTCCAGGTAGCCCGGCGGCAGGTAATCGATGAGGAGCGGGATGGTGGTCTCGGGCAGCACGACGATCTGCGCGGGGTTGTCGCGGACCATCGTCAGGTTGCGGTCGAGCCAATGCTGGAGCATCTCGGGCCGCCACTTGAGGCGCTGTTCGATGTTGGTCTGCAGCAGCGCCACCCTGACGGGCTCGCCCACCGGCGCCGTCCAGGCGACCTGGCGAAGCCCGACGCCCGCAGCAACGACGAGCAGCGCGCCAGCGAGCGCCTGCCAGCGCCGCTCGACCAACGCGGCGACTGTCAGTGCCGACACCAGCGCAACCAACCCGCCCAAGCCGAACACGCCGATCACCGGCGCAAACCCGGCCAGCGGGCTGGGCGGTGTCTGGCTGTAGCCCACGGCCAGCCACGGGAAGCCGGTGAAGATCCAGCCGCGCGTCCATTCGAAGATCAGCCACGCCGCTGCAAAGAGCACCGCATCGGGCACCGCCCTGCCCCGGCGCAGCCCGCCGAAGGCGGCGCCGGCCAGGCCGGCAAAAAAACCGACCAGCGCACAGAACAACAGAATGGCCAGCGCAGCCAGCGGGACCGGCATGCCGCCAAAGCGGTTGAGCGCCACATAAAGCCAGGAGACGCCGCCGAGCATCGCCCCGAGCCCCCAGGCGAACGCAGTGGTGAAGCCCGCCCGGGCTCGACGCCCCGGCGAAGCCGAGCGCAGTCGGGCGGGCGCGCCCGGCCCAAGTAGCCAGAACAGCACGCCAAGCGCGACGAACACCAGGGGAAACCAACCGACCGGCGCATAGGCAAGTACCGAAGCCCCTCCGGCCAGGAAGGCCCCGACGAGACGCAGCCAGGCCATCAGCCGCCGACCGTATCGGTGTCGGGCAAGCGCTCGACCAGCAATGAATGGATGCGCCGGCTGTCGGCACGCAGCACCTGGAAGCGCAGGCCTTCGAGTTCGACGACCTCGTTGCGCTTGGGCAGGCGCCCCAGCTTGCGGATCAGCAGACCGCCGACGGTGTCGTATTCGCTATCGCTGAACTCGCAGCCGAAAGCTTCGTTGAAGTCCTCGATCTCGGTGCCGGCCTTGACCCGGTAGCGACCCGCCTGATCGATGCGGATGTTGTCGGCGGTCTCGTCGAAGTCGTATTCGTCTTCGATGTCGCCGACGATCTGCTCAAGCACGTCCTCGATGGTGACGAGCCCGGCGACGCCGCCGTATTCATCCACCACGATCGCCATGTGGTTGCGGCTGACGCGGAAATCCCGCAGCAGCACGTTGAGACGCTTCGATTCGGGGACGAACACCGCCGGGCGGAGCATCTCGCGGAGGTTGAAGGATTCGCCGGCAAAGACCCGCAGCAGATCCTTGGCCAGCAGCACGCCGAGCACGTCGTCCTTGCCTTCGCCGATGACAGGAAAGCGGGAGTGGGCCGCGCCGATGGCAAAGCGGGTGATGTCCTCGACGGAATCGGCAAGATTGACGACATCCATCTGCGCGCGGGGAACCATCACGTCGCGCACCTGCATCTCGGACACCTGGAGCGCACCTTCGATGATCGCCAGGGCGTCCGCATCAAACAGATTGCGGTCGTGGGCGGCGTGCAGAAGGTGCAGAAGTTCTTCGCGGTCTTCCGGCTCCCGGGTCAGGAGGGCGGAAAGCCGTTCTAGCAAGGACGGTTTACTACTGGAGGGTTCCATAAAAAGGGTTGATGAGAAATGGGCGATGGGCGATGAATCGAGGTTTCGACTCATCGCCCATGGCGCATTGCTCATCCCGCCGGATCATCGCTCTCCCGCGTACGGGTCGGAATATCCCAGGCCGGCAAGGATTTCGCGCTCCCGCGCTTCCATCTCTTCAGCCTCGGCATCCTCCATGTGGTCGAAGCCCTGCAAATGCAGCATACCATGCACGGATAAATGGGCGTAATGCGCATCCAGCGGCTTGCCCTGCTCGACGGCCTCGCGCTCGACCACCTGCCGGCACAGCACCAGATCGCCCATCAGCGGCAGGCCTTCGGGCAACGGCATGTCCTCGCCTTCATCATAGGCAAAGGTGAGCACATTGGTGGCGTAATCCTTGCCGCGGTAATCGCGGTTGAGTTCGCGCCCTTCGTCCTCATCGACGATGCGCACGGTGATCCGTGCGGCGCCAGACTCTGCGGCACGCAGCCAGCGTCGGAAATCGACCCGCGAGGGTACGCCCTCGCGGTTACAGGCGTATTGCACCGAAAGGTCGAGTCGGCGGGGCAGCTTGGGTTGGGTCATTGCTGGGTCTGCTGTTGCTGGTTGCGCTGGCTGTGTTTTTCGTAGGCATCGACGATGCGGGCAACGAGGGGATGGCGCACCACGTCTTCCTTCAGGAAATGCGTGAAGGCCACACCACGCACGTCGGCGAGCACCTGGACGGCTTCGCCCAGGCCGCTTTTCTGGCCGCGAGGAAGATCCACCTGGGTCAGGTCGCCGGTGATCACCGCCCGCGAGCCGATGCCGATGCGGGTGAGGAACATCTTCATCTGTTCGGGCGAGGTGTTCTGGGCTTCATCCAGGATGATGAACGCTCGCGACAGGGTGCGCCCGCGCATGAAGGCCAGCGGCGCGATCTCGATGCAGCCACGCTCGAAGAGCTTGGTGACGCGATCAAAGCCCATCAGATCGTACAGCGCGTCATAGAGCGGGCGCAGGTACGGATCCACCTTCTGGGCCAGATCGCCCGGCAGGAAGCCCAGCCTCTCGCCGGCCTCGACTGCCGGACGGGTGAGGACGATACGCTCGACATGCTCCCGCTCGAAGGCATCGACGGCGCTGGCCACGGCCAGGTACGTCTTGCCCGTACCCGCAGGCCCGACGCCGAAAGTGATGTCATGCTCCTGAATCTGGCGGATGTACTCCACCTGCCGCGGCGTACGGCCATGGAGTTCGCTCTTGCGCGTGAGTAGCGCCGGCGCCGGCGGGTTGGCCTGGGACAGGTTTGCCAGCTCGATCAGCCCGAGCTGGATGTCGTCCACCGACAGGGGCGCGTCGGATCTGTCGTAGAAATGCCTCAAGGCGCGCGCCGCAACATGAGCCTGCGGTGACTCGCCATGGAGCGTGAACCGCTCGCCCCGACGGGCGATGGTCACGTCGAAAGCGGTTTCAATCTGGCGGATGTTCTCGTCGAGCGCGCCGCACAGATTGGCAAGGCGCAGGTTGTCGAGGGGATGCAGCGTGATTTCGGTTGGCTTCATTGGAAACATGCTGCCAGACCCGCGCCCGGCAGGAAAGAGCCTGTCACGATCGGATCGTCATTCGGCCGATCAATCCTTCACGACGATCTCGCCGCGCAGCGAGTGCGGCAACGCGGAGGTGATCGTCACATCGACGAAATTTCCCACCAGACGCGGGTTGCCGGCGAAGTTGACGACGCGGTTGTTGTCGGTTCGCCCGGCGAGCTCGTTCGGATCCTTCTTCGACGGCCCTTCGACCAGAATCCGCTGAACGCTGCCGACCATGCTGGCGCTGATTTCGGCGGCGTGCTCCTCGATGCGCTTCTGCAGACGGGCGAGGCGGGCAAGCTTGACGTCGGCCGGCGTATCGTCGGGCAGATCGGAAGCTGGCGTGCCGGGGCGCGAGCTATACACAAAGCTGAAGGAAGTATCGAACTTGAGATCGTCGATCAGCTTCATCGTCGCCTCGAAATCCGCCTCGGTCTCGCCCGGGAAACCGACGATGAAGTCGGACGACAGGGAGATATCCGGCCGCGCCGCACGCAGGCGACGCACCAGCGATTTGTACTCCAGCGCCGTGTAGCCGCGCTTCATTGCCGCCAGCACGCGGTCCGAACCCGCTTGCACCGGCAGGTGCAGATGCGACACCAGCTTGGGCAGCCTGGCGTAGGCATCGACGACGCGCTGCGTCATCTCACGCGGATGAGACGTGGTGTAGCGCAGGCGCTCGATGCCAGGAATGTCATGCACACACTCGAGCAGGAAGGCAAAGTCGGCCATCTCGCCACCGTCGCCATCGACGGGTGCGCGCCAGGCATTCACGTTCTGGCCGAGGAGCGTCACCTCCTTCACGCCCTGCGCCGCCAGCCCGGCCACTTCGGCCAGCACATCAGCCAGCGGACGGTAGATTTCATCTCCGCGGGTGTAGGGCACGATGCAGAAAGTGCAATATTTTGAACAGCCTTCCATGATCGACACGAAGGCGCTCGCCCCCTCCACCCGTGCCGGCGGCAGGTTGTCGAACTTCTCGATCTCGGGGAACGAGATATCCACCTGCGAGCGCCCCGACGACTTGCGCTCGGCAATCAGCTTGGGCAGGCGATGCAAGGTTTGCGGCCCGAACACCAGATCCACATACGGGGCCCGCGCGACAATCGCCTCGCCCTCCTGGCTCGCCACGCAACCGCCCACACCGATGATCAGATCGGGGTTCTTCTGCTTGAGGTGCTTGACCCGACCCAGATCGTGGAAGACCTTCTCCTGCGCCTTCTCACGCACCGAACAGGTATTGAAGAGGATCACGTCCGCCTCTTCGGGGTTGTCGGTCTTCTCCAGCCCATCTGCAGCTCCGAGCACATCCGCCATCTTGTCCGAGTCGTATTCGTTCATCTGACAGCCAAAGGTTCGGATATAAAGCTTCTTCATTTCGTGTTGACCGAGGTGCTCTAAAACTCTATTATAGCGGGCTCAGGTTGGTGATGTAGCTCAGATGGTTAGAGCGACGGATTCATAACCCGTAGGTCGGCGGTTCGACTCCGCCCATCACCACCAACAGAATCAAGCACTTAGGCCAATCCGAGAGGGTTGGCCTTTTTGTTTTTGGGGTTCGTGTAAGCGCCTTGTAAGCGCTGGCCGGTCATCGGAAAACGGTACTTGACGGGGAAGTCCTTCGAGATACGTTAGGTCTCCCTGCGCCGAATCGTGCGAAGGCTCAGTTGGTAGAGCGCGGGATTGTGGTTCGAGTGGTCACTGGTTCGAACCCGGTATGTCGCCCGTTCTATCCATTGAACTACGGAGATGAGGGTGAGCACCGTTCGTGAGTTCGAATCTCACCGCCTCCGCCGTGGTTCCAGAGAAGGCGCTGAGGGTGCTACGCCCCCCGCTTCAGTCATCGGTGGAAGCGGGAGTCAGCCTGAAACACGCTCGAGAGCGGATGGCCGGGGGCTTACGGCTTACCCCTCATCAGGTTTTGTCAGGTTTCGTTACCGTCCGGTCATCACCCTCTTGTCGTGCCTAGTTGTGAAGAGTCAAGACGTTGTTTCCGTTCCCTGGTAGCCGAGAGCTGGGGGTTTGGCAGCCGATGCCGTGGTGGGGTCGATGCCAGTTATAGAAGTGATTCCAGAGCGGCAAGGCCGCACGG